>JBDHVD010000396.1:0-8763 GCA_039809525.1 Labilithrix sp. | reverse complement strand
TCGATCTCGCGGTGCTCGCGGCGACCACCGTCGAGGTGAGCCTCGGCGAGGCGGCGTCGGCCGGCGCGCTCCCGCTCGTGCCGGTGGAGCAGACGCTCGTCGTCGCGGACGGGACGAGCGGCCCCGCGGTGTGGGCGGTGCTGCCGGCGTCGTGGCTCGCGACGAGCCGCATCGCGGGCCCGGCGGTGACGCCGGCGCAGGTCGCGGGCACGAGCCTCGCCGCGTGGGATCGGCTCTGCGACTACGGCCGCTGGGGGACGACGGCGTTCAATCCGCTGAAGGCCGACGCCGGCAGCTGGCTCTACGATCGACCGACCGCGTTCTACCGCGGTTACCAGCGCACGGGCGCGATCGCCGCGCTCCGCTCCGCGTACGTGGAGACCGCGATGTACCGCGCCGGGATCTCCGGCACCGGCAGCGCGACGCGCATCGCCGTCCCCGGCGCGTCCGCCGATCTGAAGTACCACTACGCCCAGGGCCTCGCGCTCCACTACCTCCTCACCGGTGACGATCGGTTCCGCGAGGCCGCGGAGAACGTGGCGATCCGCGCGCACGACCTGTGGACGTCGCCCGGCTACGCCGGCGGCGCGGACTTCTGGACCGAGCGGCATGCGGGGTTCGCGCTCCTCGCCTACGAGTGGGCGGCCGCGGTCTCCGACGATCGCGCGAGCACGTTCGCCGGATGGGCGAGCGAGGCGGTGCGCGCGTACCTCGATCTCCAGGCGACCTATCCGGTGGGCTATGCGAACGCCGACGAGCGCTGCTTCGCGCACAGCGCGGAGGCGCACGGCGAGAGCTACGGCTACTTCGGGTGCAGCCCGTGGATGAGCGCGATCCTCGCCGACGGTCTCGACGCGTACGCCGATCGGGTCGCGCGATCGGGCGACACGGCCGGCGCGCAGGCGGCGCGCGCGAGCCTCGTGCGCCTCGGTCGGTTCGTCGCGAAGCAGGGACGCGACGCCGCCGGCAAGCCGTTCTACTGGGCGGGCGCCGGCGTCACCACCGACGAGGTCGACGACTACGAGGAGCACTGGGGCGAGAGCGCGTACGTCGTCGCGCTCGCGTGGTACGCGAGCGGCAAGACCGACGCCGCGCTGCGCACGGCCGCGGATCAGCTCGTGACCGGCTTCGGTACGCGCGGCGAGGTCGGCCAGCTCCGCAGCTTCAACTGGCAGTGCCGGAGCGCGGTGATGACGCCGTTCCTCCTCCAGCCGTGACCGAGCCACCAGCGCCCGGGCGGGGCGCCTCGCTGCTACGGTGATCCGGTGCCGTCGAATCCAGCGTCGCCCAGCTCGCTCCTCGAGAGCGGTCGGTTCGTCGACTCCGATCATCCGGACGTCGTCGCCTTCGCGCGGGACGTGTGTGCGGGCGCGAAGGACGATCGCGAGCGCGCGTCGCGCCTCTTCCGCGCGGTACGCGAGAGGCTCCGCTACGACCCGTACACCCTCTCGCTCGATCCCGCGGAGTACGTCGCGAGCACGCTCCTCCAGCGCGAGCGCGCGTACTGCATCCCGAAGGCGGTGCTCCTCTGCGCGGCCGCGCGCGCCGCCGGCATCCCGGCGCGGCTCGGGTTCTCCGACGTGAAGAACCACCTCTCGAGCGAGAAGCTCCGCGCGTCGATGGGCGGGTCGGACCTCTTCGTGTTCCACGGCTGGGTCGAGCTGTGGATCGACGGGCGGCCGGTCAAGGCGACGCCGGCGTTCAACGCGGAGCTGTGCGCGCGCTTCGGCGTCCCGCCCCTCGAGCTCGACGGCGAGCACGATGCGCTGCTCCAGGCATTCGACGGCCAGGGCCGGCGGCACATGGAGTACGTGCGCGAGCGCGGTGTGTATCTCGATCTGCCCTTCGACGAGATCCTGCGCACGTTCGCCGAGACGTACGCGGGCGCGAAGCCTCCGGCGGACGCGCACGACGAGGCGTTCCACGCGGACAATCCAGGCTCTCGCCGCTGACGCATCGGTGATTTCGCGCTTGCTCCTTCGGCGCCGAGCGAAGAAGGTGCACCGGAAATGCAGTTCCGCTCGGTCCTCATCGCCGTCGTCCTCGGCACGGCGCTCGTCGTCGCAGCTTTCCTGATCAACCGGCAGCGACCCGCGGTCGAGCGCGCCCAGCCGACGCCCGCGCTCGTGGAGGCGACCGGCAAGTGCGCCGAGTGCCATCGCCGCGAGACGTCCGCGATCATCGCGCAGTACGAGCGGAGCAAGCACGCGGCGAAGGGCATCAACTGCCTCGAGTGCCACCGTCCGCTCGAGGGCCAGCAGAGCATGGAGCACCGCGGCTTCACCATCGCGAAGTCGCTGACGGCGAAGAACTGCGCGCAGTGCCACGCGACGGAGTACGAGCAGTTCGCGCGGAGCCGCCATGCGGCGCCGTCGTGGGCGGCGGTGAACGGCGCGAAGGACATGACCCCCGAGCAGAAGGAGCTCGGCGAGCGCTACCACAAGGGCTGGGTCGACCGTCCGCCGATGACCATCGGGCTCATGGAAGGACCCGCGGCGCTCACGAGCGGGTGCAACGCCTGTCATGCGATCGGCAAGCCGAACGCGGACGGCTCGTTCGGCACGTGCACCAACTGTCACGCCCGGCACGCGGCGTCGCTCGCGCTCGCCCGCGAGCCGAGCACGTGCGGCCAGTGCCACATGGGCCCGGACCACTCGCAGATCGAGATCTACGGCGAGTCCAAGCACGGCGCCCTGTTCGCCGCGCAGCGCGAGCGCTTCAACCTCGCGGCCGATCCGAAGCACCTCACGACCGCGGACATGTCCGTGCCCACCTGCGCGACCTGCCACATGAGCGGGCTCGAGGGCATGAAGGTCACGCACGATCCGACCGAGCGCCTCTCCTATTACCTGTTCGCGCCCGTCTCGACGAAGCGCCCGAACGGAGATCGCGCCCAGGCCGAGATGAAGGAGGTCTGCCTCAAGTGCCACACGCGCCCGCGGATCGACGACTTCTACGCGAAGGCGGAGGCGGTGCTCGTCGCGACGAACGAGAAGGTGAAGGGCGCGACCGACGTCGTCACGAAGATGAGGGCCGACGGCCTGCTCACGCCGGCGCCGTTCGACGAGCCGGTGGAGTTCACCGAGTTCGATCTCTGGCACTACTACGGCCGCACCGCGAAGCACGGCGCGTTCATGGGCGGCGCCGACTTCGTGCAATGGCACGGCAACTACGAGCTGCTGAAGCTGCGGGTCGAGCTCGATCGCGCGGACGCCGAGCTGCGCGCGGCGAAGGCGGCGCACGCGAAGTGATGCTCGGGCGCATCCTCCAGAAGCTCGTGCCGACGCCGCGGCGCGCGGTGCAGGTGTTCGCCGCGGCGAACATCGGCTTCCTCGGCGTCGACATCGTCATCGCCCATCTCGCGAACGACTTCGCCCGGCGCATCGAGTGGGCGCCGATCGTCTTCTCCGCGGTCGCGACGCCGCTCCTCTTGCCCGGCGCGTTCGGCAGCACCCGCCCGCTCGTCCGGGTGCTCGATCGGCTCGTCGCGGTCTGCGCGATCCTCGTCGGGGTCGTCGGCATGATCCTCCACCTCGAGAGCGGCTTCTTCGAGAAGCAGACGCTGCACGACCTCGTGTACTCGGCGCCGTTCGTCGCGCCGGTCTCGTACGTCGGCGTGGGCCTCCTCCTCCTCCTGGTCCACACGAAGGACGCGGAGACGCCGGCCTTCGGCGGATGGATCCTCCTGCTCGCCCTCGGAGGGTTCTGCGGCAACTTCCTCCTCTCGCTGCTCGATCACGCGCAGAACGGCTTCTTCCACGCCAGCGAGTGGATCCCGGTCGGCGCCGCCGCCTACGCCGTCGCATTCCTCGCGCTCGCCCTCGCGCGCGCGCCCGCGATCGCGCCGGGCTTCGTGCGCACGTGCGTCGTCGTGATGATCCTCCAGATCGTCGTCGGCCTCGCCGGTGCCACGCTGCACGTCGCGGCGAACCTCGGCGAGCACTCCATGACGTCGCTCCGGGATCGCTTCGTCTTCGGGGCGCCGGCCTTCGCGCCGCTCCTGTTCGCGAACCTCGCGCTCCTCGCGATCATCGGTCTGTGGGCGTGTCGTTCGCCGGCGGCAGCGGAAGCTCGAGGGTGACGAGCGCGCCGCCGCGGCTCGCGCGGTCGACCGAGATGCGTCCGCCGCTCGCGTCCATGATCCGATGGACGACCGCGAGCCCCATGCCGGTGCCCGTCGCGCGCGTGGTGACGAACGGCTGACCGAGACGCTTCGCGACCTCCTCCGGGATGCCGGGGCCGTCGTCCTCGACCGTCCACTTCACCGAGGACGCGCCGGGCGCGACGGCGATGCGGACGATGCCGTCGCTCGCGGTCGACTGGAGCGCGTTCCGCAGGACGTTCACGAACGCGAGCTCCACGAGATCGCGATCGACCCAGGCGACGGTGCCCTCGGTCTGCGGGAGCTCGATCGCACGCGCGCGGACCTCGCCGCGGCTCTCGAGCAGGCGGACCGCCCGGCGCGAGAGCTCCTCGATGCCGTGGGCATGGGGACGCGGCAGGAGCGGGCGGCCGAGCTCGAGCAGCTGGCTGACGAGGTGCTCGAGACGCGCGGTCTCCTCGCGGATGATGGCGAGCAGCGCCTCGCTGCCGGCGGACGCCCGTCGCTCGCGCTCGAGCAAGGCGAGGGCGTTCATGATCGAGCCGACCGGGTTGCGGACCTCGTGCGCCATCACCGCGGCCGCCTCACCGAGCGCCGCGAGCCGCTCGCGTTCGACGCGCTCGCGACGTAGCCGCACCGTCTCGAGCGCGGCGCCGACCAGCTCGGCGAAGAGATCGAGCGCCGTGGCGACGAGCGGGCTCAGCGCGTCGCTCGTGACGACGAGCGCGCCGTACGGGGCATCGCCGAGGAAGATGGGCGCCTGCACCATGCGCGTGGCGGGCACGTACGCCAGGAGGCGCTCGGCGACGGGCTCGGAGTAGGCCTCGCGCACCACGCGCAGGCCGTCCTGGAAGAACGCGGTGCGGCGATCCATGAAGCCCGGATTGAGGCGCTCGAGGATCTCCTTCGGCGGTCGCGGGAACGAGTCGATGGTCGTGCGGCTGCGCGGACGCGCGGGGTCGCGGCTCGGTCCGTAGCGGAGCAGCGGATCGTGCTCGTCGATGAGGAGCACGGTGGCGGTGAAGCCATGCGAGGCGAGCGCGTCGATCGCCTGCTCGAGCACGTCGTTCTCCGTGGCGCATCGCGAGAGCACGCCGCCCACGCGCGCGAGCGCCTCGGTCACCTCCTGGCCGAACATCTCCGGCCGCGCGTCGACGAGGAACACGAGCGTGTCGCGGCCGTTCTCGTCGAGGCGCCACTCGACCCGCACCGGGCGCTCGGCGCCGCCGCCGGGCGGGACCACCCGGCACCAGAGCCAGCCCTGCGTCCGCGGATCCGACGAGGTGCGGTTCTTCGAGAGACGCTCGAGCACCGCGCGGTCCCTCGGCGCGACGAGCCGGCTGAGGACGTCGGGCAGCGTCTTCCCGAGCAGGTCCCCGGCCTGCCAGCCCGTCAGGTCGACGAACGCGCGGTTGACCGCGACGAACACGCCGTCGCGCGTCGCGAGCGCCGCCACGGGGAGATGATCGAGCGAGACGGGAAACGGCGGCGCCGCCCCGTCTGCGCTCGAGCTCGATCGAGGGCCGTCCCCCATGGGGGGTATGTAGCACCGAGAGGCGCGTGAATCGCTAGGTCCGGCGCGTCACGGGCGCCAGTCGAGCGGGCTCCCGTCCACGATGTCGCCGCCGGTGACGACGGCCTGGACGAGGATCGGCGCCTGATCGGCCGTCGTGACGTCGAGCGTGCGGAAGACCTCGAAGTCGTTGTCCTTGCGATGGTCGGCGACGAACGCGAGCGCGCTGCCGTCGGGCGCCCAGGCGAAGCTCCGGATGTCACGCGCGTCGTCGCCGTTCGTGCCGACGAGCGCGACGCGCTTCTCCGTCGCGGTGCCGTTCGCGGCGACGACGAAGAGCTCGTAGCGGTTGTCGACGAGCAGATCGCCCATGAACGCGATCTTCGTCCCGTCGGGGCTGAAGCGGAGCGGCGTCGAGAAGTCCGGTCCACGGAAGCCCGCGGGCGCCGCGATCGTGCCGGAGGTGACGCGCGTCGGCGCCGCCGTGTCGTCCGCCGGCATGGTGAAGACCTCGTACGCGTTGGCGGCCGCGGCGCTGTCGGCGCTGAACGCGATCGTCGCGCCGTCCGGCGAGATGCCGTACGTCCCGACCTGCGCGGGCGCGGCGGGGAAGTTCATCGGCGTCGCGAACCCGGTGCCGTTCGCGTTCGCGCAGTAGAGGCGGAAGACGGCGGGCGACGCGCCCGACAGATCGGCCTTCGCGCAGACCTTGCCGCCGCTCGTCCAGATCGGCGCGAGGCCCGTGCTCACGCCCGCGGTGCCGGTGCCGGGCGGCGCCGGGATGTCGGCGTCGGCGAGCGCCGCGACCGCAACCGGCGTCCCCGCGGTGACGTCGACCACGTAGAGCTCGTTCTTCTTGTCGGTGGTGAAGTCGCCGCTCATCGCGACGTACTTCGAGTCGCGCGACCACGCGATCGCCTGCGCGTCGAGGTCGACGTTCGCGCGCGTGCCGTTCGGGCTCACCAGCACCGGCGCGCTCGCGCCCGCGAGGGTGACCACGTAGACGTCCGACTGGCCCGCGGTCTCGCCGTCGGCGATGTACGCGATCGACGCGCCGTCGGGCGAGATCGCGACGTCGGTGACCTTTCGCGCCGCCGGCATCGTCACGCGGACGACGTCGCCCGTCCCGTCGGCATTGGCGACGTGGAGATCGAAGCGGTCTTTGACGTCCTTGTCCGAAGCGAACACGAGCTTCGTTCCGTCGGGCGTGAGCGCGAAGACCGTCGAGTTGGTCGCGACGGTCCCGGTCGTCGCGGCACCTCCGCCCACGGGGACGAGCGCACGGCCGATCACGTTCGTGACGTTGTCGGCGAAGTCTCCCGCGTAGAACAGCTTCGTCGTCGGACCGGCATCGCCGCCGCCGCCGTCCGTCTTGCCCGCGTCGCCCCCGTCGGACTTGCCGGCATCGCCGGAGCCGCTGTCCTTGCCCGCGTCCTTCGCGCCGCCGTCCGTCCCCGGCTCCTCGTCGCCCCCGTCTTCCACGGGGGGCGCCGAGCGATCCTTCGTGGCGTCGCCACCCGCGTCGAGCTGGGTGCCGTCGGTTTCGAAGGGGGCGGTCTCGTCGGACGCGCACGCGTAGAGCGCGGCGCCGGCGAAGAGGACGAGGCAGGAGGCGGAAGCACGGAGGTACGAACGCATCGCGCGCCGAGGTCGCATCGCCGTCGCGCGGCGTCAATGTCTCGGCGCACGACGATCCGTCGGTTCGCCAGCTCATCCATGGCCCGACGCGGTTCTTTCCGCGAGGGCACCGGCGAGAAAGAAAAGTGGGACGGATGTCCGAGCGTCTCCGGAATCACCGGGTGGAGGCTTCTGATGCACCTACGGAATGGTCTTTTCACTTTCGCTTTCGCCCTCGTGACCGCCGCCTGCTCGTCGACGACGTCCGCCGATCCGGGGGGATCCAGCGGCGGTGGAGGGGGCGGTGGCGGCGGCGGCGGCGCGACTGCGTCGCAGGTCGATGCCTGCAAGAAGTCGTGCGACAAGATGAAGTTCTTCCAGTGCAGCTCGGCGGAGGAGCAGGCGCGCTGCTACGCCGATTGCGAGAAGGCGAGCGCCTCGCAGATCGAGGTGTTCACCGGCTGTGCGGACAACTCGATCTGCGACCCCGCCTGCCGGACGTCGATCCAGCCGAAGGAGACGCAGCAGTCGGGAGGGGGCGGCGCGAGCGCGTCGACGTGCGGGACGGCGTGCGACAAGCTCGTGAGCTGCAGCCTCATCCCCGTAGGCGCGAAGGCCGACTGCACCGCGGAGTGCACGAAGAACGGCTACCAGTACCAGATCGACTGCGTGAACAACACGGCGTGCGACAAGATCGAGTCGACGTGCGGAGGTGAATCGAGCGGCACCATCGAGACGCCCTCCGACCCCGCAGCGGAGTGCCTGAGCGAGTGCGATTCGATCAACTTCTTCAAGTGCGCCCCGGTCGAGTTCCACGCCGCATGCCGCGACGAGTGCGCGTCCGCGAGCACCGGCGCGCGGGACGCGTTCACCAGCTGCTCGCAGAGCAGCGGCGTGGACTGCGAGCGCAAGAAGGGCTGCCTCGACGCGTTCCTGAAGTAGCTGCTGCGCCGCCCCGTGCTATGCGGGGGAGGTGGGGCGCGCGGTCCTCTTCGCGATCGTCATCCTCCTCGTCGCGTGGTCTCGGCGCGCGGACGCGGAGGAGCGCGCGGGTTTCGCGCTCGAGGCGGAAGCGAGCGCGGACGCACGGACGTGCGCCGATGCCGAGGTGCTCCGGGCGAAGGTCGCGGAGCGCCTCGGTCGCGATCCGTTCGTCACCGGGCCGGACGCCCGCGGGAGGCTCCGCGTCGCGTTCGCGCGCGACAAGACGAAGGGCTGGAGCGCGGACATCGCGCTCGTCGACGGGGCGGGCAAGCGCCTCGGCGCGCGTGCGCTCACGCATGCCGGGGCGACGTGCGAGCCGCTCGTCTCGTCGGTCGTCTTCACCATCGCCGTCCTGCTCGAGGACCTCGCGCCTCCGGCGCAGGACCCGCCGCCGGCGAAGCCGCCGGAGCCGCCGCCGCCCGCGCCGGCTGCGGATGCGCCGGAGCGGCCGCCTGCGCCGCCTGCTCCTCCGCCGGTGCGCGCCACGCGCATCGACGCGCCGATCGATCCGGCGGGCGCGCTCGGCGGGGCGCCCGCGCCGAGCGGC
>JBDHVD010000395.1:0-8798 GCA_039809525.1 Labilithrix sp. | reverse complement strand
CACCGTAGCTCACGGAATCGCGTACTTCGCCTTCAGGTGGCCCTCGAGCGTGGCGAGATCGCCGTCGGACGTCGGCCCGACGACGATGATGACCTCCGAGACCTGCATCGTGACGCCGTTGCCGATGAACGCGTACTCCTGCGCGAACTCGTTCACCCCGATGTCGGGCGGATCGGCCGTACGGTCGAGCGTGCCGCGCACCGAGCCGTCGACCCGCAGCGTGAAGACGTCGCCCTTGCGCCGCGCCGCGAAGACGTGCGGCTCGGTCGAAGGCGTGTACACCGGCGTGGTGCAGCCGTTGTTCACGCCGAGGCCGTAGGCGACGCACAGCTGCCCGGGGAGGAACGCCTCCTCCGTCCCGGCGGTCGCGTTGGGGCGGAGCATCCAGAGCGGGCCGGAGCCCGAGGTGACCTTCGCGACCTCGACGATCACGAAGTCGCCCAGGCCGAAGCGGAAGTCGGCGTGGTTCGCGATGTGGAGGTAGCCGTTGCCGGACACGAAGGAGACCGTGGGCCGGCCGTTGACGCCGTTCGCCACGATCGAGGGCGGGTTGACGTCGTGCGGGAGCGCGACGTGGCGCCCGCCGTCGGGCGCGCCCGCGCCGCCCGCGTCCCAGGCCGCGGAGTTGTCCCACCACGCGCCGAAGCCCGTGCTGCCCTGCATCTCCGGTACGAGCTCCCGGGTGCTCTCGAGCCAGAGCTTGAGCCCCTTCAGCGAACGCACGTCGTAGGGCTTCGCTGCGTCGTCGCCGGCGTCACCGGCCGCGCCGTCGTTGCCGCTCGATCCGCTCGACGACGAGCTGCTCGACGCTGCGCCGCTGCTGCTCGACGACGAGCTGCTCGACGCGCCGCTGTCGTTCCCCGGCGGGGGAGAGGTCGACTGCGGGTCGTCGCCGACGCAGGCCGCGAACGCAGCGAGGACGAGGGACGGCACGAGCACGAGGGCGCATCGACGCATCTCCCGAGTGTATCGTCCTCGGCGGCCGACGGCCGCGCGGATTTCCTTGCCGCGGGCCGCGCGGCACCGCTCCACGGTGCATGGCGGCGCCGGCGTGGCTACTCCTCGCTTCATGCGTGTCCTCGTCGCCGTCGCCTCGCTGATCGCGCTCGCCGCATGCGGGGGCTCGTCGACGAAGACGACGTCCGCCGGCTCGATGAGGGTGAAGACGACGAGCGCCGACGTCTCGAGCCTCGCGCGCCATGGCACCTACTCGCATGCCGTCGCGGAGCACGCGCCCGAGGGCTTCGCCGCGGGGGCGCTGCGCCCCGACGTGCTCGAGATGGCGCAGCGGGACGTCGACGCGGAGATGCAGAGGCGCGGCTACGTGTCCGCGGAGAACGGCGAGCTCGTGATCCGCCTCTCGAGCGGGACGCGCATCGTCGAGGATCAGCCGACCGGCGCGGCGGCCGCGGTGGGCGCGCCCGAGACGAAGGAGAAGGAGGGCGAGCTCGTCATCGACATCTTCGAGCGCGCCTCGGGAAAGCAGCTCTTCCATGGGTTCGCGCGCGACGTGCTGCGGCGCGACACCGTCGACGAGGGGAAGATCGCGAAGGCGGTGACGAAGATCCTCGAGCGAGTGCCCGCGCGCGTCCCGTGAGGCGAGGGCGCCGATGGGCATCGAGCTCACGAGACGCGCGCTCCTCTCCGGCTCCGTCGCCGCGCTGGGGTGCTCGAAGAGAACGCGCCCGCGCGACGCGATCGTCCTGAAGCATCAGCCGCTCTGGGGCGACCCCGCGCCGTTCCGGCGGATGCTCCAGCGGTTCGAGCACGCGTCGGGCGTACGCGTGATCACCGAGCAGCTGCCGAGCACGTCGGACGTCGTGCACCAGTACTTCCTCACGTCCCTCGAGAGCCGCGCGGCGGACTTCGACGTGTTCGCGATCGACGTGGTGTGGGTCGCGGAGTTCGCGCGCGCGGGGTGGATCGCCGATCTGTCGTCCGCGTTCCCGCCCGACGGTCTGCGCCGCGAGCTGTTCGAGGGGATCGCGGACGCGGCGATCGTCGAGGGGCGCACGTACGCGATCCCCTGGTATGCCGACGTCGGCGTCCTCTATCGGCGCGTCGACCTCGCGCCCGACGCACCGCGCCGCTACGACGACCTCGCGCGAGCGATCGAACGCGTGCGCGCGCGCGACGCCTCGATCGCCGGGTGGCTGTGGCAGGGCAAGCAGTACGAGGGCCTCGTGTGCAACGCGTACGAGGCGATCTGGGGACACGGCGGCGCGCAGACCGAGGCCGGCTGGTGATCGACACCGACGCGGCGCGGAGCGGGCTCGCGTACCTGCGCGGCACCATCGAGCGCGGGCTCAGTCCGAGGCGCGTGCTGTCGGCGGCGGAGGAGGAGTCGCGCCGCGCGTTCCAGAACGGGCGCGCGGTCTTCATGCGGAACTGGCCTTACGCGTGGGCGGAGATGCAGGGCGAGGGCTCGCCCGTCGCGGGCAAGATCGCGATCTCGACCTTGCCCACCGAGCGCGGCGATCCGGGCAGCGGCGCGCTCGGAGGATGGTTCCTCGCCCTGAACGCGCGCACGCCCGAGCATCGCCGGGCAGGGGCGCTCGCGCTGGTGAAGTGGCTCACGTCGGTGGACGCGGACCTCGAGATGGCGGTCGCGTACGCGCGCACGCCGCCGCGCATCGCACCGTACGACGACGCGCGGCTGCGCGCGCGGGCGCCGTTCATCGCCTCGCTCGCGCCGATGGTGCGCACGGCGAGGCCCCGCCCGGTCACGCCGTGGTACGCGCGGCTCACCGACGTCTTGCAGAGCGAGATGTCCGCCGTGGTGGCGGGGGTGCGCTCGCCGGAGGACGCGCTCTCGCGCGCGCAGGCCCTCGCCGATCGGATCACCGGAGGCCGGGGATGACGCGCGCCGAGCGGCTCCGCGGCTACGCGTTCGTCGCGCCGATCGTCGCGGCGTTCGCGGCGGTGGCCTTCGCGCCGATCGCGATCGCGGCGTGGCTCAGCCTGCGACGGCGCGTGCTCGTCTTCCACGAGGATGCGTTCGTCGGGCTGGCGAACTACGCGACGCTCGTGCACGACGCGCGCTTCCTCTCGGCGCTCGGCAACACGGCGTACTTCACGGTCGTGTCGGTGGCGATCGAGCTCCTCGTCGGGCTGCCGATCGCGCTGCTCCTCCAGCGCACCTTCCCCGGACGCGGGCTCGTGCGCGCGGCGGTGCTCGTGCCGTGGGCGCTGCCGAGCGTGGTGTCCGCCCGCATGTGGGCCTGGCTGTTCAACCCCGACTACGGGATCGTCGTGCGCCTCTTGCCGGAGGGCGATCGCGACGTGCTCGGAATGCCCGTCGCCGCGATGCATGCCGCCATCGTCGCCGACGTGTGGAAGAGCACGCCGTTCGTCGTCCTGCTCCTGCTCGCGGGGCTCACGGCGATCCCCGAGGAGCTCCATCGCGCGGCGCGCGTCGACGGCGCCCGGCCCTGGCGGATCTTCACCTCGATCACGCTGCCGCTCCTCCGCCCGGCGATCCTCGTCACCGCGCTCTTCCGCGGGCTCGACGCGCTGCGCGTGTTCGACACCATCTTCGTCCTGACCGGCGGCGGCCCGGCGAGCACGACGGAGACGCTCTCCATCTACGCGTACAAGACGATGATGAACGCCGGCGACTTCGGCTACGGCTCGACGGTCGCCTTCGCGACGTTCGTCCTCGTCGCGGTGGTGAGCGCGATCTACCTCTCGACCATCGGCCGGAGCGCGGTCGTCGGGGAGGCGCGGTGAAGCGGCGGATCGCGCTCGCGCTCGCCGTCGTCCTCGTGGCGACGTTCTTCCTCGGCCCCGCGCTGTGGCAGGCGCTCACCTCGCTGAGGCCGGAGTCGGAGGTCGCCTCGGCGTCGCTCCCCACGAGCCTCTCGCTCGAGAGCTACGCGGCCGCGTTCCACGGCCGGCCGTTCGGACGCGTGCTCCTCAACAGCGCGCTCGTGGCGACGGCCACGACGGCGACGTGCATCGTCATCGCGTCGCCCGCGGCCTTCGCGCTCGCGAAGCTGCGCCTCCGCGGGACGACGTTCGTGCTGTCGGCGGCGCTCGCCGTCTCGATGTTCCCTCCGATCGCGACGGTCAGCCCGCTCTACCTCGTGCTCCGGAGCCTCCGGCTGCTCGATCATCCGCTCGGTCTCGTGATCCCGCAGGCGACGTTCGCGCTGCCGCTCGCGCTCTGGGTGCTCACCGGATCGTTCCGCGACATCCCCGACGAGGTCTATCGCGCCGCGCGCGTCGACGGGTGTACGCCGCTGCGCGCGTTCCGCCGGGTGATGCTCCCGCTCGCGATGCCCGGGCTCGCGACGACCGCGCTCCTCGTGTTCGTGTTCTCGTGGAACGAGTTCCTCTACGCGCTCACGTTCACGTCGTCGCCCGATCGACGGACGGTGCCGGTGGCGATCAGCCTGTTCGCCGCCGAGCACGCCGAGCCGTGGGGCGAGATCGCGGCGGCGTCGGTGATCGCCGCGCTGCCGCTGGTGCTCCTCGCGGTGGTCTTCCAGCGGCGGGTGGTGGCCGGGCTCACCCGCGGGGCAGTGAAAGGCTGAAGGTGCACGCGTGGCCGCGATCGCGCTCTCGAAGGTGACCAAGTCGTTCGGGCGGGGAGACAACGCGCTCTCGGACGTCGATCTCGCGATCGACGACGGCGAGTTCGTCACGCTCGTCGGTCCGTCCGGGTGCGGGAAGTCGACCCTGCTCAACGTCATCGCAGGGCTCGAGGAGCCGACCGCGGGGACGGTGTCGATCGCCGGCGCCGACGTGACGCGGCAGGCGCCGGGCGATCGCGATCTCGCGATGGTGTTCCAGAGCTACGCGCTCTACCCGCACATGACCGTGCGCAAGAACATCGCCTTCCCCCTGGAGAACGCGCGGGTGGGCAAGGAGGAGATCGACGAGCGCGTCCACGCGGCGGCGCGGCGCCTCGAGATCGAGCACCTGCTCGATCGCAAGCCCGCGCAGCTCTCGGGCGGGCAGCGCCAGCGGGTGGCGCTCGCGCGGGCGATCGTGCGCCGGCCGAAGGCGTTCCTCTTCGACGAGCCGCTCTCGAACCTCGACGCGTCGCTGCGCACGCAGATGCGTGCCGAGCTGAAGAAGCTGCACGAGGAGCTCCGCGCGACGTTCGTGTACGTCACCCACGATCAAGTGGAGGCGATGACGCTCTCCGATCGCGTCGTCGTGCTGCGCGCCGGCGTGGTGCAGCAGGTCGGTCCGCCGCGCACGGTCTACGATCGTCCGGCGAACGTCTTCGTCGCGAGCTTCTTCGGCTCGCCGCCGGTGAACCTCGTCGAGCCGGAGATCGTCGGCGCGCCGCGCCCGCGCGACGGGCTGCTCCTCGGGATCCGTCCGGAGAACGTCGCCGTCCGCACGGACGGGGAGGGGATCCCCGCGGAGGTCTACCTGGTGGAGCCGGTCGGGGCGACGACCTTCGTGACCGTGTCGGTCGGCGGCGCTCGCCTCGTGGGCCACGCGGCCGCGGGTTTCTCGGCCCCGGCCGGTGCGCACGTGCGCCTCGCGATCGACACGACCGGCGCGGCCTGGTTCGACGTCCGTACCGGGAACAGGGTCTCGTCCGCGTAGCGTATCCGGGGAAAGTGGGGAGATCGCGCGCGAGCGGGCGTATCATCGCAAGCATGCGCCGTAGCCTGCTCCTCTGCCTCGTCGCCGGATCCATCGCTGCCGCTTGCGGCTCGTCGCGCGAGAGCGGCTTCGACGAAGGAGGCGGTGACGGCGGTCTCGCCGACGGTGGCGGCGGTCTCTTCTCGAACGGCGGCGACGGCAGCGCGGGGCCGCCGCCGTGCGTCGGCCTCGAGTGCAAGCAGGTCGACTGCGGAGCGAGCGCGACGACGAGCGTGAGCGGCATCGTGTGGGACCCGGCGGGGAAGAACCCGGTCTACAACGCCGTCGTCTACGTCCCGAACGCGCCGCTCGATCCGATCAAGCACGGGCCGGTCTGCGACTCGTGCGGCGGCGCTCCGGTGACCGGCAGCCCGCTCGTCACGACGCTCACCGACGCCACCGGCGCGTTCAAGCTCGAGAACGTCCCCGTCGGCGTCGACATCCCGCTCGTCATGCAGGTCGGCAAGTGGCGCCGGCAGATCACCCTGCCCGCGGTCACGAACAAGTGCGCCGACAACCCCGTCGCCGATCCGAACCTCACGCGCCTCCCGCGCAACAAGGGCGAGGGCGACATGCCGCTCATCGCGCTGACGAGCGGCTGCGATCCGATCCACACGCTCATGGAGAAGATCGGCATCGACAAGGCGGAGTTCACGAACGGCAGCGGCACCGGCAGCATCCACGTCTACAACGGTCAGGGCTACACGGTGCCCGGCGTGAGCGGCGCGACCGACGCGTACACGTTCTGGGGCACGCTCTCGGAGATGATGAAATACGACATCATCATCAACGAGTGCGAGTGCAACCCGTTCCCGCGCGACACGAAGGGGCCCGCCTACGAGAACATGCGGGCGTACCTCGACGCGGGCGGGCGCGTCTTCAACTCGCACTATCACCTGAACTTCTTCGGCGCCTCGCAGGAGAACGGCGGCAAGGCCGCGAGCGAGCTCCAGTCGGCGGCGAACTGGTCGCTCTGGGGCAAGAGCCCGGGCGGAGCGCCGTTCTTGATCGACACCACCTTCCCCAAGGGCAAGGCGATGGACGACTGGCTCGCGAACCTCCCGGTGGCGAGCAAGTGGGGCAAGACGATCAAGACGTCGCCGAAGGGTCAGATCACGACGTCCAACGCGGGCGACATCGGCGGCACGGTGCAGGGGATCTCGCAGCGCTGGATCTACCCGTCGACGGGCAACGGCGCGGTGTACGTCTCGATCAACACGCCGACGTCGAAGCCGCCGGCGGATCGCTGCGGGCGCGCGGTGGGCACCGACATCCACGTGGGCAACGGCAACCTCGGGAACATGACCGAGCAGGAGGCCGCGCTCGAGTTCATGTTCTTCGACCTCGCGTCGTGCGTCATCGACGACGCGCAGCCGCCGAAGCCGCCTGCGCCGAACTGAGCGCGGCACGCCGCGTGCGAGCTGCATGATGCATGAAGCTCGCACCGTGCCTCTGCGTGATCGTTGCGACATCGACGGCGACCTCGCTCGCCGGAGCCCAGGCGCGCGAAGGCGAACGGCCTGCGTACGTCTCGCCGCTCGGCGCTCCGCGCGACGCGCTCGAGCTGTTGCTCGCCAGCGGATACGCGCAGGGCTTCGGCAGCCTCCAGAGCGGGGTCGGGCTGCCGTCGGTGGCGACCGGCGGCCTCGCTCTCGATCTCGGAATCGGTTATCGCATCGATCCCACCTGGGCCGTGCTGTGGGGCGGCGAGTACCAGGCGCTCAGCCCCGAGCGGACCGATCAGGCGCAGGGCTTCTCGAGCTCGATCGCCGCGCAGGTTCACTTCCGGCCCGCGCAGCGCCTCGATCCGTGGGCCGAAGCCGGAGCGGGCTACCGCTTCCTCTGGGAGTCGCCGACGGACGGACCGACGCTCCGCACCCACGGCTTCCAGCTCGCGCGCGTGCGCGTCGGTCTCGACTGGCGCGCCGATCGGCACGTCGCGCTCGGACCGGTGGTCGGCGCCGACGTGAACCTTTTCCTCTTCCAGGACTTCGGAGGCAACGCGTCGAACATCCCCGATCCGCGCGCGAGCTCGTTCTTCTTCGCGGGCGTGCAGGGACGCATCGACATCGGCGGCGGGAGCGCCGCATCCCGTGCGCTCGCCGCCCGGCGGCCCGGAGGGGAGACGTTCTGACGTTCGGCGCTACGATGTCGGCATGGTTCGGTGGTGCGCGCTCGTCCTCCTCTCGTTCTCGATCGGCTGCGTCGACGGCGGCAAGAGCGGCAAGCCGACGAGCACGCCGGAGTTCGTCGCCGGCAACGTGAAGGCGTACGGCGAGACCGCCGCGGGCCTGCCGCCGGAGGTCACCTACGCCTGGCAGCTCCGCGTCACGGGCGACGTCGCGCGCTGGCGCGAGTGCACGTCGGTCGACACGTGCGGGGACGTCGAGCGCACGCGCCCGACGAGCGAGCTGCTCGGCGTCGAGCGGGCGGGCGAGGCGGAGATCGACGGCGAGCGCGTCGAGGTGGTGAAGCTCTCGCTGTCGCCACGGCCGACCTACGTGGTGCCGCTCTTCGAGCCCGCGCGGCGCTGACGGCGAAGCGAGGGAGACGACCTGCAGGGCGCGTCCCGCATGCGCCGCCCGGAGGACGCACGCCTCGCTCGCGATCGCCCGTGATTGTCGATCGAGAACGATCCCTGCATCGCGCGCGCAGCGATGAAGCTCCGCTCTACCTCTGCTGCAGCCGCGCCGGCGTGCGCGCTCCTCTTCCTCGTGCTCGCGAACGCGTGCAGCGACGGCTCCTCCGCGAGCGACGCCGAGGCCTCCGACGAGCTCCGCCGCAAGCCGCGCAAGGACGCGTCCGCATCGACCGACGACGCCTCGACGTCCACGCCCCCGCCGGCGACCGGGACGGACGCATCGACCGCGCCGCTCCCGGGAGAGACGCCGCCGCCGAGCAGCGCGAAGATCACCGTCGCGCTCGAGCCGCAGGTCGCCTCGTCGAGCGTGCGCCGGATCGACTTCGCCGTGCCGCTCCCGCCGAACATGCTCACGAGCGCCGACGCGGTGCAGGTGCGCGCGCAAGGCGTCGCCCTGCCGACCGCGCGCCGCGCGCTCGCGACGTGGCCCGGCGGATCGCTGAGGAGCATCCAGATCCAGATCGATCTCGCGGTGCCCGCGGCGACCACCGTCGAGGTGAGCCTCGGCGAGGCGGCGTCGGCCGGCGCGCTCCCGCTCGTGCCGGTGGAGCAG
>JBDHVD010000394.1:0-8833 GCA_039809525.1 Labilithrix sp. | reverse complement strand
GTGCCGCCGCCCCACCCGCCGCAGGCCGGCAGGAGCAGCACGAGCGGCGCGAAAAGAGGCCTCACGCCGCGATGGTATCAGCGGCAGGCCGAGAGCGCGTCGAGGAAGCCTTCGGCCCAGGTCACGGCGTTCGAGCGCTGGACCGCGGCGAGCAGCTTGCCGTGACGCGCGCGTCGCTCCGCCAGCTCCATGCGGAGCGCGCGATCGAGGTCCCGGGCCATGCCGTCGGCGTGGTACGGGTTCGTGATCACCGCGTCGCGCATCTCGACGGCCGCGCCCGCGAACTGCGAGAGGAGCAGGACGCCGGGGTCCTCCGGCTCCTGCGCCGCGACGTACTCCTTCGCGACGAGGTTCATGCCGTCGCGCAGCGGCGTGACGTAGCCCACCGCTGCCGCGCGATAGAGCTGCGCGAGCTGTCCCTTGCCGTACGAGCGATAGAGGTAGCGGATGGGGACCCACGCGGCCTCGCCGAACTCTCCGTTGATCCGTCCGACGATCGTCTCGATGCTCGCGCGCTGCTCCGCGTAGAGCGGCACGTCCGCGCGCGAGGGCACCGACACCTGCACGAGCGAGACCTTGCCCCGCCACTCGGGGAACATCTCGAGCAGCCGGCCGAAGGCGATGAGGCGCTCGGGGATGCCCTTCGTGTAGTCCAGCCGATCGACGCCGAGCACCAGCTTCGATCCGCCGAGCGAGCGCATCAGCCCCTCGATCTCCTCGACGATCGCCGGCTCGACCGGCTCCTGGAAGGTCTCCGGGATGATCCCGATGGGCATCGCCGCGACGTGGGTCGAGCGACCGCGGTGCTGCACGACGTCGTCGGCGATCTTCGTCGGCAAGAGCGCGAGCGCGCACTCGAGGAAGTTCCGGACGTGCTGGGGCGTGTGGAACCCGAGGAGGTCGTAGTCGAGCAGCGCGTCGAGGATCTGCGCCGCCCACGGCAGCATCGAGAAGATGTCGAGCGACGGGAACGGGATGTGGAGGAAGTGCCCCATCGGCCCGGTGTGTCCGCGCTGGCGCATCACGCGCGCGAAGAGGAGGAGGTGATAGTCGTGCGCCCAGATCGTCGAGCGACGTCCGACCAGGCGCGCGGCGACGTCGGCGAACGCCTCGTGCACCTCCTGGTACGCGGACCAGCCGTCGTCCGAGACGGTGACGCGCGAGGGGAACGAGTGGAAGAGCGGCCAGAGCGTGCCGTTGCAGAAGCCGCCGTAGTAGTGGCGGTACCAGCTCTCCTTGAAGTCGACCCATGCGAGCTGCACGGGCTTCTCCGAGCCGTCGTCGTGGATGCCGCTCTCGACGCGCTCGCTGTTGCTCACGGTCTTGCCGCTCCAGCCGAGCCACATGCCGCCGCGCGCGCGCAGCGCCGGCTCGAGCGCCGACACGAGCCCGCCGACGTTCTTCTTGCGCACCGTGCCGTCCTCGACCTCGACGCTGCGGAAGTCGGGCAGCCGGTTCGAGATGACGAGGAGGTCGTGCTCGAGCACCGTCGAGGAGGGCGGAGGCGGCGCCTCGATCTCGCGCGGCATCACCGTCGGAGGCGGCGTCTCGCTCGCGCGCACGCCCTTCACCCAGCGGAGGAACGTCCGGACCTCGTCCGAGTCCGTGAGCTCCCATCGCGCGACGGTGCGGCGCGGCTCGGCGGTCCGGACGATGATCGCCTCGTCGTTCGCGTCGATCGCCTGGAACATGTGCTCGTCGGTGACGTCGTCGCCGACGGCGACGATGCGCGCGCCCGCGCCGGCCTTCTCGCGCATCCACGGGACGGCCGACGACTTGTCCACCGCGGACGGACGCACCTCGACGACGAGCATCCCTTCGAGGCGCTCGTACGCGGGCTGCCGTGCGAGGAATGCATCGATGATCCCGTACGCCTCGATGAGCAGCTCGCCGCGGCGGCCGCGCTTCACGTTCCGGTAGTGGAGCGCGACGGTCGTGCTCTTCCGCTCGAGGAGCGCGCCGGGATGATGCTCGACGAGCTTCGCGAGCTCGCGCTCGAGGCCGTCGAGCGGCGCGGGATCGAGATCGCTGACGAGCTCCCAGGCACCTGCGCCGCGGCGCGCTGCGCCGTGCTCGGCCACGAGCAGCACGTTCGGGCTGGTGAAGAAGCTCTCGAGCCACTCCTTCGGGCGACCGCTGACGATCGCCAGCGTCACGCCGGGCTGCGACGCGAGGCCCTCGACGAGCCGGATGACGTCGGCGTCGGGGCGCGCCTCTTCGGGAGAGCCCGCGAACGGCACGAGCGTGCCGTCCAGATCGCACAAGATGGCGAGCGGCGTATGCCGCGCGAAGGTGAGCCAGTGCTCGTTGATGCTCGCTCCGTTCAAAGTTCGAACCTTCCCCATCAGTAACACGTGAGAACGCCACGGGTTGCGACAGCGGGCCGCGGGTGATGGGATGAAGAGCAGCTGCATGCTCCCGGACAAAGGCCCGTGGCCGCATCCTTACTATTCGATCGACGATGCCTTCGTCGAGGTCGCATTCACTGACGCGGAGGGCACGCGACGTCGCGTGCGCGTGCGACAGAAGTCGACCGGCGACGGACCTCCGCTCGTCCTGGTGCACGGCTTGATGACGTCGTCGTATTCGTGGCGTTACGTGCTCGAGCCGCTGGGGCGCCGCTACCGCGTGCTCGCGCCGGACCTCGTCGGCGCGGGCGCGAGCGACAAGCCGCTCGACCTCACGTACTCGGTCGAGAACCTCGCGCGCTTCATCGTCGCGTACGTGCGCACGGTCGCGCGCGAGCCGGTCTACCTCGTCGGCAACTCGCTCGGCGGCCTCTACGCCATCCGCGCGCTGCTGCTCGCCGCCGACGAGCCGATCGCGCGACGGTTCGTCCTCATGCACTCGCCGGGATATCCGCTCGTGCGGACGCGGCTGCTCAAGACGCTCCTGTCGCTGCCCGCCCTCGGCGCCGGGCTCTCGGAGGTCGTCGCCCGGACGGCGCACCGCTTCCCGTCGGAGTTCGTCGCGCGCAACGTGCATTATGCACGCAAAGACATGATGAGCCGCGAGGAGTGCGCGGAGTACGGCCGTCTCTTCGAGACGCTCGACGGCGCCCGCGTGTTCGCGCGCATCCTCGCCGAGAGCCTCGACCCTGAGGAGCACGCGCGCGTGATCGCCGACCTCCGCCGGCGCCGGCTCGGCTGTCCGGTGAAGCTGCTCTTCGCGCGCAAGGACGTCATGGTCCCGCCGGCGTTCGGCCCGATGTACCACGCGGACATCCCCGGCTCGGAGCTCGTGTGGATCGACGACGCCTCGCACTTCCTCCACGTCGACGCGCCCGAGCGGACCGTCGCGCAGATCATGGAGTTCGACGCATGAGCGAGCGCCCCCTCCGGCTCATGGTCTACGACCGGACGTGCCGCGACGAGGCGCGCTTCGTCGGCCTCTCCAGCGCCTGGTCGGCGGGCGCGGTGCTCTACCGCGCGCTCGGACGCCTCGACGCATCGCGGGGCGTGGCGAGCTGGGAGGAGGCGTTCGAGTGGCTCGCGGGCTACGAGCCGTCGCGGCCGATCGCCGAGATCCAGTACTGGGGACACGGCAAGTGGGGCTCTGCGCTCGTCGATCGACAGCCGTTCGACCGCGGCGCGCTCCGCCATGGCCATCCGCTCCACGGCAAGCTCGAGGCGGTGCGTGAGCGGCTCGTGCCCGGCGGTGACGCGCTCTTCTGGTTCCGCACGTGCGAGACGCTCGGCGCGGCCGCGGGGCTCGACTTCGCCCCGCGCCTCGCCGATCACCTCGGCGCGCGCGTCGCCGGCCACACCTTCATCATCGGTGTGATGCAGAGCGGCCTGCACGGCGTCGCCCCCGGCGCGGCTCCGGACTGGAGCGCGAGCGAGGGCCTGGCGGAGGGCACCCCGGATGCGCCGGTGCGCGCGCTCTGGTCGGCCGCGGATCGGCCGCGCACGATCTCGTGCTTCCAGGGCGTCGTGCCCGACGAATGGATCACGAAGCCCGGGCGCGCATCGCGCTGACCGCGCCCCGGGTGGAGCGCAGGCCGCGGATGGTCGCCGCGAGCCGGTCGGACGGAGTCGGCTTGAGGAAGCACGCGTCGAACGCGCGCCGGTGCTCGTGGAGCTCGAGCCCGCTCAGCACGATCGTCGGACACTTCGCGGTCGCGATGACGTCGAGCGCGTTGCCGTCACCGAGCGTCCAGTCGGTGACGACGACGGCGACGTCGCCGCGCGCGAGCTCGCGTCGCGCTTCGGCGCACGACCCCGCGGTGCGCACTTCGAATCCCTCCACGCCGAGCGACAGCTCGAGCATGAGCGCATGATCCGCGTCGTCGTCGACGACGAGGATGACCGGCTTACCCCCCGTACGATCCATCGCTCTCGCGCATAGCAAGGGCGCGGGCGCGAATCCATCGACGACGGGCTTACTTCCCGCCTTTTCGCATCTCCGCGCTGCATCCCGTCGCGCCGCATGCGGCCGAGCCTCCCGCCTTCTTCGCCGACGGCACCTTGCTGCGCTCGATGCCCGCGTCGACGGCCGCGGACGTGGTTGCCGCAGCCTGCGGCGACGGCGGAGAGACCTCTTCGGCGGGAGGCGACGGTGCGGTCGGGACCGCCGTCGCGGTCGTCGCCGCGCTCGCCGCGGGCGCGGTCGCCGGCGGCTCGGCCGCGGCGCGCTCCGCCTTGCTGCAGCCCGCGCCGGCGCCGAGCACCGCGATGGCCGTGAAGATCGCATCGAACGTGATCGCCGGTCTGCGCATGCGGTCATCGTACTCCGAGGAGCGTGTCGGATCGACGCGTGCCGAGGCAGACCGCCTCGCAGCCTGCGCGCGCGAAGAGCTCGGTCCGGCTCGAATCCGCGCGCCCGCGCGAGGAATGCGCGTTGCACGCCGCGGCCGCCGACGCGCGCTCGATCCCGATCGACCCGTCGCAGAAGAAAAGGAGAGCAGACCATGCGCAACCGTCGCGACGACGAACGTGGCTTCCGTGGAATGGGCGAGGAGGACGAGGGCCGCGGTTACGGCGGCACCGAAGAGCAGCGCCGCACGTGGAACCGCGAGGAGGACATGGGCGGCAGCCGCTGGAGCGGCGCGAGCGGCCGCGGCGGCATGCGCGCGGGCGAGGGCGGCTACGGCGGAGGATGGGGCGGTCCACGCGAGCACGGCGGGTACGGCGGCCGGAACCTCGGTGCGCGCGATTACGAGACGCGTCACTTCGGCGGCGGTCGCGGCGGTTACGAGCGCGGCGGCGGCTACGGGGAGCGCGGCGGCGTGATGGGCGGACGCGGCGGCGGCATGCGCGGCGAGGGCTGGGGCGGAGCGATGGGCGCCAGCGATCTCGGCTTCGGCTACCCCGAGCACGAAGGCATGGAGCGCGGCCCGCACTACGGCAAGGGGCCGAAGGGCTACCGCCGCTCCGACGAGCGCATCCGCGAGGACATCTGCGAGACGATCGCGCAGCAAGGGTACATCGACGCGAGCGACGTCGACGTGAAGGTCGAGAACGGCGTCGTGACGCTCACCGGCAACGTGAGCGCGCGGCACGAGAAGCGGACGCTCGAGCAGATGGTCGATCGCATCCGCGGCGTCGACGAGATCCACAACGAGCTCCGCCTCCGCCGCGAGGAGCGCGCGCAGGCGCAGCCGCAAGGCCAGACGTCCGGGCAGCAGAAGGGCCAGGCGCAGCGGGAGATGCCGCCGGCTTCGTCCCAGGGACAGAACGGCCGCGCGGCGCGCTGAGCGCGAGAGGATCGGAGAGCAGCATGGAAAGCAACGACTCGTTCTGGTCGTCGACCGCGACGCTCCCCTCGTACGCGCCGCTCGAGGAGAACATCGAGACCGACGTCGCGATCGTCGGTGGCGGGATCACCGGTCTCACCGCCGCCATGCTGCTCGCCGATGCGGGCAAGCGCGTCGTGCTCCTCGAGGCGCGGACGCTCGGCAGCGGCGTGTCGAACCGCTCGACCGTTCACATGACCGAGATGGTCGACGCCTGGTACTCGCAGATCGAGTCCGACTTCGGCAAGGAGGGCGCGCGCCTCGTCGCCCAGTCGAGCCGGGCGGCGATCGATCGGGTCAGCGGCTTCGTGCAGGCGCTCGGGATCGACTGCGCTCCTGCGCGGAAGCCGGGCTGGCTCTACACCGAGCGCGAGAAGGACGTCGACGAGCTCGCGCGGGAGTACGAGGCCGCGACGCGAGCCGGGCTGCCCGTCGAGCTCCACGACCGCGTGCCCCTGCCGTTCGCGACGAAGAAGGGCATCCGCTTCCCCGATCAGCTCCAGGTGCACATCGCGCGCTACCTCGCCGGGCTCGCGAGCGCCGCGAGCGCGCGCGGCGCGCGGATCCACGAGCGGAGCCGCGTGCTCACGATCGAGGACGGCGAGCCGTGCCTCCTCCATCTGGAGAACGGCACGCTCGTGCGCGCGCGGCAGGTGTTCTGCGCCACGCACGCGCCGCTGAACCGCGTCTTTCTCCAGACGAAGATCGCCGCCTATCGCTCGTACGTCGTCACGTACCCGGGCGTGACGATCGCCGACGGGCTCTACTGGGACACCGACGACCCCTATCACTACGTGAGCCCGTTCTCGATCGACGGCACCACCCACGTGCTCGTCGGAGGCGAGGACCACAAGACGGGCACGGAGAAGGACACGGCGAGGCACCTCGACGCGCTCCACACCTGGGCGAAGCAGCGCCTCGGCGTCGGCGAGCCGTCGCATCGCTGGTCGGCGCAGGTGGAGGAGCCGGTCGACGGTCTGCCGTTCATCGGCCGGAACTCGATGTCCGAGCACGTGTTCGTCGCGACCGGCCTCTCCGGCAACGGCACCACGTTCGGGACCATCGCGGCGATGATCTTCGCCGACACGGTCCACGGCCGCGCGAACCCGTGGCGCGACCTCTACGCCGCCACGCGGATGAAGCCGGTCGCCTCGGCCGTCACGTACGCGACGGAGAACGTCGACTTCCCGATGCACCTCGTCAGCGATCGGGTGATGCCGCCGGAGGCGCGCTCGCTCGCGGACATCCCTCCGGGCGAGGGCAAGACGGTGCGCGTGAGCGGTGAGCGGCTGGCCGTCTACCGCGATCCGGCCGGCGCGCTCCACGCGGTGTCGAGCGTGTGCACGCACCTCGGCTGTCTCGTGAAGTTCAACAACGCCGAGAAGACGTGGGACTGCCCCTGCCATGGCTCGCGCTTCTCGGTCGACGGCGCGGTGCTCGACGGGCCGGCGACCCGCCCGTTGGCACGGCGATCGCTCGAGCCGGAACGTCCTTCCGGCGTCGTCGCCACCGCGGATGCGGTGCCCGATCGCGAGGCCGGCAACCAGTAGGGGTGCGTCGTGTCCAAGAAGTCGAACGAGAAGAAGGCCAGCGCGGAGAAGAAGACGCGCGCGGAAGCGGCGGTGGCATCGTGAAGCACGCGATCGGGAGGCTCGCCGCCGGAATGGTCGCGGTCGCCGTCGCGGCGATCGCCTGCCGGCAGGAGCCGAAGACGCCGCCGAACATGCCCGTGCCGGAGATCCAGAGGACCGACAACGGCGAGGAGCCGGCGACGCCGCCCTCGCCGCTGCCGAAGAAGGATGCCGGCTGAGCTCGGACGTCACGTCGTGACAAACCGCATCGACGGCCGGCCGGCCCCTGCGGTCGAGGTACGCGCCGAGCGGCCCATCTTTCCGCAGGACCGGCGCGGCCCAGCTTCGCCTTGGCCCGCGGCGTGAAGGGACTCCGGTCGACTGCGCCCTCGGGGCGCCCTTACCGGAGAAAGAAGAAAGATATGAGCATCCTCGCGTTCATCCTGTTCGGTCTCGTCGTCGGTCTCGTCGCGCGCGCCCTCATGCCGGGCCGCCAGAGCATGGGCTTCGTCGCGACCACGCTCCTCGGCATCGTCGGCTCGTTCGTCGGTGGCTTCATCGGAAGCCTGATCGGCGGCGGGCGGGTGTTCGAGCTGCACACCGCGGGTATCATCGGTAGCGTGCTCGGCGCGCTGGCCGTGATGTTCCTCGTCGGGATGGGCGGCCGTCGCCGCGTCCTCGCCTGATCGGAGACCTGGTTGACGAAGGGAGCTCTCCTCGGAATCGCAGCGGTCATGACGGCGTCGGCATCCGGTTGCTCCGGGTGCCGGCACGACGAAGCCCAGGCGAAACCCGCCCCGGAGCAGCTCCCTCCGCTCTCCTCTCCTTCGCCCACGACGACGCTCGCGGTGCCCGGCTTCGGCGAAGCGGTCACCGTCGTCCCGGTCGGTGCCACCCGCCCGGCGCCCGTCGTCGTCGCGGTGATCGGCATCGGCGACACACCGGAAGAACAGTGCGCGGCCTGGCGTGACATCGTCGGGCCGCGCGCGTTCGTCGTTTGTCCGCGCGGCGTCCCCAACTTCGTGCGCCCCGAGACACCGGAGCAGCCCGAGGCCGGCAGCCCGGACGAACCGCCGCCGGACGAGCAGCAAGCCGCCGCCGAAGGCGAGGAGCCTCCGCCCCCGCAGGACGTCCAGCCCAGGCAGGTCGGCTTCTACGAGCCGGATGCCGGCCGGCTCGAGAAGGAGATCGACGCCGCGCTCGCGGCGCTCGAGAAGAAGTGGGGGCCGCACGTCGCGAGCCGCGACGTCCTCTACGCCGGCTTCTCGCGCGGCGCGTTCCTCGGCGCGCAGCTCGCGCCGAAGCGCGTCGATCGCTTCAAGCGCGTGGTCCTGGTCGAGGGCGGACACAGTCCGTGGACCGTCGAGACCGCGGCCCTCTTCGCGAAGGGCGGAGGAGCGCGCGTGCTCTTCGCGTGCGGGCGGCAGGAGTGCGTGGACGACGCGCTCGGTGCCGCCGCGGTCCTGGCGAAACAGAAGGTCGAGACCAAGACCGTCTTCGGCGAAGGCGAGGGTCACGACTACAAGAA
>JBDHVD010000393.1:0-8850 GCA_039809525.1 Labilithrix sp. | reverse complement strand
CTTCGGCCACTCCTTCTTCAGCGCGCAGGCCTCGGCCTCGGCGACCTTCGACAGATCGATGGCCGACCGCGCGCCGGTCGCGACGCGATCGAGCTCCTCGCGCACGTGCGCGCGGATGCGCAGCCGGAACGCATCGAGGTCGTACTTCTCCTCGACGCCGTCGTGGAGCACGGAGATCTCGGGCGTCTTGCTCCCGCCGTGGGACTCGATGTCGAGCGACACGAGCGAGTAGCCGTAGAGCGGCGCGAGCAGCAGGTAGCGGACGCCGATGTAGAGCTGAATCGCCTCGACGTCGGTGTCCCGCTCGGGGACGTCGACGTTCTTCTCCTCCTCGACGAGGAGCGCGCCGACGAGACGGCGGCGGAAGTCGGCGAGCGTCAGGCGTTGGGGCTCGAGATCGCCCTCGGCCTCGGCCGAGCCGACCACGAAGTCGACGAGGGTCTGGTCCGGGCTTCGCCGATCGATGGTGAGGGCGGTGATGCGCGCCCCGACGATGATGGAGAACGCGAAGAACCGCTCCCCGACGATCTCGCAGAGCGCCTGGAAGCTCCCGATCCCTTCGCCGATGCGCTCGAACCAGCCGTCGGTCCGGAGCGCGTCGAGGGGGAAATGTTTCTTGGCAAGAGCCATGGCCGAACGGCCCTGAAAGCGTCTCACGGATTGGCGCGCGAAGTCACGTAGATCGTGCGCGTTTCTTGCTTGAGCGCGCCCTCGCGGTCCTTTCCCCTCTCTCGGCCTGGCCCGCCGTCCGGCCTCGGCCTCGCTTTTCCGTCCAGTGCACGCAGACGGGCTTCACGCCGCAACCCTCGCAACGCTCGGGGTCACGCCGTGACGGGCAGCGCTGGAGCATGCCGAGGTGGCAGAGGGAGAAGTCGTAGCGCGTGGGATCGCTCGGATCGAACCGGGCGAGCGCACGGGTGATCTCGACGGCAGTGGTCCAGGACACGTCCTTCCGCCGGGTGAAGCCGAGGTTCCGCGACAGCTTGTGGATGTGGACGTCGACCGGCATGAGCAGGCGCGACGCGGGGACGTCCCACAGCCCGAGGTCGATGCCGTCGGCGGGGCGCATCATCCAGCGGAGGAACAAGAGGAGGCGCTTGGCGCCGCCTCCCGCACGGGGGTTCGAGAGGAGGTGGCCGGGACCGCGGCGCCCGCTCGGGTCGCTCTGTCCCGGCATCGGCAGCCCGCCCGCGCGCCGGATGCGATCGCAGAACGAGGCGAGCGCCTCGCGGAACGCCGCCTCCGGCTCCGCCCCGCTCCGATCGGCGTCGGCGACCGCGCCCGCGAACGCCGCGCCGAGCGAGCCGGCCTCGCGCTGCACGCGGCGCGCGCCCGCGAGGAGCTTCGCCACGTCCTCACCGCGGAACACGCGATGCCCCCAGCCGGCGAGCTTCTTCTTCAGCGCACGCGGATCGTCGGCGGCGCGCGACGGGCTGGCGCCGATGCGCGCGAGGAGGTCCTCGAGCTTCATCCGGATCGCCTTCACGTTGCCGAACGCGAGGCTCGCGGCGACGAGCGCGACGAGCTCGCGGTCGTGCAGCTCGTCGAAGCGATGGACGAAGCCGACCGGATCGGCGTCGCGGCGCGCGCGCAGATCGGCCCGGGCGCGCACGGCGTCGAGCGTGGCTCGCAGCGTGTCGGGATCGCTCACAGCGGGAGCTCTTCGTCGTCGCGTCGAGGCAGCGGCTCCTTCGCGCGGCGCTTCTCGGCCTTCTCGCGCTCCGCCTTCGCGGAGGCGTGGCGCGCCTTCGCCGTGCCGAGCCACGGGTCGCCTCCCTTCCGCGCCTCGGCGCCGCGCACGTAGGCGGCGAACTTCCGCTCGGCCTCGCCCCAGTGGATGGCGGCGTCGTGGGCCGACGTCGCCGCGCGGGCGCGCGCGATCGCGCCGAGGCCCTCGTACCAGGTCACCTCGTAGTCGGGATAGAAGAAGACGCCCTGCGACTGGAGCAGGCGCTCCCGGTGCATCGAGCGCTCGAGCTCGATCGCGCGGGCGGCCTCGCGCTCGGCCGCGGCCCGGTCGCCCGCGCGATCGTAGGCGACCGCGAGCCCCCACTGCGCAAGGGGCGTCGTCTCGTCGGTCGGCAGGCGGGCGGCGACGCGGAGCGTCTCCTGGTAGTCGGCGATCGCGTCCTTGAGGCGGCCGAGGTGCATCTCGACCTCGGCGAGGTTGAGCATCGGCGTGAGCCGGCGATAGTCCTCCGTGCGCACGCGGAGCAGCTCGGTGTACGCGCGGTGCTCGCACTCGTAGTCGCCGACGTGCCCGCAGGCGACGCCGAGGAACCACCACGCGGCGTCCGCCGCCGGATGCTGCGGCGCCATCGCGAGCGCGGGCTTCAGCACCTGGATCGCGCGCAGGTGCTCGCCGCGCTCTTCGAGGAGCTGGCCGTAGTCGAAGCGCAGCCGAGGGTCGGCGCTCTTCTCGGCGTTCCACGCCTCGAGCGAGATCTTCAGATCGCGCGTGAAGCGGTCGAACAGATCCGACCGCAGGCGCTTGGCGATCTCGAGCTGCACGAGGAGGCGATGCGCCGACAGGTGAAGCTTCTCGTCCTCGTACGCGGCGGGATTCTTCGCCCGGTCCCAGCGGGACATCGGCGTGTCCGCCCGAGCAGCGAGCGGCGCGAGCAGCGTCGCGACCGCGAGGACCGATGCCGCGAGCGTCTTCATCGCCCCGCCGGCTTCGGCTTCGCCGCCGGCTTGCCGCTGCCGCCCTCGTGCGACCGCGCGTGCTCGGCCCACGGCCCCTTGCCCCCTGCCCCGTCGACGAACTTCTTCCAGCTCTCGCGCGCGGCCGCGGGATCGATCCCCTCGAGCGCCAGGCCGATCAGCGCGTCCTGCTCCGGGCGCACGCCCGCGTTCGCCAGCGCCTCGGTCACGCGCGGATCGGAGAGCAACGGCTTCGCGTCGGTGCGCGCGCGCTCGGCGAGCACCGCCTTCGCCTCGTCCTTCTGCCCTCCGCGATCGAGCGCGAGCGCGAGCGCCACCGTCGCCGCGACCTGCATCGCGTCCTGCGCATCGCGACGCGCCTGACGGAACATCGCCGCGGCGTCGTCGATGCCCTTCGCGCCCTGCGCCATCACGACGAGCCCCGCCTCGAACGACGCGCCCGCGCGCTCCTGGGTGGACAGCGCGCTCGTGCGCGGGAGCGCCGCGCGGTACGCCTGCGCCGCCTCGTCGAGGTGGCTCGTGCGCGCGTTGGCCCGCGCCCACGCGAGCAGCGCGACGGGATCGTCGAGCGCGCGATCGTCGCGCTTCCTCGCATCGACCAGCGCCGCGAGCGCCTCCTGCGGCTTGTCGAGCTTGAGGTACGCGCGCCCGCGGAGCACGCTCGGCGCGGCGCGGCCCGGAAGGAGCTTGTCCGCCTCGTCCGCGATGCCGAGGACGTCGCCGGCGCCCGATCCCGCTCCGACGAGCCGCGAGGTGCCGCGCGCGATGAGATCGCAGTAGCGACGGAGCTGCGGCTCCTTCGCGCGCTCCCACGGGTTCGCGACCTTGAACCCGCCCTCGCCGCACTCCGCCGGTCGCGCGCCGCCGAACCCGCCCTGCGAGGACGCGGCCTGCATGAGCACGACGGCGAGCGCGAGGACGGGGCTCACGATCGGGAAGCGTAGCGCAGCGTCAGGTGCCGAGGAACGGGTCCCGGAGGACGATCGTCTCGTCGCGGCGCGATCCGATGCTCACGAGCACGTGGCGGCACTCGGCCTCGTCCTCGATGAACTTCAGGAAGTCGCGCGCCGTCGCCGGCAGGTCCTCCATCGTGCGGGCCGCGCCGAGCTCTTCCTTCCAGCCCTTGAAGCTGCGGTACACGGGCTTCGCACGCTCGAGGTCGTCGAGCGGGAAATCGCGCGTCTGCTTGCCGTCGATCTCGTACGCGACGCAGGCCTTCACCTCGTCGAGCCCGGTGAGCACGTCGAGCTTGGTGAGCGCGAGGCCGTCGAGGCCGTTCACCGCGACCGCGTAGCGGAGCGCCGGAAGATCGAGCCATCCGGTGCGCCGCGGGCGGCCGGTGACCGAGCCGAACTCGGCGCCCACCTTGCGGATGCGCTCGCCGACGTCGTCGAACAGCTCGGTGGGGAACGGACCGCCGCCCACGCGCGTCGTGTAGGCCTTCACCAGGCCGACGACCTCGTCGATGCGCGAGGGGCCGACGCCGGCGCCGACGCACGCGCCCCCGGCGGTCGGCGTCGAGGACGTGACGAAGGGATACGTGCCGTGGTCGACGTCGAGCAGCGTGCCCTGCGCGCCCTCGAGGACCACCTTCTTGTTCTCGCGGATCGCGCGCTCGACGAGCGGCTGCGTCGACGCGAGCATCTTCACGATGCGCGCGCGCGTCGGCTCGATCGCGGAGAGCACCTCGTCGACGTTCGGCACCTCGCCGCCGAGCGCCTTCATCACCGGCGTCCACTGATCGATGGCGCTCGCCGCGAGCTCGCGCAGGCGCTTCGGATCGCGGAACGCGCCGAGCGGGATGCCCCGGCGCGCGACCTTGTCCTCGTAGCAGGGGCCGACGCCGCGCTTCGTCGTGCCGATCGCGCCCTTGCCCTGCTCGCGGAGGCCGTCGATGGTGACGTGGTACGGCAGGATCGCGTGCGAACGATCCGAGAGCACGAGCCGCGACGCCGCGTCGATCCCGCGCCGCTCGAGCTCGTCGAGCTCGGAGACGAGGCTCCGCGGATCGATCACCATGCCCTGCGCGAGGACGCACGCGACGTCCTTGCGGAGCACGCCGCTCGGGACGAGACGGACGACGATCTTCTCGTTGCCGACGACGAGCGTGTGGCCCGCGTTCGGGCCGCCGCCGTAGCGCACGACCATGTCGGCGTGCTCGGTGAAGATGTCGACGATCTTGCCCTTGCCCTCGTCGCCCCACTGCGCGCCCACGATCACGACGGCCGGCATCAGTCTCGCTCCCTTGTCACGGCGTTCACGGCGCGTTCCTTACCACGCGCGCGGCCGCTTCCGCTGCTTCCACGACCTCGGCGAACCCCCAGGACCGCGCATAGGCCTCGCCCGCGGCGCGATCGGCGACCGCGACCGCACAGATGCCTGCGCCACGGAGGCGCTTCAAGAGCTCCGCGTCTGCGCCCACCACCACGAGCCCCGCGTTCTCGACGATCTTCCGCCCCGACGCACGGAGCGCCCACGCGAGCGCGTCGATGTCGAGACCGAGCCCGACCGCAGGCATCGGCAGGCCGAAGCGCGAGAGCAGATCGTCGTAGCGTCCGCCGCCGCCGATCGCCTCGCCCGGACCGCCGGCGTAGATGGAGAAGATCGTGCCCGTGTAGTACGCGAAGCCGCGCACCTCGCCGGCGTCGGCGCTGAGCACGCGCGACAGCCCGCGCGCACAGGCGGCGTCGTAGAGCGCGAGCAGCCGCTTCGCCGGGTCCTCGGCGCGGGTGCCGGCGAGGAGCGTCGTCGCCTCGACGAGCGCGTCGCGCCCGCCGTGGAGACGCGCGAGCGGCACGACGCGCGCGACGTCGCCGCCCGCCTTCGCCGCGAGCTCGGCGAGCACCGCCTCGTCCTTGCGTCCGAGCGCGCCGGTGATCGCCTCGGCAAGCGCCGGCTCGATGCCCTCGAGCAGGCCGCGCACGATGCCCGCGTCGGCGACGTCGATGGTGAACGAGGAGAGCCCCGCCGCCTCGAGCGCATCGGCCGCGAGGGCGAGCAGCTCGAGATCGCCCTCGGCGCCCGGCAGGCCGCACAGCTCGACGCCGACCTGCGGGATCTGGCGGTGCTTCTTCGCGCGTCCCATGCGGCGCCGCACGACCGTGCCCTCGTATGCGAGACGGAACGGCGGCGCGTGATCGGACAGGCGCGTGGCGACGATGCGCGCGATCTGCGGGGTCATGTCGGGACGGAGGACCGCGACCTCGCCCGACTCCGGCTCGATGAAGCGGAGCACGTCGGCCGCGGCGAGCGTCCCGAGCCCGCGCTGAATCACGTCGGCGAACTCGAACGCCGGCGGCATCACCACGCGGTAGCCGTGCAGCTCGAAGCTGGTCATCACCGCACGCGCGATGGCACGACGGCTCGCCGCCTCCTCGGGAAGGAGGTCGCGCATGCCGGGCGGCAGCGGGTGCTCGAGCTCCACGACCCACCGCAATTCGCACGGCTGGCGCCACGCGTCAAACGCGGCCGTTTCGCCGATCAGAACGCGCCGGCGACGCCCGCCCAGCCGAGCCCGATGCCCGGCGCGATCCGCGGCTTGCCCTTCGCCTCCGCGGTGCTCTTCGGCGCGGTGAGCCAGAGCACCGCGCCGCCCGCGAGCGCGACCCCGGCGAGGACGCCGGTCACGGTCGCGATCGTCGCCGTGGTCTTGCCGCGCTCGATCTCGGCGCGGCCCTCGTCGTCGTCGCGGCACTTCGTGCGATCGCCGCCGGAGGCGCACTCGTTCGACAGCGTCATGACGCCGGTGATGCCCATCACGACGCCGCTGACGACGCCGACGCCGAGCACGCCGAGCGCGAGCGTCTTCTGCGAGCTCTGCGAGCCGGGGGTCTCGGCGCGCGCCGCGGGCATCGACCCGCGCGAGATCGTACCGTCGGTCGCCGGCGCGCTCTCGGGCGGCGCCTCCGGGGGCATGTCTTCCAGATCGGGCGTCGCCACGTGCATCGGCTTGTCGCCCTTCACCACGTGCACGAGCAGCGTGCCGGTCTTCTTGCCCTTCGCGCGGAACGTCAGCTTGCGCTGCCCGGGCTCGGCGGCGAACGGCGCGCCCTTCTCGGCCTCCGGGACCTTGCGGTCTTCGACGAGGACCTCGACGAGCGGGACGTTCTTGGGATTGTCGATCACCAGCTTCGCGAGCGACTTCTCGAGCGCGGGCAGCTGGCCCTTCGCGAAGTCGCGGCGGTCGGTGCGGCTCTGCTCGGTGGCCTTCACCTCCGCCTCGCGGAACTCGAGCCACGCGTACCAGGTCGCGCCCTGCTCCTTGTGACAGAACGCGAGATTGAGCAGCGTCCCGAGCTGACCGTCCTTCTTGTACGCGGCCTCGAACTTCGGGCACGCCTCGCCGTAACGACGCTCCTCGAGGAGCTTCTGCCCTTCGCGGAAGAGGCGCTCGGCGTCGGCTTCGCGGTCCTGCGCGAGCGCGCTCCCAGATGCGAACCCCGATGCCGCGAGGACGAGGAGCGAAGCCGCGAACGCGAGGCGTCTCGTCATTGCCGCGTCAAGGGTAGCCCGGGCGGAAGCGCGGGTCGCGCAGTTCCGGTGCCCGCAGGCTTCTTCGCCGTCGTCGCGGACGCGGGCTTCGGCGCCGGCGTGAACGTCGCCGCCTTCGGCTTCGCCGACGTCGTGCTCGCGGGCAGCGGCGATGCGCCGAGCAGCGTGCCCGTCGGCGCGGCCGCGTTCGGGAGCTCGTTCTCCGGACCGGCGGCCGACGTCGGCGTGACGATCGCGGTCGCGGGTCCCGCCGGCGGATCGACCACCGCGGCGGGCTCGGCCGAGGTCGCCTCGGGCGCGGACGCCGACGCGGCGCTCCGCGCCTTCGCGGTGACGCTCGCGCCGATGAGGCCGATCCCGACGACCGCGGGGATCGCGAGCACGGCGACGAACGCGGCGATCATCAGCGGTCGCCGCTTGCCGTCGAACACCACGGTGTTCGCGGTGCCGGTCAGCTCGGGCTGCTGCGAGTCGAGGCGGCGTCCCGGCGACGACGGGATCGCCAGCGGCACGGACGGCGGCGGACCGTAGTGCCCGCTGTTCTTCAGCCGCGTGCCGCTCGTCGCGTCGTCGAGCACGGGCCGCGCGAGCGTCGCGCAGACGCGATCGGCCGAGTGGATCCACGTCCCGGAGCCGTACGGCGCGAGCGCCTTCGCGAGCTCGCCGACGTCCTTCCACCGGTCGTCGCGCTTCTTCGCGAGGCACCGCATCACGACCCTCTCGAGGCCGTCGGGCACGCCGTTGACGAGCTGCCGGATCGGCGTCGGCTCGTTCTCGAGCACCTGGGCGAACGTCTCCTGGATCTCGTCGCCGCCGAACGGCATCGAGTTGGTCAAGAGCTCGTACATGCAGATGCCGAGCGACCAGATGTCCGTGCGGTGATCGACCGTCTTCGGGCTCCGCACCTGCTCGGGAGACATGTACGGAGGCGAGCCGAGCACCGCGCGCCCGCCGGTCAGCTGCTGCATCCGGCGATCGCCCTGCTCCTGGGACTTCGAGATGCCGAAGTCGAGGATCTTGATGATCTGCGAGCCGTCGGGCTTGTTCGCGAGGAACAGGTTCGAGGGCTTGAGATCGCGATGGATGATGCCGCGCACGTGCGCGTGGGCGAGCCCTTCGAGCGCCTGGAGCACGTAGTCGACGACGAGCCAGCGCGGGAGCGCGCCGCGTGCATCGGCGATCTGACAGAGGTCGGCTCCGTCGAGCAGCTCCATCACGATGAACGGCAGGCCGTCCTTGCCCGTGTCCACGTCGATCACGCGCGCGACGTGCTCGGACTGGAGCTTCGCCGCCGATCGCGCCTCGAGCAGCAGGCGCGACTGCGCCTCGCGGTCGGCGACGTCCTGATAGAGGAGCTTCACCGCGACGTGCTGATCGAGCAGCTCGTGGTAGGCGGCGACGACCACGCCCATCCCGCCCTCGCCGAGGATGCGCTCGACGCGGTACTTGCCGGCGAGGAGATCGCCGACCTTGAGCAAGGAGCGGCCCTCCCTCGGATCGCCTCCGCGAGCAGTGCTCTGCGATCGGGCGAGCTTGGCCGCCATCACACCCGAGAGTAGCGCCCTACGCCCGCGCTCTCCAAGACAGAAACCTCCGAAGATTCGACGCGTTTCGGGTGCGGCGCCTACATCGTTCCCTGCGCCGGCTCGCCGTCTCGATCCTGGCTGGCTCCCGGCTCGGCTCGGGCTGGAACTG
>JBDHVD010000392.1:0-8855 GCA_039809525.1 Labilithrix sp. | reverse complement strand
GGGGCTGTTCGTCGCGGCGGGCGCGCTCGCGGGCTGCGCGGAGGACGCGGCGCCGGAGGGCGAGGTCGACCCCGCGGCGGTCGACGCGGTCGAGAGCGTCTCGGCGCCGGAGGGGTACACGATCAACTGCGGATCGACGATCCCGGGGTGGCCGTCGCCGCCCTGCCTTCCGGACCTCGTCGTCACGCAGAACGCGACGCAGGTCGTGGAGCCCGGGGGGAACATCGCGCCGGGCTACTACATCCAGTTCGTCCTGAAGAACGACAGCCTGAAGGACGCGGGGGCGTTCGCGGTCCGCGTGAACGACCAGCTCGGCGCGACGCTGAAGACCTACTCGTTCGCCGGCCTGGCGGCGGGCGCGTCGTCGAGCATCATCGTGTACGCGCCGTGGGACTGTGGCTGGTCGCGCAAGGTGACGGTCGACTCCGCCAACCAGGTCACGGAGGCGGACGAGTCGAACAACACCGCCACCTCGACGTACCTGTGCAAGCGCTACTGAGACGCGAGATCGACGACCGCGTGCTCGGTGCCGAACTGCCCGTCGAAGAGGAACACGAGCTCCCCCGACGGTAGACGGACGCCGATGCGTGCAAGCTGCACGGTGGTGATCAGCCCGGCGACGGTCGCGAGCGCTCCGGCGATCGCGATCATCGTCGGGCGGAGCCGTGTCCGGCGCGGCGGCGCGGGGCGGGCGAAGAGGGCGAGGCGCTGCGCGAGATCGCGTCGCTCGGCATCGAGCTCGGCGAGGCGCTGGACGAGGGCGGGGCGGGGATCGCGGTACGGCACGGCCGCCGGTGGAGCACGCGGCGTTCCAGCGCGGGCGCCGCGGAGATCGCGACGTCAGGAGGTGCCGGTGGACAGCATGCGATCCGGGGCGGCGGACCGGTTCGCGACGGGACGTGTCGCGACGACGAGGACGTTCGCGAACGGCGTGCCCTGCCAGCAAGGCGCGACGGTGCACGCAAGGCCCTTCTGCTCGAGCAGCGGGACGACCTCGCGGGCGACGTCGCGGAGGACGACGCGCTCGCCGAGGTTGAAGCTGATGAACGTCGAGATCCACTCGACGAAGAGCGTGAACGCGGAGCGCCAGCCGTAGCCCGAGGTCGCGTCGCGGACGACGAGGCGTCCGCCGGGGCGCACGAGATCGGCCGCGCGGGCGAGCAGCTCGTCCTGTGCGTCGGGCGCGAGGTAGTGGAGGACGTCGACGAGGAGCACGGTGTCGGCCGGCTCGACGTCGCACGCGCGCACGTCGAGCGCGGCGAAGGACGCGTCGAGGCCGTCGCCCGCGCGCGTCGCGAGCGCCACCTTCTCCTCGTCCCAGTCGAAGCCGCGCACGCTCGTGGCCGCGCCGCCCTCGAGGAGGAAGAGCGCGAGGTGCCCGCGGCCGCATCCGAGATCGAGCACGTCGCCGAGCTGGCCGAGGCTGGCGATCGCGCGTGTGGCCGGGTCGCGACGCAGCTTCCCGACGACGTAGTGGTAGGTCGAGCGGCGGAGCGCGGCGCGGGCGAAGCGCTGCGCGGTGCGATCGATGACCTCGATGTCGGTCGCGTTCACGGCGCCGGATACGTACCGCGCCGACCACGGTCGCGCTAGCCTCTCGCTCGTCATGGCGAACTACGTCCTCGTGCCGGGCGCCGGAGGCGACCCCTGGAGCTGGCATCGCGTGGTGTCCGAGCTCGCCGCGCGCGGGCACGACGCCGTGGCCGTCGCGCTGCCTGCGGGCGACGATCGCGCAGGCTGGGTCGAGTACGCCGATGCCGTGGTCGCGGCGATCGGCGATCGGGAGGAGGTGATCGTGGTCGCTCATTCGCTCGGCGGATTCAGCGCGCCGATCGCGTGCGCGCGAGCGAAGGTCGATCTCCTCGTGCTCGTGAACGCGATGATCCCTCGCCCGGACGAGACCGGGGGCGCGTGGTGGTCGAGCACCAAGGCCAGCGCCGCGCACCGCGAATGTCTCGCGAGCCTCGGGTTCTCCGCGGCGGACGCGCAGGACGACGACGTCGTCTACTACCACGACCTCCCGCCGGAGATCGCCGCGGAGGCGCGGCGGCGACCGACCGTGCAGTCGGCGACGCCGATGGATCGGCCCTGGCCGCTCGCGGCATGGCCGCCGGTCAGGACGCGCGTGCTCGTCGGCCGCGACGATCGCCTGTTCCCTGCCGCCATGCAGCGCCGTGTCGCCCGCGAGCGCCTCGGCATCGAAGCCGACGAGATCGCGGGCGGGCACATGATCGCGCTCAGCCGACCGCGCGAGCTCGCCGATCGGCTCGAAGCGTACCGCCGCGGCGAATGACGGCGCTGGAGCTCACGGCGTCTCGAGGATGCGCACCGCGCCGAGCACCGCCGCCGCGACCGTCTCCGTGCGGAGGACGAACGGGCCCAGCGTCACCGGCGCGAAGCCCGCGTCGCGGGCCGCCGCGATCTCCGCCTCGGTGAAGCCGCCCTCGGGACCGACGGCGAAGGCGAACGAGGCCTTCCCGCGGAGCGCCGGTCCGAGCCGATCGGCCGCGTGCGGATCGAGGAGGAGCTTCGCCTCCGCGTCCGCCAGGGCGAGCGCCCCGGCGAACGTGCGCGCGAGATCGACCCGCGGCGGATCGGAGCGACCCGACTGACGCGCCGCCTGCTCGGCGATCCGGCGCCAGCGATCGACCTTGGCCGCGCCCTTCGCGTCGTCGACCTTCACCACCGATCGCGCGGTCGGCGCGAGCACGATGTGCGTCGCGCCGAGCTCGGTCGCGTCGCGCACGACGGCGTCGACCTTGTCTCCCTTCGCGAGCGCGTACACCAGGACGAGCGGCACCTGCGCGACGACCGCCGCGGGGCGGAGCTCGCCGATGGTCACGCGCGCGGCGGCCGGCGAGGCCTCGTCGATCGTGGCGTCGGCCTCGGTGCGCGCCTCGGGATCGAACGCGACGAAGCGATCGCCCTCGCGGAGGCGGCGCACGCGACAGAGATAGGAGGACGCCTCCTCGCCGAGCGTGCGCGCGCCGGGCGCGAGCTTCGCGAGAGGCGTGCGGACGTCGGCCATCGGCGACTCGTGCCGTCGCGTCAGCGCTTGCGCAGCGCGAGCAGCACCCACTCGCCGAGCGCCGGCGACTCGAGGAGCTCCATGTCGGGGTACGCGTTGCGGACGTCGTCCTTCTGCGGCACGAGGATGCCGGACAGGAGGAGGAGGCCGCCGGGCGCGACGTGGCGCTCGAGCACGTGGGCGATGGGGATCAGCACCTTCGCCTCGATGTTCGCGACCACGACCTTCGACGTCATCTCGAGGTCGGCGAGATCGGTGGTGCTCGCCTGGATGCGATCGGCCAGGCCGTTGCGCTGGGCGTTCTCGTTCGTGACGTCGATCGCCTCCTGGTCGACGTCGATCGCGACGGCGCTCTTCGCCCCGAGCACGATCGCCGCGAGGGCGAGGATGCCGCTGCCGCAGCCGACGTCGAGGACGACGGTGTCCGCGAGCTCGCTCGCGTGCTTCTGGATCGCCTGCGCGACGAGGCGCGTCGTTTCGTGGAGGCCGGTGCCGAACGCGCGGCCCGGCTCGAGCTCGAGCACCTTCTCGCCGGGCTTCGCCTCGTACGGCTCCCACGGCGGCCGGATCACGATCCCGGGCGCGATGGCGAACGGCCGGTAGTGCTCCTTCCACGCGTCGCGCCAGGCGTCGCCGACGATCTCCTCGTAGCGAGGCGACAGGGACGCGTCGAGCTCGAGGATGGCCGACTCCGCGTCCTCGCGCGTGGCGAACGATGCCACGAGCGTCACCTTTCCGCTCGCTGCGGACTTCGCGAGCGTCCCCTCGTCGCGCTCCTCGACGCCCTCGGCGCCGAGCTCGAAGAGGAGCGCGCTCGTCTCGTCGGCCTCCTCGGGGGAGACGTCGACGTGGACGTACGGGTAGCGCGGCTCAGAAGCGGAGGGAGGCATCGCCGATGCTCACGGAGACGGTGGAGGTTCCGCGCGAGCCGCCCGCGGGCGCGCTGCTGTCGAAGACGCCGGCGAGGGCGAGCACGCCGACGATCGCCGCGGCGCCGAGGATGCTGCCGCCGATGGCGACGGGGAGGACCCAGCCGCTCGACGACTTCTCGGGCACCGCGATGCGGAGCGGGCCCTGGGCGTCGCCGCGCGACGCGATGACGTTGCCGCCGCCGTCGAGCACCTCGAAGTAGTAGTCCATGACCGGCGGCTTCACCGACGAGCCGGGGATCTGCGCGTGGAACGAGCCGTCCTCGACGTCGGCGAGCGCGCTCTCGAAGTCGCCCTTCGATCCGGCGCGGAACCAGAGCTTCACGCTCCCGGTGCGCCCGTCGGGATCCTCGAGCTTGCCGCGGAGATCGATGGTCTGCCCCGCCTCGGCCTGCGAGGGCGATCCGTGGCGGAGGACCACCGGCTGCTCGGTGGGCTGCTCCTTCACGATCCCGGGGCGGCCCTCGGCCTCCCACTTCTCGCGCGACTTGGCGAAGAACTCGCGGAAGCGCGGCGACTCGCTCGCGGGGAGCTGGTAGTCGGGCTGGGCGACGAGCAGGCCGCGGACGGCGTTGTCCGCCTCCTGCGTCCGGCCCAGCGTGATGTAGTTGAGCGCGAGCAGGCGGTAGATCTCGACCTTCTGCTGCGGGGTGTTGTTCGGACGGAGCAGCGCGCCCGAGAGCGTCTGGATCGACTCCTCGTACTGCTGGTCCTCGAAGAGCGCCTGGCCCTTCGCGATCAGGTCCTGCGGCTGCGCGGGCGCGGGCTGCGTCTTCTCCGCCGGCTTCTTCGGCTGCGCGAACGCAGGCGAGGACAGCGCGATCAGCTGCGCGCATGCGATCGCCGACAGGCACGTGCCTAGGCGCTTCATGACCGCGCAGGCTAGCGCGCATCGGGCCCGGCTGCTATCGCGGACGCATGTCCTCGCGCCGCGCCGCAGGCGCCTTCGCGGCGCTCCTCGGGAGCCTCGCGGTCCTCGCCTGCGCGTGCGGATCGGACGCGCGCCCGGCCTTCACCCCCGACGACGCCGGGCCGGGCGACGCGGGGACGGTCGGGTTCGTCGACGCGAGCCTCGGTCCCTGCCAGCCCGATCCCGCGGCGTTCGACATCCCCGGCAACGGCTGCGACGACGACGGCAACGGCAAGGTCGACGACACGCTCTCGTGCGACGCCGACCTCACGGTGTTCGGCGACGCCGCCGCGTTCGCGCGGGCGATCGGCATCTGTCAGGGCCTCGTGTCCGCGACGTTCACCCGCGGCCACGCGTCGAACGATCCGCCGGCGGACGGGCAGCACGGCGTGCTCCCGGCGTTCGGCAAGGTGATCAAGCCGCGCGAGGGCGCGAACCTCGGCGTGCTCAGCACCGGCTGGGCGCGCGCGTTCGACGACGTCTCGGCGACGAGCTGCGATCCGTCCACGCTGACCCACTGCTTCAAGCAGGGCGTGCAGATGCAGAACGGTCTGCCGCTCCTCGGGGCGACGCCGCCCGGATACCCGAAGCCCGCGCCCGGCTGCGCGACGAGCGATCAGATCTTCGACGCCATCAGCGTGAAGCTCGAGGTGAAGGTCCCGAAGAACGCGCGCGGCTTCGCGCTCGACTTCGACTTCTACTCCGGCGAATGGCCCGACTACGTCTGCACCAAGTACAACGACGGCTTCCTCGTCCTCGCGAACGGGCAGAACGTCGCGTTCGACGCGGCCGGCCGGGCGCTCAGCGTGAACAACGCGTTCTTCGACCGCTGCACCGCGGCCACGCAGACGGGGTGCCGCGGCGAGCCGCCCATCTTCGGGACGTCGACCTGCGGCGGGGACCTGAGCGAGCTCGAAGACACCGGCTTCCACGCGCCGGGCCTGTACTGCAACGGCCAGCTCAGCACCGGAGGGGGCGCGACTGGATGGCTGACGACCCAGGCTCCGGCCGCTCCGGGACAGACGTTGAGCATGGAATTGCTCATCTGGGACACCGGCGACCCGAAGTTCGACTCCACGGTGCTCGTCGATCATTTCAGATGGGTCCCAAAGGTCGACGCAGCTTCGACCGAGCGCATCCGCTAGCTACACTTCGCCGCATGGGTTGGGTGAAGCGCCTCGGCGTCCTGGGGATCGGTGTGTCTCTGATCGCCGCGTGCGCGGCGTCGGGCGACGGCTCGGAGCGGAGCGGGTACGACGACGCCGACGGCGGCGAGGCCGGCACGACGGGCACCGTCGTCGGTGACGGATCCGCCACCACGCCCGGCACCGGCGACGGCGACGACGCCGGCGGCGGCACGGACGCGGCGGCCGACGCGCCGATCGACGTCGCGCCGGGCGGAAACCCCGTCGGCTTCCCCTGCGCGAAGGACGGCGACTGCCAGTCGGGCGAGTGCAAGAGCGTGCTCGCCGGCGGGACGACCTCGCTCTGCGTGAAGCCCTGCGCCGCGCAGGCGGACTGTCCCGACAACTTCTTCTGCGATCCGACCACGCCGGGCGCCACGAGCGGATCGTGCGTCCCGCGCAGCCCCGCGCACTGCAAGACGTGCAACACGAACGCCGAGTGCGGCTCGCTCTCCGAGACGTGCGGCGTCGCCGCGGGCGACACGGTGAAGGCCTGCCACGTCGACTGCACCATCGGCGGCCAGGCGGCATGTCCCGCCGACTACACCTGCGAGCAGACGACGCTCGACGGCGTCGCCGCGAAGGTGTGCCGGCCCGCGGGTGGCATCTCGTGCCTCGACTCGCTCGGCGGCTTCTGCGATCGCGTCGCGACCCCGCAGACGTGCACGCGCAAGAACGTGGCGGGCACCTGCGTCGGGCAGCGGACGTGCCTCGCGGCCTCGACGCGCTTCTCGAGCTGCGCGGCGACGGCGCCGGTCTGCAAGATGACGTGCTCGACCACCGATCCGGCGGGCTGCACGACCTCGTACTGCTCCGAGGCGACGAGCGGACCGCAGAACTGCGGGACGTGCGGCAACGTCTGCCCGGGCCTCAACAAGACGAAGACGAACGTCACCTGCGAGCAGCCGAACTGCACGTACTCGTGCCAGGGCGAGAACTACGACGTCGACGCGAACAAGACGAACGGCTGTGAGGTCGCCGATCCGGTGACCGGCAATCACACCAAGAACACGGCGACGTTCGTGGGCGATCGCAACTGCAAAGACGGCTCGAGCAACCCGAACATCGGCGTCGCGACGACGGTGCGTCTGCCGAGCGACTCCACGGTGCACGAGGGCCCGTCGGTCGACGGCTTCGACGCGGCGACCGGATCGGCGTCCGACTACTACCGCGTCCACGGCACGGGCAGCTTGCTGTGCACGAACCAGGTCGTGCTCACGCTCCAGATGACCGGCAGCGCGCACCCGGGCTGCTACCACCTGCGCGTCGAGACCAACAAGAACACGTATACGTGTGACACCGACGGCACCGGCAAGTGCACGATCAACCAGACCGGCAACAGCAAGTGGGATGACGACACGGACATCTTCATCGACGTGTCGAAACGGAACGTCGCCGGCTGCGGCGCCGACAATCCGAGCTACACCGTGACCGGTCACTTCTGACGCGTCAGGCGACGTGCTTCGGCACGAACCACATCTTGCGGGCGCGCTCGGAGACGAGCACCCTCCAGCGCGCCTCGGTCCCGCGCGGCACCTTCTGCTTCGGCCGGAGCACCATCGCGGTGAGCGCGCCTCCGTAGACGCAGCCGCTGTCGAGCCCCGTCGCCCAGGGATGCACCTGGATGCCGATCGGCGCGTTGTGCCCGAACACGATGTGCGGCGGGCCCTGGTAGTGGGCGCCCCAGAGCACGTCCTCGATCGTGCGGATCGACAGCAGCGAGCGCACGTTCTGGTGGGTGAAGCGCACGCGCGGATCGACGCCCGCGTGGATGACGCGCAGCTCGTGCTCGGGGAGATCGAGCCAGAGGCGCGACGACTCGAGGATGGACCAGTCGACCGGGCGGAGCGCGCTGGCGACGTCGCGATGGATCTTCGAGAGCGTGCAGAGGCCGTCGCGCGCATCGAGGAGCTTCTGCTCGTGGTTGCCGCGGACGACGACGGCGCCGGTACGACGGACGACGTCGAGCACGCCGAGCGAGTCGGGGCCGCGCGCGACGAGGTCGCCGACGAACACCAGGCGATCGCCCGAGGCGAAGCCCACCCGCTCGAGCAGCGCCTCGAGCTCGATCCGGCAGCCGTGCACGTCGCCGACGATGATCGTGCGCATCACGTCCGATTCCGCGGCACGGCCCGATCAAACCGCGTGAGGCGCCGGAAGTCGAGCACCGCCGCTTCCTCGTGCGCGCCCGTCGACCGGCTGGTGCCGCCTCCCCGGGCTGTTTCACCCGTTCAATTGAAGCGGTGAAACAACGCGCGCCGGGGCCGCCGCCGGCGGGCCGCCGCCTCGCCGGGCTGTTTCACCAGTCAATTGAACCAGTGGCGTGCGGCAGCGAGGCCCATCGCCCCTGCCCCGATCGGCGCAGAGGATGCGGAGGCGCGGCTCCGTCAGAGGCGCCACATCCTCTCGTCGTCGAGCTTCGCGCGCTTGGGGATGACGACGAGGCCGTTCTCGGTGACGAAGAAGCGCTTGCGGTCCGCCTCGAGATCGAACCCGACCTCCACGCCCGGCGGCACCTCGACGTCCTTGTCGATGATGCAGCGCCGGATCTTCGCGTGGCGGCCGATGCGGACCCGCTCGAAGAGCACCGACTCCTCGACCTCGCTGAACGAGTTGATGCGGCAGCCGACGGAGAGCACCGAGCGGTGGATGCGGCCTCCGGAGATGATGCAGCCGTGGCTGACCATCGAGTCGGTCGCGATGCCGACGCGCGCGTGCGCCTCGTCACGGAAGACGAACTTCGCCGGCGGATCGTGGGTCACGCCGGTGCGGATCGGCCAGCGCTCGTTGTACAGATTGAAGAG
>JBDHVD010000391.1:0-8874 GCA_039809525.1 Labilithrix sp. | reverse complement strand
CGCGACCGGCATCGCCGTGCTTCTCTCGCTCGCGCGCCTCTTCTCGGGCCGGCGCTTCGCCCACACCGTCCGGCTCGTCGGCTTCGCCGGCAGGGCGGTGGGCAGCCACGCCTACGCGAAGCGGCTCCGCGACCACGGCACGCGCCTCCGTGGCATGTTCGATCTCGAGGCGCTCGGCGGCCGCGGGCGCGGCATCGAGATCGTCGGCAACGTGCGTTCGCGCGCGCTCCTCGGCTACGCGGGCGAGGCGTTCCGCAAGGGCACCGATCGCGACGTGCGCGTGATCACGGTGCCGGGGTTCCTCCCGTTCGCCGCTTCCCCCGATCAGCGCTCGTTCTGGCGCGAGGGCTGGCCGGCGGTGACCGTCACCGCGGGGCGCTCGGTGCGCGATCGCTCGTTCGACTACGACGCCATGGGAGACGTCGTGTTCGGCATGGCCTCGGTGGTGGCGCTCATCGCCGGCGGCGAGGCCGAGAGGAGAGAGCCATGAAGCACGCCATGCTCGTTTCGGCCGTTTCGCTCGTCGCGATCGCATCCGTCCTGGGCGCGTGCGGCGGCTCGCAGTCACGCTCGCAGCCCCTTCCGAAGGAGCCGGTCTCGACGACGACGGTGACGCGCTCGAGGCTCGCGACGGACATGCCGAGCGCCCCCGTCGCCGAGGCCCCGCAAGCGCCGGTGCGCGACGAGGAGAAGGCCGCGCCGAACGTCCCCGCGACGGGGGAGACCACCGCCGATCGACGGCTCAGCGAGAAGGTCCGCCAGCACCTCGCGAGGAAGCCGGAGCTCTCCGGCGTGGGCTGGAACCGGATCCAGATCGTGACCGTCGACGGCAACGTGACCCTGATCGGCGAGCTCCCGACGACGGCCGACGCGATCGACGTCGAGCATGCCGTCCGCGAGGTGAAGGGCGTCCGCGGCGTCACCAACGACATCCACCTGCCGGGCGAGACGCCGGCGCCGAGACCGTGAGAGGAGGCGAGTCGGGGGCGGTCTGATCCGCGCGGGCGAACCGCGGTAGAGTGGCCGGAATGACCACGCACGCCATACGCATCCACGAGACGGGCGGACCCGAGGTCCTCAAGTGGGAGCCGATCGAGGTCGGCGAGCCCGCTCGCGGGGAGGCCCGCGTGAGGCACGAAGCCATCGGCCTCAACTTCATCGACGTCTATCACCGCACGGGCCTCTATCCGACGGCGCTCCCCGCGATCGTCGGCACGGAGGCCTCGGGCGTGGTGGAGGCGGTGGGCGAGGGCGTGAAGGATCTCGCGCCCGGCGATCGCGTCGCCTACGCGACGGGCCCGCTCGGCGGCTACGCCGAGGTCCGCACCATGCCGGCGAGCGTCCTCGTGAAGCTGCCGCCGAAGGTCGAGCATCGGACCGCCGCCGCGGTGATGCTCAAGGGGCTGACCGCGCACTACCTCGCGGAGATGACGTCGACCGTGGCGTCGCGTCCGACGGTGCTGGTGCACGCGGCCGCCGGCGGCGTCGGCTCGCTCCTCACGCAGTGGCTCGCGCATCGCGGCGCGACCGTCATCGGCACGGTCGGCAGCGAAGAGAAGGCGAAGCTCGCGCGCGAGCACGGCTGCGCGCACGTCATCGTCTACCGCCACGAGGACGTCGTCGCGCGCGTGAAGGAGATCGGCCTCGTCGACGTGGTCTACGACTCGATCGGCAAGGACACGTTCATGTCGTCGCTCGACTGCCTCCGCCCCCGCGGGCTCATGGTGTCGTTCGGCCAGTCGTCCGGACCCGCGCCGCCGATCGATCCGCGCCTGCTCTCGCAGAAGGGCTCGCTCTTCCTCACGCGCCCGAAGCTCGCGGACTACGCGCAGGGCGTCGAGCTCCAGGCGCGCGCGCGCGAGCTGTTCGAGGCGATCGCGTCGGGCACGCTGCGGGTGAGCATCCCGCAGGCCTACCCGCTCCGCGACGCGGCGCAGGCGCACGCCGATCTCGAGGCGCGCAAGACGACGGGCTCGACGGTGCTCCTGCCATGACCCCTCCGCGCCCGTCGGCGCGCGACACAGTAGAGGAGTGAGGTGGATCGCCCGTAGCCCGCTTTGCTCTGACGCGATGCAAGAAGAACAAGTGATTCCAGTGACTTGACGCGCAAGGGGGCGCCGGCCCGACATGTGCCTACATCGGAGGCATGGGAGAGGCCCGGACGTTTCGTTGGCTCGCCGTCGCGGCGATCGCGGGCATGGTGGGCTGCGGATCCGCCGAGTCCGGAGAGGACGGTAGCGGCGCTGCGCCCGGCTCGAAGAGCGACGATCAGACGTCGGCGGGCGAGGAAGGAACGCTCTCGCCCGATCAGCTCCGCGAGCGTCCGTGGGAGGTCGTCTCGAACAAGGGCGAGACGTACCTCGCGAACGTCTTCTACTCGGACGCGTCCGAGAACGAGCAGGTCATGCCGTGGGCGCTCGGCAAGCCGGCGATCGATCGGCTGGTGTATCCGACGCTCGGGAACCCGAACCTCTACGTGAAGGACGACGCCGAGGACGAGCTCATGATGGTCCTCCGCATCGAGCCGGACGCGTTCGAGCACCTCCGCCCGCGCGTCGCGGCGGCGGACGGCGATGCGCCGCGCGAGGTCACGCTGAAGAACGACGACCAGGACGGCTTCGCGTTCTTCCTCGTCGCGCGCTCGGCGCGCGGGCAGTCGACCGAAGCCGCGAGCGCGCAGGCGGCGAAGACGGGCGTCTACCGCATCGCGCCGAAGAAGGTCCTGATGAACGCCGAGCCCGGCGACATGCCGGCGGTGCTGAAGAAGCGGAAGACGATCCGCTTCGTGTTCGATCAGGCGGCGATGGCGAGCGTGCCCGCCGGCCTCTACGACGCGCGCTTCGAGGTGCGGAAGGCGGGACAGGTCTTCGCGAACGTCTTCGAGTGGCAGTACAACGCCGTCCGCGTCTTCGACCACGCGAGCGAGGAGTACCAGGCGCTCAACGTGACGGACACGCAGGTGTCGGTCGCCGCTTCGTACCAGACGATCACCGCCGAGAAGCTCGAAGAGTTCGTCGACGGCGTGAACGCGACGAGCGATCCCGACGTGAAGAACGCGGCGTTCATCACGTTCAACGGCGACCTCCACAACGGCGGCTCGCCCGAGACCATCCGCTCGCGCGGCGTCGCGCTCACCTATCAGCAGGAGTCGAAGCGGATCATCGCCGCGCTCAAGCGCCTCGAATTCCCGATCTTCCTCACCGTCGGAAACCACGACGGCTACGTCGGCCTCGGTCACGTGCCGAGCGCGGTCCAGACCGTCGACGAGAAGCTGAACGACACCTTGCAGAAGGTGGTCGCCGAGCAGAACAACATCGCCTGGCCGGACTTCTCGTGGAGCGCGTATGCGGCGTTCCTCCAGAAGACCGACGCGAAGCGCGAGGGCCTCCATCGCGACGTGTTCGGCGGGGGTTTCGTCCGCAAGCCGGGGCTCACGTACTCCGACTCGTTCGCCGAGGTCCCGCGCGCCGACCGCAACTGGATCCTCTACGACGGCTTCTATCAGTGGCAGAAGTCGTACGGACCGCTCTACGCGTCGTGGACGTTCGGCAAGAACCGCTACGTCTCGGTCAACTCGTACGAGCTGCGCCAGCACCGCCGCACGGGCTGGGGCATGTACACCGTCAACTACGGCGGCGGCATCGGCAAGATGCAGATGGAGTGGATCGATCGCGAGCTGTCGCGATCGAAGACCGCGGGCGAGGACGTGGTGATGCTGATGCACCACGATCCGCGCGGCGGGCACAAGGGACAGGACTTCGGCTACTACTTCCCGCTGATCGAGTACCGGAGCGTCCAGCAGAGCACGCTCAACTATCTGCTCAGCGAGAAGCTCGCGCCGCTCGTCTGCAGCAAGGACGAGCTGTCGCTGAGCGTCGAGGAGCGCGACACGTGCCTCCACGACGGCCTCCAGGAGTGGCACGCGCCGGACGTCGACTTCGACAAGGACGGCGCCGGGTTCTTCTTCTCCGCGACGGAGATCCTGAAGCGGCTCGCGAAGAACCCGCACGTGCGCACGCTCGTCCTCGGGCACACGCACTTCAACTCGCTCGAGGTGATGCAGAAGGGCGACGAGCTCGTGCCGGGCAAGGTCGCGCTGACGGACGACGGCTCGGTGAAGCGCATCGCGAGCGCCGAGGCCGCGAACCCGGTGCGCCGCTTCGCGTGGGAGGGACGCCTGCTCCCGTCGCTCAGCGTGGAGGACGACACCGGTCGCACGAGCCTCTGGGGCGCGGCGGGCTCGAAGGCGCCGCTGTCGCTCGCGTCGTTCGACGACTGGCGGACGGAGCTCGACGCGATGCTCGCGCGCGCGACGCCGCCTTCGATGCGCGTCCTCTCCGGGCCGTCCGACCAGGGGCCGCGCGAGCTCGCCATCCTGCGCCTCACCTCGGCGGCGAACCTCACGAGCCAGAAGTACGGCGGCGCCGCGATGTACGGCTACTCGGTGCTGCACGTCACGAAGCAGAACGGCGCGCCGCGCGTGAACCGCGTCAGCTACTTCATCAACCGAGGCAACGACGTGTTCGCGAAGGTGAAGACCGTCGACGTCGATCGCACGAAGAGCATGCCCGCACGCGGCGCCGAGAACCCGGTCGACCAGCTCTTCGATTGGTGATCACGGAATCGATTTGCAGCAGCGAAAACCGAGGTGGTAGTTGACGTGCATCGCCGCGTCGATCGGCTCCACGTGCCACCGCGGATCGAAGTTGCAGTGATCGGGGTAGGCGCCGGTCTTGTTCGTCGTCGTCTCGGGGACCGGCTGGCCGGGCTCCTTCACCAGCTCGACGTAGAACCACGCGCTGCCCTTGAGCTGCGTGACGACCTTGTCGCCTTCGCGGCGCATCATCACCTCGGCGACGTTGCCGTGCTGATCGAACACGCCGAAGCGTGAGCGGCACTTGGGGAACGATCCGCTCGGCTCGGTGTCGGTGGTGCACGTCTTCCACGTGCTCTTCGCGTCCTGCACCACGCACTGCGTGCGGTGCCGCAGGTTCGTGTGACAGACGTCGATGTCGACCTTGTTGCCGTAGGCGTACTTCCAGTCGTCGCCGCCCTCGGGATCGCCGCGGCACGCGATGTTCCACTCGATGTCCGAGCACAGGCGCTTTCCCTGGAGCTCGCAGACCTTCTTCGCGCTCGTCGGCGGGATCCAGACGATCGGCAGCTCGCACGCCTTGTTCGGGAACTCGAACACGTCGATGCAGAACCACGCCTCCTTGCCCTTCACCCAGATGGGCACCATGTTGTCGGCCCCGCACTTCTCGCGTTGCTCGGGCGTCTGGATGACGACGTCCTTCAGGCCCTCGAGGCACTTCTCCTTGCTGATGGTGTGCTGGGCGATCGCCTTGTTGCCCTGGTTCGCGTGGTGCGGACCGTCGGTGTCGAACACGCGGCGGAGATAGGCGTCCGGCTGGACGACCTTCTTTTGCTCGTCGGTGAAGTCCTTGATCGTGAACAAGGAGAGGAGCTGGTCGCGCGTCTCCTTGTGGTTGCTCATCGGATCGCTCTCGACGAGCGGCGGCGCGGGGGGCGGCGTGACGCCCGCATCGGCGAGGAGCGCGGCGACCGCCGCGTCGATACCCGTCGCGTTCGCGTCGGCCGGGCCGGGCGCCACCTGCTTCGCGCCGTCGTCCCGCTTCTCGCCCACGTCGCTGCCTTGCTGCACGGTCGGCGTCGTCGGACGGCACGCCAGGGCCGCGGCCGCGAGGGCGGCGCAGCCGGTGACGAGGCCGAGGCGAGCGGACGGGCGCATCTCTTCGATCGTACCAACGCTCGAAGCATGACGCCCGTTTCCTACAACGGAGGGACCACGTTCGGCAGCGGGACCACACCCGAGCCGACCTTCGACGCGTTGTCGGTGAAGCGCGAGTCGGTGGTGACCACGACCTCGCCGCCCGTGATCGCCTCGGGGACGGCCTCGCTCTCCACGATGGTCGAGCCCTGCTGTGCGTGGATGCCGATCGCATTGTGCCGTACGGTCGAACGCCGCACGGAGCCGCTGGCATCGGCGAACACCACGCCGACGGCCGCGCTCCGCTCGACGACCGACCGGGCGACGCCGACGCGCGCCCCGAGCAGCGCGAGGACGCCGTGGCCGAACGCCCCCTTCGCGTTCGGGAGCGTGCCGGTGACCAGGGTAGACTCGAGCTCCAGCGTCGAGCCCTCGTTCGCCGCCGCGATCGCGGCCTCGCGCGCCGCGTCGATCGTCGACGCGCGCAGCACCGCGGAGCCACCGCGGATGACCGCGAGCGCGGTCCCTCCGCTGCCCTCGGGGATCTTGCGGCTTCCGGAGGAAGGGGCGGTCTTCGCCACGAGCGAGCGGTCGAGCACGAGCGTCGTGCCCGCGTCGCTCGCCTGCAGCGCGGCGAACGCGCTCTCGATCACCGCGCTCGACAGGAGCTCCACGCTCGCGCCCCCGCGCGCGAGCAGTCCGACGCCCGCCCCCGCCTCGCCGAGCGGCTTCGTGGCGACGATCGCGGTGTTCGCGATCTTCGCCCTCGTCCCCTCCTTGGCGATCGCGAACGCGGCCGCCGCGTTGTCGGCCACGGTCGATCCGTCGACCTCGAGCGACGCGCCGTCGGTGATGCTCACGGCCGTGCCGCTGTTCAGCCCAGGCCGATCGTCGAGCTTGGTGTCGACCACCGAGGACCGGACGATCTTCGCGACCGCCTTCGTCCTGCCCGCGATGAGCGCGGTCCCACGGCTCGCGACGATCGCGCTCTCGACGAGCTCCACCGTACCGCGCTCGAACGCCCGCGCGCCCGTGCCGCCGACGCCGTCGGGGCGCGGGACGGTGTCGCGGACGACACTGCGCACGAGCGTGATCGCCGACGAGCCCGTCGCGCCGACGCCGGCATCGGCCGCGCCGGAGACGACGCCGTCCTCGAGCCGGACCGTGGCGCCGGCGTCGGTGAAGATCCCGTTCGTGGTGCTCGAGGCCGCTGACGGCGTCGTGTCCCGGATGACGACGCCCTTCGCCGATACCTTCGCCTCCTCGAACGCCTCGATCCCCGCCCGCTGGTTCTTCTCGAGGACCGCGTCCGCGACGGTGACGTCGGCGCCGAGCGCGACCGCGTAGAGGCCGGTCGAACCGCCGCGTACGGTCATGCCCCGGAGCGCGACCTTCGCGCCGTTCACCGCGATCGCGGGCGAGCCCACGGAGGCCTCGACGATCACCTTCTCTGCGCAGCGTCCGACCAGGGTCACCGCCTTTCCGAGGGCGACGTTCTCCGGGTAGGTGCCGGGCGCGATCGCGATGGTCGCGCCGGCGGAGGCCGCGGTCACGGCGGCGCCGATCGTCCGGACGTGCGTCGCATCGAGCGCGTCGTCGGTGAACGACGCGTCGACGAACACCGATGCGCCCGCGGGAGGAGACGTCACCGAACAGTCGCCGACCGGGACGCACGCCGGCGACCCGAGCGCCTCGCGCATCGCGCCCTCGCATCGCTCCGGGGCGATGACGGGACGACAACCCCACCCGCTCGCATGCGCGACGAAGCCGGCGGGGCACGCGGCGGGCCCCACCGCCTCGCAGGTCGCGCTTCCGACGGCCGCTCGGGCGCCTGGTCCGCACGCGGCCTCGGAGACGATCGGCTCGCAGCCATCGGCGACCGTGCGCTCGCCCGCCTCGCACGTCGCGCCGGCGGGAGCGGCAGGACCGGGCGGCGCGGCGGTCGCGCCTCCGTCACCGCCGCAGGCGACGCCGAGGAGAAGGAACGAGAGCAGCACGAGGGCCGCGGTCGGGCGCATGACCAGCCCAAGCATGACGTGGCGGACGACGTTGCGCACGCCCGTTGCATAGGGGAACGGTCCGACTTAACTTCGCCCGCGGTATGGCGGAGGACTTCTACTCGGTGCTGGGCGTGGCGCGGGATGCGGACGCCGACACGATCAAGAAGGCGTATCGCAAGCTCGCGCGCGACCTCCATCCGGACAAGAACCCGGGCAACAAGAACGCCGAGGCGCGCTTCAAGAACGTCAACCGCGCGTACGAGGCGCTCTCCGACCCGAACAAGCGCAAGCTCTACGACGAGTTCGGCGAGGACGCGCTGCGCGAGGGCTTCGACGCCGACAAGGCGCGCGCCTACAAGCAGTGGTCCAGCGGGAACGCGAACGGCGGCGGCTTCGGCGGAGCTTACGCGGGCGGACGCCGCGTGAACCTCGAGGACCTCTTCGGCGGCGCCGGGGGCGTCCACGTCGAGGGCTTCGGCGGCGAGGATCCGTTCGCCGATCTCTTCGGCCGCGCGGGCCGGCGGCGCGGTCCGATGCGCGGGCAGGACATCGAGCAGGCGATCACCATCCCGTTCGAGTCGGCCGTCCGCGGGACCACGCTCCAGCTCAAGGCGCCGGGCGCGGCGTCCGCGGTCACCGTGCGCATCCCGCCGGGCGCGAACGAAGGCAGCCGCGTGCGCATCGCGGGCCAGGGCACGCCCTCGCCGAACGGCGGTCAGAACGGCGACCTCATCCTCGAGATCCACGTCGAGCCGCACGAGCTGTTCACGCGCGACGGCGACGACCTCGAGCTCGAGGTGCCGATCACGCTGAGCGAGGCGATCAAGGGCGCGCGCGTGAAGGTCCCCACGTTCGAAGGACCGGTCAACGTGAAGGTCCCGCCCGGGACCTCGAGCGGAACGAAGCTCCGCATCAAGGGCAAGGGCGTCGCGCGCAAGGGGCGCGAGGCCGGCGATCTGTACGCGAAGCTGATGATCCAGGTCCCCAAGAACCCGCCGCCGGAGCTCGAGTCGCTCGCCGATGCGATCGCGAAGTTCGAGACCGAGGACGTACGCGCGAAGCTCGGGGTTTGACGATCGTGTAACCTGAGGGAGATGCGCCGCGTCCTCGCGATGGCGACGTTTCTCTCCATGACCCCCGCGT
>JBDHVD010000390.1:0-8877 GCA_039809525.1 Labilithrix sp. | reverse complement strand
CGCGCTCGCCGAGCGTGCCCGTGCCGTGCGCGTCGTCGACCACGAGGACCGCGTCGTACCGCTCGCAGATCTCGACGAACTCCTTCAAGTGCGCCTTGTCGCCGTCGAGCGAGTAGACGCCCTCCACCACCACCAGCGCGTTCTTGCGCTCGCGCGTCTTGAGGATGCGCTCGAGGCTCTTGGCCGAGTTGTGGTTGAAGAAGCGGACCTCGGGCGCGCGGCCGGGGATGCCCGCCGCCAGGAACGTGCCGTCGAGGATGCAGGCGTGGCTGTAGCTGTCGAGGACGAGCGTGGTGTCCTTGTCCGCGAGCGACACCAGCGTGCCGAGCATCGCCTGGTAGCCGGTCGTGAACATCAGGCACTTCTCGTAGCCGAACCACTTGGCGAGCCGGGTCTCGAGCTCGACGTGCTCGACCGTCGTGGCCTGGACGCGGGAGCTCGACAGGCCGCAGGCGTACTTGTCGATCGCCTTCTTCGCCGCCTCTTTGACCTTCGGGTGGTTGGTGAGCCCGAGGTAGTCGTTCGAGCTGAAGTTGATGATCGGCTTGCCCCCGATGGAGGTGTGCAGTCCGCCGGTCTCGAACTCGCGGAAGTAGGGGTAGACCTGCTTCTCCTTCGCCTCGCGGACGCGGGCGAGCTCGGAGTGGGCCTTCTCGTCGATCCAGCTCATGAGGCGGGCTATTTCGCACAACGCGGGCCCGTCTTCCAGCGGAGCCGTGCGCGAAAGATGCTTCGCGCACACATGGCAAGCGGGCCGACCAATCGACAAGCGCCAGCGCCCCGCGCCATCCTTCGGTCCATGCAAACCGCTCTTCGCCTGTTCGTCGTGCTCACCGGTGCTTCGGCTGCGGTCGCGCTCTACGCCGCGTGCGGAAGCGACGAGGACACCGGGACGACGTCGTCGCCCGATGCGTCGACGAGCGACGCCGGACCGCGCGGTGTCGAGCAAGCCGGCCAGGCCTGCACGACGGCGGCGCAGTGCTATCCGGACAAGGCCGCGCAGGATGCGGGCGAGGCGGGCGCGCAGCTCTCGATCCAGGGGATCACCTGCCTCGATCGCGTGCCGAACGGCTACTGCACGCACACGTGCAAGGACGACTCCGACTGCTGCAAGGTCCCAGGCGAGTGCCGCACGGGCATCAAGCAGCTCTGCGCCCCGTTCACCAACGACAGCACGACCAAGTACTGCTTCCTCTCCTGCGAGGAGGCCGACATCCAGGCGGGCATCGCGGCGAACGCCGATGCGGGCGGCTACGACGGCGGCGCCACCGACGCAGGCGTCGAGAACGCCTACTGCCAGTCGTACGCGTCGGCGTACGCCTCGTGCCGCTCGACCGGCGGCGGCCGCGAGAACCGCAAGGTGTGCATCCCGCAGCAGTAGGCGTTCAGAACGTCTGATCGGCGAACGCGAAGAGCAGGAACGTCGGCGTGGCGGCCGCCGGATGCACGACGATCGCCCCGTCCGTGCTCGCCACGTTCGGGTTGCGGTGCACGAGGTGCGCGCTCTCCGGGCGACCGTCGCCGCTCGTGGCGTAGACGCTGATCGGGTCGCCGACCTTCAGGTCCGCGATGACCTTCGCGACGAGCGCGCTCATGTCGGCCTGCGCCTCGAACGCCGGGGAATGCGCGCCGAGCGTCGTCGGATAGTCGAGCGCCACGCCCGTGTGCCAGCCCTCGGCGAACGAAGGGGCGGGGAGGGCGTGATCGACGGACGCGAGCTTCACGTCGGTGTTCACCACCATCCGATAGACCGCGCCGTTCATCCGCACCTGGACGATGAGGTGATCGCGGTTCGGCATGGTGCACGACTGATCGTTCGGCATCTGCAGCGCCGAGATCACGCCGTCGATGCGGCCGAATCCGGCGGTGAGCGCGTTCCCGAAGGTCTTCGCGCACTCGCCGGTGAGCGCGGACGCGTCCGATCCCGCGTCGACGGGCGGCGTGCCCGAATCGACCGGCGCGCCGGAGTCGGCGACGTCGGTGGTCCCGGCCGGCGCCGGGGAGGGCGTCGTCTCGCTCGACGAGCAGGCGAGGAGGACGAAGGCGGAGAGGCCGAGGACGGTGAGCTTCTTCACGCCGCGTGGCGTAGCACGACCGCGGACGCGTTGCCGTAGTAGCCGACCGCGGTGACGAGCACGTGGCGCACGCGCGCCGGGGCGGCGCCGCGGAGGATGGGCGAGGCCGGCGCGCCCGCGAGCCAGGCGAGCGCGGCCGCCATGCCCATCGCGCCGCCCGCACCGAGCGACTCGCCGAGGATCATCTTCGGCGCGGCGACGGCTGCGCCCGGGACGATCGCCGAGAGCGCCGCCAGCTCCTCGGCGTCGAAGCGTCCGAGCCCGGACACGCTCGACGCGACGACGTCGATGTCCTTCGCGTCGAGCCCCGCATCGGCGAGGGCCTGCGCGCACGCGCGCCCGATCGCCTCGCGCGACGCGAAGATGAGCGCGTGATCGTCGCTCGGAGCGACGAACGACGTGCCGTAGCCGGTGATCTCGCCGAGGACCTTCGCGCCGCGTGCCTTCGCCGCCGCCGCGTCCTCGAGCGCGAGGAACGCCGCGCCCTCTCCGAGGCGCGTCTCGCCGAGCGCGCCGAGCTTCTCGAACGCCAGGAACAGCGCCTCGCTCATCGCCTCGCCGCCGCCCGTGAGGATCGCGTCCGCCCGCTGCGTCGCCAGGAAGATGTCCGCGCACGCGACGGCGTCGAGGCCGCCGCAGTTGCCGTCCGAGACGCTCACGTTCAGCGCGCGGAGGTCCTCCCAGATGCTGACGTAGCCGCTCGCGCTGTTCGAGACGGTGTTCGGGAACTTCGCCGGGTTGATGTACCGGGCGTCCTCGAGCTTCGCCACGCGATCGAGCTCGGTGATCGCCTCGAGGCTGCCGTACGCGTTCGAGCAGCACACGCCCACGCGATCGCCCGAGGCGGCGACCCACGCGTTGTCCTTCTTGAAGCCGGCGTCGTGCAGGCAGAGGCGCGCGGCGACGACGAGCAGCTTGGTGAGCCGATCGAGCGTGCGGAGGCCCTTGTCGCCGAGGTACTTCGTGGGGTCGAACTCCGGCACCTCGACGATCGGCAGCGTGCGGGCGTCGTACTTGCTCGCGTCGAAGCTCGCGATCGGCCCCGGCGGCCGCTGCGAGAGGCGCGACGGCGCCGCGTTCATCGCGCGGAAGAACGCCTCCGCGCCGACGCCGAGGGTGCAGGCGATGCCGAGGCCGGTGATCGCGCGGGGGGTCATGCCGGCAGCACGTAGGGACGCGCCAGGCACGTCACCGAGTTGTACCCGCCGAAGGCGAGCGAGTTGTTGAGCACGATGTCGTGCTTGCCCTTGCGCGCGGTGTTCGCCACCACGTCGACGTCGCACTCGGGATCGGGCGTCTCGTAGCCGATGGTCGGCGGATAGACGCCGGTCTCGAGCGTCATCACGCAGCCGATCGCCTCGAGCGCGCTGGCGGCGCCCATGCAGTGGCCGAGCATGCTCTTCATGCTCGAGATGGGGACCTTCCGGTCGCCGAAGATCTCGCGCATCACCTTCGACTCGGCGGCGTCGTTGTGCTTCGTGCCGGTCCCGTGCGCGTTGACGAAGTCGACGTCCTCGGCGCGGATGCCCGAGCGCTCGATCGCCTGGCGCATGGCGCCGATCGATCCGGCCGCGTCGGGATGCGGACGCGTGATGTGATACGCGTCGCAGGTCATCCCGTGGCCGCCGACCTCCGCGAGGAGGCGCGCGTTGCGACGCACGGCGTGCGCCTCGGACTCGAGCACGACGATGCCCGCGCCCTCGCCGAGGATGAGGCCCTGGCGGTTCAGATCGAAGGGCTGGCACTTCTGCGGGGCCATCGCCGCGAGCCGGACGAAGCCGGAGAACTGCAGCTCCTGGAGCATCTCGGCCGCGCCGGTCACGACGACGTCGGCCTTGCCCGCGCGGATCATGTCCGACGCGAAGCCGATGGCGTAGTTGCCCGCCGCGCAGGCCGCGGGCAGCGTGAGGACCGCGCCCTCGGCGCCGACCGCGCGCGCCACGTGGATGGGCAGCAGCGTCGAGCCGTACTTCGGGATCCAGGCGCGACGCACGCCGCGCTCGCCCTTGTGGATCCACGCCGCGTCGAGGTCCTCGAGCACGTCCGCTTCGCCCATCGTCGTGCCGAGCACGACCGACGCGCGCGGCCCCTTCAGCGCTTCCGCGGCGAGCGACGCGTCCGCGATGGCCATCCGCGCGGCGGCGAGCGCCATCTGCGAGCAGCGCCCCATCCGCCGCGCCTCGACCGCGGTGAGGTGATCGCGCGGACGGAAGGCCTTCACCTCGCCCGCGAGCTCGCGCCCGAGGTTCGACACGTCGAACGACTCGACCTGCGAGATCCCGCTCGTGCCCTGCGCGAGCGCGCGGAAGAAGGCCTCCTTGCCGAGCCCTATCGAGCTGACGACGCCGAGACCGGTGATGAAGACGCGCGACGGACCAGCCAAGACCCGTGGCTTATACCGCGCGGTCCGACGAAGGAGCAACGGCGTGACGCTCGCGTGCCGCAGCGGTTTTTCGCTGATTCATCGCATGGTTGAACCAGTTACGAAGGCGCGTAGCCGGCTTCGCGTTGCGCGGTCGGTTACGCAACAAGTGTATAGCTTTGACGCCTTGCGCGAGGGGGGTCCCCGAAGTAATACGCGCGCGGCCGAATGAACGCCTCGAGCACTCGCGACCCGAAGTTCGTCGCTCCGACGCTGGCGGAGGCGCTCCGGCGACTCGCGCCGAAGAGCGACAAAGGTTTCGTGTTCGTCCGGACGGACGGCACCGAGCGCTACTTTCCGTGGAGCGAGCTCGTCGCGGAGGCCGAGCGGCGCGCCGCCGACTTCCACGCGCGCGGCCTCGCGAAGGGCGACCGCCTCGCGATCGCGGTGCCCGATCCGGACGAGTTCGTCCTCTCGTTCCTCGGCGCGGTGATGGGCGGCATCGTCCCGGTCCCGATCTCGCCGCAGCTCACCTTCAAGAACATCGAGAGCTACCACGACACGGTCGCGCACATCGCGAACGCGGCCGGCGCCTCGATGCTCCTCACGACCACGACCACGCGGCAGTACGTCGATCCGGTGGTCCCGCGCGTCGCGTCGCTGTCGCGCGGCGTGGTGACCGTCGATCAGCTCGCGGAGACGCCGGCCGGCTCGACGATCGACGTGGCCGTCGATCCGACCGACCTCGCGTTCCTCCAGTTCACGAGCGGCTCCACCTCGCGCCCGAAGGGCGTGATGGTCACGCACCGGAACCTCGCGTGGAACAGCGAGAGCTTCATGATCCACGGCCTGCAGAAGGACTCGTCCTTCGACAAGGGCGTCTCGTGGCTGCCGCTGTTCCACGACATGGGGCTCATCGGGTTCGTCATCGGCCCGCTCTTCACGGACATCCCCGTCGTGTTCCTCCCGACGGCGAGCTTCGTCCGCAACCCGCGCATCTGGCTCGACAAGATCCACCAGCACCGCGGGACGATCACGTATGCGCCGAACTTCGCGTACGCGCTCGTCGCGAAGCGGGTGAAGGAGAAGGACGTCGGCGATCTCGATCTCTCCTGCCTCCGCCGCACCGGCTGCGGCGCCGAGCCGATCCAGGCGAAGACGCTCCGCGAGTTCGCCGACAAGCTGCGCCCCGCGAAGTTCGATCCGAGGAGCTTCCTTCCTTCGTACGGCATGGCCGAGGCGACGCTCGCGATCACGTTCGTGCCCGTCGACAGCGGCGTGCGCGCGGACGTGGTCGAGAAGGCTTCGCTCGAAACCAAGAAGGCCGCGCCGGCATCGGATGGCGCAGGTGACGGCGTGCAGGAGCTCGTGAACTGCGGCCGTTCGTTCCCGGAGCACGAGATCGCCGTGGTCGACGTCGAGACGGGCAAGCGCCTCGGTGATCGCGAGATCGGCGAGATCATCACCCGCGGCCCGAGCGTCTGCGCCGGCTACTACCAGGAGACCGAGCTCACCGCGGCCGCGTTCCGCGACGGCTGGCTGCACACCGGCGACCTCGGCTACGTCGTCGACGGCGAGGTCTTCATCTGCGGCCGCCTGAAGGACATGATCATCGTCCGGGGGCGCAACTTCTACCCCAACGATCTCGAGTGGGTCGTCAGCGAGCTGCCGGGCGTGCGCCGCGGCAACGTCGTCGCCTTCGGCGTGGACGTCGCGGGCGAGGAGCAGCTCGTCATCGCCGCCGAGGGCTTCGGCTCCGAAGCGGACGCGCTGAAGACCACGATCGCGCAGGCGATCGTCGAGTCGTTCTCCCTCACGACGCACGAGGTCGTGATCGTCCCGCAGGGCACGCTCCCGCGCACGTCGAGTGGCAAGCCGCAGCGGCGCAAGACCCGGGACCTGTATCTCAACGGCACACTCTCCCGCGCACGCAACGTGCAAGGGAAAGACGGAACGGCTGAAGACGCCGGGGCGAGCGCGTAACCATGTTCGCGCCCTCCTCAGAAAGAAGCATGATGGGACGTAATCGCGCAGAGCTCCTCGAGGCCTTTCGCCTGACCGCCACCGAGGTCGCCGAGAAGGACTTCCCGCACGTCGCCGAGACGACGTCGATCAGCGAGCTCGGGATCGATTCCCTCGGAATGCTCGAGATCATCGGCTCGCTCGAGCGCGAGCTGAAGATCCAGATCCCCGACGAGTCGCTCGCGGGGATCACCACGGTCAAGGATTTGCTCAACGCCGTCGAGTCGCGGCAGAGCGCGGCGTAGGTGGGGAGAGAGAGGCTCGTCATGTCGAACTTGAAGGAAGAGCTCAGGGCGCTGATCGCGGAGATCGCCGAGAAGGACGAGATCCCGGACGACGTCGCGTTCAAGGACCTCGGCATCGACTCGATGATGGGTGTCGAGATCGTCGCGGCCATCGAGCGCAAGTACCAGGTGAAGATCGACGACGCGGAGCTCGCGCAGATCACGACCCTGAACGGCTCGATGGAGCTCGTCTCGAAGAAGCTCGGCTCCGCCGTCGCCGCCGTCGCCTGACGTCGCGCGCGCCGACGCTCCTCGCGCTGTCGATCCTCGCGTGCGCGATCGCGAGGCCGGCGGTCGCGCGCGCGTCGTCGACGACCACGTCGGCGCTCGGCTGGGTGCGCCTGCCGGGCGCCGAGTCGTGCATCTCCGCAGCCGATCTCGGCGCACGCATCGAGACGCATCTCGGCCGCAAGGTCCTGGTCTCGCCGAGCGTCGCCGACCTCTCGATCGAGGGCCGCGTGGAGCCGACGGGGCAGGGCGCGGCGCGCCGGTTCCGTGCGACCGTCGGAGGGACCCGGCGGAGCGGCGAGCCGATCGGGACGCGCGAGCTCGTCTCGCCGACGGGCGATTGCCGGAGCCTCGACGACGGCCTGGTCATCGTCCTCGCGCTGATGATCGATCCGGACGCGACGGCTCCGGCGCAGCCCGAACCTCCGCCGCCGCTTCCGGCGCCGATCACGCGCGAGATCGTGAGCGAGCGGATCATCGTGCGCGAGATCGAGCGCGTGCCGCCGGAGCCCGCGCGCGCGCCGTGGCTCGTCGATGCGTCGGCGGCGGGCGTCGCCGCCTTCGAGCGCGTGCCCGGCGTCGCGCCCGGCGTGCGCGTCGGGCTCCGCGCGGGTCCGAGCCGGCTCGCGGCGTTCGAGCTGTCGTTCGGTGCGCTGCCTTCGGGTGCGCTCGACGCGGGCACGCGCCGCGTCGCGGTCGCGGTCCTCGACGCCGGCCTGGCGTTCTGTCCGGGCCTGGCGCTGGGGAGCCGCTTCGAGGTCGGCGGCTGCGCGGGGATGCGCGTCGGCGTGGTGCGCTCGACGGGGCAGGGCTTCGACGCCGATCACGACGTCGATCGCGGCCTCGCGGACGTGGCCGTCGGCCCGCGCGCGACCGCGACGCTGGTGGGCCCGCTCTTCGCCGTCGCCTCGGCGAGCCTCGTCGTGCCGCTCGTGCGACAGGAGACCACCGCGACGAACGCCGCGGGCGACGAGGTGGTCCTCCACACGCGCGGCGCGCTCGGGGCCGAGCTCGGCGCGGGCCTCGGCCTGCACTTTTCTCCGTAAACTCCCGTGCCCGACGCCATGTCCTCCAGCGTGCTGCTCGCGACCTCGGAGCCGGCGCTCGTCTTCGCCGACGTCTATCGCGAGCACGCGGCGTTCGTGTGGCGGTCGCTGCGCCGCCTCGGCGTGCGCCCGGCCGACGTGCAGGACACGTGTCAGGAGGTCTTCCTCGTCGTGCACGCGAAGCTCGGTGACTTCCGCGAAGGATCCGTACGCGCGTGGCTCTTCGCCATCGCGGTGCGCGTCGCGTCCGACTACCGCAAGCGCAGCTTCGTGAAGCGCGAGGCCACCGGCGACGACGTGCCGGAGCAGGCCGTCGCCGAGACGCAGACGAAGGCGCTCGAGCGGAAGGAGGCCCTCACGCTGCTCGACGGGATCCTCGCGTCGCTCGACGACGACAAGCGCACGGTCTTCATCCTCTTCGAGCTCGAGCAGATGCCGATGCAGGAGATCGCCGCCGCGCTGGGCTGTCCGTTGCAGACTGCATATACCCGGCTGCACGCCGCGCGCGAGCAGGTGAGCGCCGCGATCGAGCGGTTCAAGAAGCGCGAAGGGAGGCGATCATGAGCGATCCCGAGAAGCTCACGCCGCTCGCCGGCGATCCGGCGATCGACGTCGACCTCCGCGCGGCGCTCGACGCCGCGAGCGCGCACGAGCCGACGCCGGGCGATCTCGCGGGCCTCCAGGCGCGCCTCGCCGCGGCGCTCCCGCCCGGGACGCTTCCGCCGGCGCCCGCGCCTCCGGCCGGTCCCGCGGGCGGCGCCGCGATCGGAGGGAAGGTCGCCGCGCTGATCGCGGCGGGCGCGATCGCCGCCCTCGGCGCCGCGACGCTCCTGCGCGCGCCGGACGACGCGCCCCGTCCG
>JBDHVD010000389.1:0-8924 GCA_039809525.1 Labilithrix sp. | reverse complement strand
TCGACGAGGCGCAGCGGCTGATGGCGCACCTGTCCTCCGTGCGCCTGCTGCTCGTGCGGCGGCGCACGCAGCTCGAGGGCGACGAGGCCCGCGCCGCGATCGCGGGCGCCCGCGCCGCGATCGACGCCCTGCTCGCGCCCGCGGCCCCCGCGCCCCCGCGGGACGAGGCTCCTCTCGCGCTCGACGAGCCGGCGCAGCCGCCGCAGGAGCACGCGCTGCCGTGGCTCCTCCGCCGCTTGCGGGTGACCGTGCGCGACGCGGGACGCGTGGCGCGCGCGGCGGCGACCGCGGTCGGCGCGCTCGAGGACGGCTCGCCCGAGCGCGACGCGGTCACGATCGAGCGTGGATCTCCGCGATCGCGCGGAGGTCCAGCACCGCCGCCACGAGACGCTCGGGCGTGACCGGCTTGGCGACGTGGAAGTCGAAGCCGGCGTCGATCGCCCGGCGCCGGTCGACGTCCCGCGCATGCGCGCTCACCGCGCATGCCGGCATCGGTGAGAGACCGCGGGCACGCGAGCGCGCGTCGAGGAGCCCGACGAGCTCGTAGCCGCTCGCGCCCGGCAGCCCGATGTCGGCCACGAGCACGTCGATGAGCGTGTCGGACGGATCGCCGTCGCGGGCGTCCATCACCGCGAGGGCCTCCGCGCTCGAGCCGACCGGAACGACCTTCGCGCCGGCCCGATCGAGCGTCCACCGCATCGCCTCGCGGTTCCTCACGTCGTCCTCGACGAGCAGGACACGCACGCCGCGCAGCGGCGCGACGGTGCCGAACGGATCGTCGTCGCCCGTCCCCGACGCGGGCGCGCCGCTCCTCCAGGGGAGGCGCACGCGGAACACGGCGCCGCGTCCGAGCCCCTCGCTCTCGACCTCGATCGTGCCCCCGTGGAGCTCGACCAGGCTCCGGCACACGGTGAGACCGATGCCGAGCCCCGCGTGCCGCCGCGTCTCGCGCATGTCCGCCTGGCGGAACCGCTCGAAGACGTGGGGCAGGAACTCGGGCGTGATGCCCTCTCCCGTGTCGGTCACCACCGCCTCGAGCTCCTCGTCTCGCCGCTCGAGGCGCAGCGAGACGCGGCCGCGATCGCCGGTGAACTTGATCGCGTTCGACAGGAGGTTTCGCAGGACCTGCCCCACGCGATCGGGATCGAGCACCGCGTGGCCGAGACCGGTCGCGAGGACGAGCTCGAGCTCGAGCCTCTTCGCGTCGGCGAACGGACGCAGCGCCTCGATCGCCGCCCGGGCGATCGCCGCGACGTCCGTGCTCCGCGGCGCGAGCGTGAGCCGGCCGGACGCGAGGCGCGACAGGTCGAGGAGGTCCTCGATCAGGCGCGATTGACTATGTGCACTCTGCACGATCGCGTCGATCGCCCGCGGGAGCTCGTCGAGCGGGACGGCGCCGTCGCGCAGCGCGCCCGCCCAGAGCAGGATCGCCGCGAGCGGCGTCCGGAGCTCGTGGCTGAGCGTCGCGAGGAACTCGTCCTTCGCGCAGTTCGCCTCGGTCGCGGCGGCGAGCAGCTCCTCGCGCTGTTCGCGCAGGCGCTTCTGCTCGGTCAGATCGCGACTGACCTTCGTGAAGCCCACCAGCGCACCGTTCGCGTCGCGGATCGCGGTGACGATCTCGTTCGCCCAGAACCGCGTGCCGTCCTTGCGCACGCGCCACCCCTCGCGCTCCGAACGTCCCGTCGCGGAGGCCTCGGCGAGCAGGCGATCGACGACGCCCGCGGCGATGTCCTCGGCGGTGTAGAAGCGGGCCACGTGCTCGCCCACGATCTCCGCGGCCGTGTACCCCTTGATCCGCTCGGCGCCGGTCGTCCACTCGGTGACGAAGCCGCTACGGTCGAGCATGAAGATCGCGTAGTCGCGCACGTTCTCGACGAGCGTCCGGAACCGCGCGTTGCTCTGCCCGAGCTCGTGCTCGGTGCGCGCGCGGGCCACCGCCGCCCACGTGCGCTCCGCGACCTCCTGCGCGAGCCGGACGTCCGCCGCCTTCCACGCGCGCGGGGCGCCGGTCGCGACGGCGAGGATCGCGCCCGCGCGCGGTCCCTTCGGGATCGGGATGACGATGCCCGCGGCGACGCCCGCGCGGTCGTAGGCGCTCACGTCCTCGCCCGCGAACATCGGGTGCGCATGCACGTCGTCGACGGCGAAGGCCTGCCCTCGCCGGTACGCGTCGACCACGCGACGGCCGAACACCCCGATGGGGAAGCTGCCCGCGATCGCCGCGCCTCGCGCGCCGTGATCGCCGCGGACCTGGAGCACGTCGTCGACGACCTCGGCGTAGTGCACGCGGTCCGCCCCGAGATGCTGCCCGAGGAGGCGGGCGGCGGCCTCCTGGATCGCGATCGGATCCGAGAGCAGCCGCAGCGCGTCGCCGAGGCGGAGGAGGAAGGCCTGGAGCTCCTCGCTCTCGCGGAGGGCCGCGTCGGCGCGCGTGCGGATGGTCACGTCCCGGAGCACGAGCGCGGCCGCGGGCCGGCCGTGCCACGTCGTCTCAGTCACGGTGATCTTCGCGTCGACGTGGTCGCCGGCGAGCGTGCGGATCCGCATCTCGGCGCGCGACGTCCCGCGTGGCCGGAGCTCGGCGTACTGCTCGTCGGTGAACAGATCGCGCGAGGGGCGGTCGAGCAGGTCGTCGACGTCCCGGGCCGCGAAGAGCCGCGCCGCCGCGGGGTTCGCGTACTCCACCGCGTCGCTCGCGACGACGAGCATCGCGTCCGAGCACAGGTCGGCGAGCGTGCGCGGCGTCTCGACGGTGGTGACGAGGACCCCGCCGACGCCGCCGCGCTCGTCGCGGATCGGGCTGTGCGAGACCGTGAACCACGTGTGCTGCACGCTCCCGCCGCGCACGACCTGGAGCCGCTGATCGACGAGCGTGACCGTCTCGCCCGCGCGGACCCGCGCGTGCGCGGCATCCGGCGTCGGGCGGCCGAGCGCCCGCGGGTGGCTCGCGCCGAACAGCTCCGCGCAGCGATCGTTGTAGAGGAGGACGCCGTCGTCGCCCCAGTGGATCGCCATCGCGAAGTCGCTCGCGAGCGCGAGCTCGACGGCCGTCTTCAGGCTCGCCGGCCAGCAGTCGACCGGACCGAGCGGCGTCGAGGCCCAGTCGTGCGCGCGGATCCTCCTCGCCATCGAGTCGCGCCCGCGCGGCCGCGAATCCGTCTGCTGCTGCGTCAACCTCGCCCCCCGCGGTTGGTCGTGACGCCTGGAGATGTACCGCGCAGGCGCTGCGCGCGCGACGTGGCAGCGCTCCGCATGCCGGTCCGGATAGCGGCGGCTACGACTTCAACGTGGTCGCCGTCGTGACCGCCGGCACCGGGGCCGCGAGGTGCTGCTTGATCGTCTTGATCAGCTGCTCGCGATCGACCGGCTTCGTCAGGTACCCGTCGCATCCCGCGGCGCGCGCGCGCGCCTGGTCCTCGCGGCTCGCGTGCGCGGTCAGCGCGACGACCGGGATCGCCGCGAGCGGTCCGGCCTTGAGCCGCCGCGTCGCCTCCCATCCGTCGAGGCGCGGCAGCGAGAGGTCCATGAGGATGAGCGCGGGCAGCTCCCGCTGGGCGCGATCGAGGCCGTGCTCGCCGTCCTCCGCCTCGAGCACCTCGAACAGGCCCTGGAGGTAGCGGCGGACGACGTCGCGGTTCTGCGCGGAGTCCTCGACGTAGAGGATGCGCGGCAGCTTCGTCTTCGCCACGCGCCGCGCCTCGAGCAGGACGCGCTTCGCCTCGTCGACGACCGCCTCGATCGAGAGGCCGTCCTTCTGCATCACGCTCGTCATCCCCTCGCGGAGGATCGCCTGCTCGTCGGCGGTGAGGTCCTTGCCCGTGAGGACGAGGATCGGCAAGAGCATGTTGTCCGCGCGCACCTTGCGGATGACGTCGAAGCCGTTCGCGCCCGGCATCATCAGGTCGAGCACCATCATCGCCGGAGGGCGGCTCCGGACCTGCTCGAGCGCGTCCTCGCCGTTGTTCGCCTCGAAGGTGGAGAACCCCGCGCGGCGGAGCTGGCGCGACACCAGCTCGCGCGTCGGTGCGTCGTCGTCGACCACCAGCACGTCGCCGGTCCCGGGCGCGACGCTGCGGCTGACGATGGTGACCAGGCGATCGGGATCGATCGGCTTCACCAGGTACTCGCACGCTCCGAGGGCGAAGCCCTTCGCGCGCTGCTCCTCGATCGAGATGATGATGATGGGGATCCCGGAGAGCGCCGCGTCGTTCTTCAGCTCGCCGAGGACCGTCCAGCCGTCGAGCTTCGGCAGCTGGATGTCGAGCACGATGGCGCTCGGGCGGTGCTGGCGCGCGAGCGACATCGCCTCGACGCCGTCGCTCGCGAGGAGGACGCGCATGCCCTCGCGTTCGAGCTCGGTCTTCAGGAGCTGGTGGACGAGCGGATCGTCGTCCACGACGAGGACCGTCGCGCCGGTGGGCTGCCGGTCGCGCGGGGTCGGCAGCGGCGAGCTGATCGCCACCGCGCCGCTCGTCGCCGCCTTCGTGATCGGCAGCTCGACGGTGAAGAGCGATCCGCGTCCGACCGTGCTCCTCACCTGGACGTTGCCGTCGAGGATGCGGCACAGCTCGCGGACGATCGCCAGGCCGAGCCCGGTCCCGCCCACCTTGCGCGTGCTCGATCCGTCGAGCTGGCGGAACTTCTCGAAGATGAGCGGCAGGTGCTCGGCGGCGATGCCGGCGCCGGTGTCCTCGACGGTGATCACGACCCCGCGCGGCGAGGGCTTCACCTCGACGACGATCTCGCCGGTGTCGGTGAACTTCGCCGCGTTGGTCAGCAGGTTGAGGAGGATCTGACGCAGCTTGAGCGCGTCGGTGTCGATGTTCGCCACCTCGGGCGCGATGTTCGCGTACACCTCCACGTTCTTCCCGCGGAGGAGCTCGCGCACCGTGGCGATGCACTCGTCGACGAGCGCCGCGACGTCCACCGGCTCGCGCACGATGTCGACGTGCCCCGCCTCGATCTTCGACAGGTCGAGGATGTCGTTGATGAGCGCGAGGAGCGTCTTCGCGTTCGACTTCACGACCTGCAGGTCGCGGCGGCCGTGCGGCGTGAGCCGGCTGCCCTCCTCGCGTGCGAGCAGATCGCAGTAGCCGATGATGCCGTTCAGCGGCGTGCGGATCTCGTGGGAGAAGTTCGCCAGGAACTCGCTCTTGAGGCGCGCCGCCTGCTCGATCTCGCGGCCGCGCTCCTCCTCGAGGCGCTTGGCCTTCGCGAGGTCCTGCGCCAGGCGATCGAGGTCCTCGTTCTGCTGGCGGATGATCTCCATCTGCAGCGCGCGCTGCTGGTAGCTCGCGAGCACGCGCGCGGAGACCGCGCGGGACTTCTTGAGCGCCTCGAGGTTCTCCTCCAGCCGTGCGTTCGTGGCCTCGAGCTCGCGGCGCGACGCCTCGAGCTTCGCCTCGGCGATCTTCTGCTCGCTCACGTCCTCGGTCACGCCGAGCAGGTAGCGCTTGTCGCCGACGTCGATGCCGATCTTCCGCGTGCGGAAGTGATGGTCCTCGTCGCCGAGCCGCGCGACCTCGTCGAACACCCGCATCTCGCGCGACGCGAGCACGTCGCGGTCGATCGCGGTGAAACCGTCCGCCTGCTCCTTCGGGAAGTACTCGTGATCGACCTTGCCCGTCAGCCACTCCTTCGTGAAGCCGAACGACTTCGCCACCAGGTCGTTGACGATCGCCAGGCGGAGCTCCTCCGCGTCCTTCACGAACACCATGAAGGGCAGCGCGTCGACCACCGCCTGGAGGAGCGCCGCCGTCTCCGCGGGAGCGTTCGCCGGTGCCCCCGCGCTCCTTCGCTGGAGCTCGCGAGCGACGGCGAGCGGCAGGCGGGCGATCTGGTCCGCGCTCACGTACTCCACCGCGCCAGCCTTCATCGCCGCGCGCATCGCGTCCGCGTCGTAGCTGCGCGCGAAGACGATCGCCGAGGGGGCGAGGCCGCGCGCGCGCCACGTCGCCTGCGCGGCTTCGAACGACAGGCCGGGCACGCCGGAGGCGAACACGACCACGAGCGGCGCGCCGCCGAGCGCGGCCTCGAACGACGCCACGTCGGTGGCGCGCACGGCGTCTCCGGCGAGCTCGCGGGCGACGACCTCGACCTCCTCGACGCCACCGACGACGAGGACCTTCGTGTTTTCAGGCATCGTTCTTCCCGAAGGCGAGGACGGTGAGCGTCGTGTTGATCTGGAAGCCCGAGTAGATCTCGAAGTGCACGTTGAAGCCGGCCGCGGGCGGGGCCGCGCGGAACGTGTCCGAGAGGCGCTGCGACATGCCGAGGGCCTCGGCCGCCCAGACGCGCCCCCCGCAGTGGAAGAGGATCGCCGCCGACGGCGACGGCACGCGACGCGGCAGCTCCTCCTCGAAGAAGCGCTTCGTCATCCCCGCCGGGTCGCCCTGCATCATCACCTCGAGCTCCGCGCCCTCGTCGAGCAGGTTCACGAACATGATCGATCCGTCGGGCAGCGCCTGCCACGGCGCGCGGATGAAGTGCTCGCGTCCGACCCGGAGCGCGGTGGGGCGCCGCGAGAAGCCGTTCGGTTTCCCGAACTCGAGCTCCTCGACGGGAATGCCCAGGATCTCGGCGTAGCGCTTCGCCGCGGGCTGTCCGTCGATCTCGAGCGCGCGCGTGCACGTCTCGTCGACCTTCGTGATCCGCAGGGTCTCGCCCGTGGGCTCGTACCAGTGCGAGCGCAGCGCGCCGAAGTGGGCGTTGGTCTTCACCAGCACGACGAGGACGGCGTCGGTGGCCACCTCGCCGTCGGCATGCACGTGCCCGACCGCGTCCGGCGACATGATGTTCATGTTCGCGGCGCCGCCGCCCACGAGCGTGAGCGACGGGCACTTGTCGAGCACGCCGAGGAGGAGCTCCTCCTTCTTGTAACGAAAGCCGTCGTCGATCACGATCCCGACGTACTTCTTCGGATCGAGATCGTGCGGCCGGACGCCGAGATCCTCGGCGGCGCGCGCGAGGGCGGTGGCGCCGGCGGCGACGGCATCCTCGCTCAGCCGCTTGCCGAGGCCGATGCCGACCTCGAGGTCGCCGGTCAGCATCGACGCCAGCGCGGTCCCCCGGTGCATGCCCTCGTTGTCGACCTCCCCGAACGTCGTCGCGCCGATGAGGCGCGTCCCCTTCGGGAGGCGCTCGCGCATCGCGCGGTTCAACGCGACCGGGTCCCGATCGCTCGACGCGAACACGGTCGCGAGCTCTGGCCGCTGCGATCCGAGGTCCCGGCACAACGACTCGGCGGCCGCGTCCGGATCGGTCTTCGAGGTGCGCGCGCTCTTCAGATCGACACTCGCCATGGTCCTCTACCGTAAGAGGCGGCAATCGATCGCGTCAACGGACGGTGCGGCGAACGACCCCGGCGAGGCGGGCCGGGCCTTGCTCCTCGAGGAGCCGGAGCACCGCCCGCGCGGGGGCTTCGACCGCGCCCGCGTCGGCGGAGACCGACGCGCGGAGCCACGCGAGCATCGCGCGGAACGCGGGCGCGTCCTCGGGATCGGCGTGCTCGGTCGCGGCGGCGACGACCGCGACGAGGCGCGCACCGAGCTCGCGCTCGCCGGCCTCGATCAGCGCGACGATCACGCGGGCCGCGCTCCACGCCTGCCCGAGGGTCATCGCCGCCCGCGGCGCATCGATCATCCGTTCGGCGATCGGCCGGAGCTGCGCGCGGTCGGCGATCGCCAGCTCGGTCGCCGCGCGCCACCAGGCGGTGCTCCCCTTCGGGACGTGCGCGAGCGCCTCGTCCGCGAGGGCGAGGTGATCGGCGCTCCCCGCCCAGCCGCTCGCCTCGGCCTTGAGCACGAGGAGCTCGCCGAGCACGGCGCCCTCCGCCCCGCACGCGATCCCGCGATCGACGCACGCGCGCACGCTCGGCAGGTCGTCGCCCTCGAGCGCCTGCTCCGCCGCCCACAGGTACCAGACCACCGCGCGCGTTCGTTCCCCCGAACGCTCGAGGTGCTCGGCGAGGACCAGCGCGTCGCGCTCTCCCTTCGCCTCGAGCCACTCGGCCGCGGCGAGATGCGCCGCCTCGCGATCGCGATCGGTCAGCATCTCGTACGCGGCCTCGCGGACCAGCGGCTGGCGGAAGACGTACTCCGTCTCGCCCGGGAAGCGCTCTTCTCCGCTCCTCGCGATCAGCTCGCGGTGCACGAGGTCCTCGAGCGTGGCGTGCACCTCGTTCAGCCGGTCGGCCCGGATGAGCGCGGCGATCCCCGACGGCCAGAAGCGCGGACCGAACACGCTCGCCGCGCGGAGCACGCGACGCGCGCCCGGCTGCAGGCGCTCGATGCGCGCCTGGACCATCGCCAGCACCGTCTCGGGCAGCGCCGGCCCGCGCGCGGCCGCCGCGCGGACGAGCTCCTCGAGGAAGAAGGCGTTGCCGCCCGCACGCTCGACGATGCGATCGACCGTGGTCGCGTCGGCGCTCGGTCCGAGCACCTCCGCCACGAGGCGCCGCGACGCCGAGGGCGTGAGCTCGCCGAGCGCGAGCTCGTTCATGCGCCGGCTGCGGAAGAGCGCGGGGAACACCTCGTGCACCTCCGGCCGCGCGACCGCGAGGACGAGCAGCGGTCGATCGCGCTGGGTGCGGAGGGCCGTGTCGACGAAGCGCACCGTCGCGGCGTCGCCCCACTGCAGGTCCTCGAGCACGAGCACGAGCGGCGCGGCGCGCACCTCGGCGTCGAGGAGGTCCTCCCAGGCATGACGGAGGTGGTCCGCCATGAGCGAGGCGTCCTGGCGGGCCGCGTGCAGCTGCGGGCGATCGTCGGTCGAGAAGGCGGCGCCCACGATCTCGCCGAGGAGCGGCGCGATCCGGGTCGCGTCGCTGATCGGCAGGTTCCGGCCGATCCGCGCGAGGAGCTTCTGCCTCCGCACCTCCGGCCGATCCTCCTCGGCGATCTGCGCCATCGACGTGACGAGCTGCG
>JBDHVD010000388.1:0-8950 GCA_039809525.1 Labilithrix sp. | reverse complement strand
TTTCGCCAGCCTCATGGGACCACCCGATCGCCAGAGGCATGGGGCCACCCCACCCGGCGCTCGGGCTGATCCGGTCTCCACGACCGAGAGCAAGGCAAGGTGTCTCTCGACGACGGTGCGCCTCCGCCTGCGGCTCCGGTGGTGAGGTCGCAACACCCAGGCCGTCGGCGACGATCACGCGTAGCCCGGTGAACACGTCGGGCGATCACGACAGTCGATCGTCGAGCTCCTCCACCCGGTCATGACCCTGGTGAACGGGTGGCCCCATGAGGGTGGCGCGTGGCACGAAGCTCTCGAGTCCCGGTCCGCTCGGAGGGTCGTCGGAAGCCGCTACGCTGCTGCACCCTCGATCCGTTGCGACTCGTCGGTCGGCAGATGGAGCGTTCCGTCGCGCCAGGATCGCAAACGAGATCCCCGCGAGCTCGCGCGCGAGCGCGACGATCGCGATCTTCTTTCCGCGCCGGTGCTCCCCTTGTTTCGACCAGACCACCCTCGGATCGTTCGGTGCTCGGCGTCGAGCAACCCATGGTGGGGTGAGACCGAGGAGCGCGGCGACGCGATGTCCGTCCTCGCAACGAATGCGAGCGAAGGGAGCGGGCCGATCCCTGGGACACTCATCGGGCGGCGACTCCTCTCGTCCGCCTCTGCGCGCGCAGCGAGCTCGCGATCGGCAGCGGCGCTGATCGGCGGTCAGCTCGCGGCGAGGAGGCGCGCGAGCTCGGGGGCGACGCGGAGGATGTCGGCGTCGGGGACGGCGACCTCGGCGCCGGCCTCCTTCGCGGCGCCGACGACGTCGGGGGCGGCGACGACGGCGAAGGCGATCCACGACGTCTCCGGATCGCGCTTGAGCGCGGCGAGCGCGGCGGCGGCGCCGAAGGAGTCGTCGGCGAGCGAGAGGACGACGGCGTCCGGCTCGTCGGCGACGAGGCGTGCGAGCGCCTGGACGGCGCGATCGAAGCGGCGCAGCGTGAAGCGGGCGGAGAGCTTCTTGTCGAGCTCGTCGTGGGCGACGGCGACCATCACGCGGGGACGGACGGAGGTGATCGCCTCGGGCAGCGGATAGCCGTGGGCGCGGAGGAAGCGCAGGAGATCGTTGCGCCGGAAGCGGAGGTGGCGGCCCTCGGTGCGGTGGTGGGGGATGCGCCCGCGCTCGGTCCAGTGATGCACCGTCTTCAGGTCGACCTCGCAGAAGCGAGCGACGTCCTGCGCGGTGTAGATCAGGCCGGGGCGCTTTCGGACAGCCATCGCTCTCCGCGGAGAACGTACCGCGATCCGCCGGGGACGCGTGATTCGCGGACCTCGTGCTCCGGATCGCCGGGGAGGACGAGGGCGAGCGTCTTGCCCTGAGCGTCCTCGTGGGGCACGAGCTTCGGACAGATCGGATCGAGGCACGCGCGCGCGGCGAAGGCGAGGACCGCGTCGGCATTCGTGCACTCTGCAAGCAAGGCGAGCGTCCGATGGGTGGGCGGCGCGAGCTGGACCTCGCCGGCGTCGAAGCGCCGGAGGACCTCGGCGGGGGAGGCCCAGAAGCTCGCGGTGGTCTCGGTCTCGTCGTGCGCGCCGCTCTGGCCGGGCGGGGCGACGGCGACGAAGAAGCGCGTGTCGTAGCGGCGGTTCTCGGCGACGGGCGTGACCCAGCGCGCGAAGACGTGGAGCGCGCCGAGATCGAGGCGCATGCCGCGGGCGGCGAGGACTGCGCGTAGGGCGGCCGCGTCGTCGGCGTGCTGCTTGCGGAGATCGGACAGCTCGGCGTCGGAGAGCGAGCCGCCGTCGACGGGGAGGATCGCCGCCTCCTCGAGCGACTCGCGGCACGCGGCGATCGCGTGGGCGCGGAGGGCGGGATCGCGCGGGGGCGTGACGACCGCGTCCCACTCCGGCGCGGCGTCGCCCGCATCGAGCTTGCCGCCGGGGAAGACGATGGCGCCGCCGAGGAAGCGCGACTTCTTGTTGCGCTCGACGCAGAAGACCTCGATGCCGCCGCCGGCGTTCGAGCGGACGAGGACGAGGGTGGCGGCGTCCTTCGGCGGGACGCCCTCGCGATCGAGCTTCAGATCGAGCATGGGTTCACCTCGCGGCGGCGCCGAGCGAGCGGAGCGCGCGCTGTCGTTTGTCCTGGAGCTGCTTCTCGATCTTCTTCTGCGCCTCGGGCTGCTCGACGAGCACGAGGGCGTCGCGCTCGTCCTCACCGAGGACGTCGAGGAGGATCTCGGCGGCGCGCTCGACGGCGATCGCGTCGGAGCCGCGGCCGGGGAGCTCGACGAGCGCCTTCTTCACGTGCAGGCCGGAGAGCGCATCGAAGAGACGGACCACGGCCTTCCGGTAGGTGGTCTCGTCGAAGGCCGCGCGCGGACCGAGCCCGATCACGAGCGCCTTGTCGAACGGCAGGCGGGGGCGGACCGGCAGCGCGAGCACCTCGAGCGCGTCGCCCTGGAGGAACGTTTCCTTCGCGAGGCGCGACAGCCTGCCGGCGAGCCGCCAGTCGAGGAGGCCCGCCAGCCCGCGCAGGGGCCGCTCGTCCTTGAACACCGCGCACGCGACCACCTCGGCGCTCGCCTCGTCGAGGCGCCGCAGGTCGGGCGCGACGAAGCGGAGGTCGAGCATGGTCAGCGTTCGTCCTTGCGCCCGATGTCGTCGGCGATGCGGTCGAGCACGCCGTTGACGAAGCTGGGGGACTCCTCGGTGCCGAACGCCTTCGCCAGCTCGACGGCCTCGTCGAGGATGACCGCGCGCGGGACGTCCGCGCGGAACATGAGCTCGTACGTGCCGAGGCGGAGCAGGTTGCGATCGACGCGGCTCATGCGCTCGAGGCGCCAGTTCTTGGAGGCGCCCGCGACGCGCTCGTCGATCACGCGCACGTGCTCGGCGACGCCACGGAGGAGCGCGTCGGCGTACGAGCGGCCCTCCGGATCGGCCTCGAACGTGCGCCAGAACAGCTCGATCGCCTGATCGGGAGAGACGCTCGAGGCTTCGAGCTGGAACAGCATCTGGAGCGCGGCCTCGCGGCCGGAACGGCGGGCACCCATGAAGGCTTCTCTTCTAGCGTCTTCTAGCGCCCGTTGCCCCGGGCATGCTCGCGATCGCGCGTGCGCGACGGCTTCGTCGCCGGCCCTTCGCCCGCCCACGCGCCGAGCGCGCGGTCGAGCGACACCATCTCGATCGCAGAGAGCGCGGCATCCCAGCCCTTGTTGCCGGCCTTCGTGCCTGCACGCTCGACCGCCTGCTCGATGTTCTCGGTGGTGAGGACGCCGAAGGCGACGGGGACGCCGGTCTGCATCGACGCCTGCGCGCAGCCCTTGGCCGCCTCGCCCGCGACGTAGTCGAAGTGCGGGGTCGAGCCGCGGATGACGCAGCCGACGGCGATGACCGCGTCGAGCTTGCCCGAGCGCGCGAGGCGCTGCACGGCGTGGGGCGTCTCCCACGCGCCGGGGACGCGCACGACGACGATGTTCGCCTCCTCGGCGCCGTGACGGACGAGCGCGTCGATCGCGCCGTCGACGAGTCGGTCGACGATGAAGTGATTGAAGCGGCTCGCGACGATCGCGAAGCGCGCGCCTCGCGGGACCGTGAGCTGACCTTCGATGCTGCGTGCCATGACCAGATCTCTCCTAGCGACCGAGCTTCTCGCTGCCCGTGACCTCGAGGCCGAAGCCCGAGAGGCCGGCGATCTTACGCGGGTTGTTCGTGAGCAGGCGGATCTTCTGGAGGCCGAGATCGGCGAGCACCTGCGCGCCGAGGCCGAACTCGCGCAGCGGGGAGTCGCCCGACGTCGGCTCGGTGCGGAGCGTGGTGCCGCCGACGGTCTGCAGCGCCGCGAGCTCGAGGGACGGCGTTCCGCGCGGCGGGAGGCGGACGATGACGCCGCGCCCTTCGGCCTCGATGCGCCGGATGGCCTCGCGCAGGTTCTTGCCGCCGTCACGCGGCGTCGACGCGAAGACGTCGCCGATGGTCGAGCCCGAGTGCATGCGGCAGAGGATGGCCGCGTCGGCCTCGAGGTTGCCCTTCGAGAGCGCGACGAACTGACGGCCGTCGGTGCCCGACTCGTACACCGCGACGCTCCACTCGGTGCCCGTCTCGTCGAGCGTGATCGTGCCGCTGTTCACGCGGCGCACGAGGCGCTCGGTCTGCAGGCGGTACTGGATCAGATCGGCGATGGTGACGATGCGCAGGCCGTGCTTCTTCGCGAACTGCTCGAGATCGGGCATGCGCGCCATCGATCCGTCGTCCTTCATGATCTCGCAGATCACGCCGGCGGGGTTGAGACCCGCGAGTCGGGCGAGATCGACCGAGCCCTCGGTCTGGCCGGTGCGCACGAGGACGCCGCCCTTGCGAGCGCGGAGCGGGAAGACGTGGCCCGGGGTGACGAGCTCGTCGGACTTGCACTGCGGGCTGGCCGCGACGCGGATGGTGTGCGCGCGATCGGCGGCGCTGATGCCGGTGGTCACCCCGTGACGCGCCTCGATGCTCACGGTGAAGGCCGTGCCGAGCGTCGGTCCGGAGCGTCCCGGCGCCGCCATCATCGGCAGGTTCAGCCGATCGATCGCCTCCTCGGTCATCGTGAGGCAGATCAGGCCGCGCCCGTGCGTGGCCATGAAGTTGATCGCCTCGGGGGTGCAGAACTGGGCGGCCATCGTGAGGTCGCCTTCGTTCTCGCGGTCCTCGTCGTCGACGAGGATGACCATCTTGCCCGCGCGAATGTCCGCGATGGCGCCGTTCACGCGTTCGAGCAGGCTGGGTTCGATGTTCAGGACGGGAGGGGCCATCTGTGCTCTGGGGTTCTACAGGTATCCGGCCTTGCCGAGCCGCTCCATCCACGATGCGTCGTCCGAGCCCGGCGTTGCCGAGCGACTCGCCTCGAGGAAGCGGAGGACGTAGCGCGCGAGGATGTCGACCTCGATGTTCACCGGCGATCCCGGCCCGAGGCCTTCGAGCGAGGTCTTGTCGCGGGTGTGCGGTACGAGGACGACGTCGAACGCGCTGCCCTCGACGTGGTTCACCGTGAGGCTCACGCCCGAGACGCAGATCGAGCCCTTCGCCGCGACGAAGCGCGCGAGCTCCTGCGGCACCTCGAACGTGACCTTCACCGCGCCCCCGAGCGGGTCCTTCGCCTTGATCGTGCCGACGCCGTCGACGTGGCCCGTGACGATGTGCCCGCCCATGCGCGCGCCGAGGGCGACGGCGCGTTCGAGGTTCACCGCCGCGCCGACGTCGAGGCGACCGAGGGTGGTCTTCGCGAGCGTCTCGGCCGATGCGTCGGCCTCGAACACCCGCTCGCGGGAGGGGCCGCCCTGGTCGACGATCGCGGCGACGGTCAGGCACACGCCGTCGACGGCGATCGACTCGCCGAGCTCGAGCGGCTCGCCGCCGAGGTTGCCGGCGACGACGAGGCGCGCGTCCTTGCCGTGCGCGGTACGGCGCACGAGCTTGCCGGTGGTCTCGACGAGGCCGGTGAACACGAAAGCATCCGTAGTGAAGGATTGCCGCAGCGTCAAAGGCCGCGTTTTTCGCGTACGATGGCGGCGTGAGGCCCGCGGTCTTCCTCGGAGTGCTGGTCGTGGGCTGTGGGCCGAGCTTCCACGCGATCTACGAGGGCAACGCCCGCTTCGAGCACTGCTACGCGCTCGAGGAGAACGCCGAGTCGAACATGCGGGAGCGCGCCGACTGCTGGCGCGACTGGTCCGAGCGGTACACGTACGGCCAGACGCGCGACCGCATCCAGTACGCCACCGCGCGGTACGTCGCCCTCTCGCAGGCTCCGAACGTGCCGACCGACGAGGCGCTGATGATGGCCGCGCCGGGCATGACCCCGCGGGTGACGACGATCACCGCGCCGGCGCCGACGAGCCCCTACGCGCCGCCGCCCAAGGTGCTCGACGAGGCCGACGCGATGACCCCGCCGGTCCGTCCGAGCGAGCGCACCGAGGTGCTCGGCGCGCCGCCCGACGCCGCGACGAGCCCCGCGCCCGTGGCGACGACCCAGACGCTCCCGCAGTCGGGCTGCTCCGACGAGTGCGGGCGCACGTTCCGCGCGTGCGCGGTCGGTGACGGCGGCCCTCCCTGCGAGAAGGCGTACGGCAAGTGCATGCGCGGCTGCTTCAAGTAGCGCTCGCGGCCTCGGCGCTCGCGTGCGGATCGTGCGACGGCTCGGAGGACGAATCGCCGCCCCCGAGCGCCGACCGCCTCGCGCTCCTCGATCGGCTCGGCCGGCCGCGCCGTCTGCTCGTCGGGCTCGGCAACGATCTGCCGGGCGCGGAGAAGGGCTTCGACTTCGCGCAGGCGAGCATCTACGGGCTGCCGGTCACCCTCGATCTCCACTACGTGTACCTGTCGGGGTTGAAGGACGAGCAGGGCAAGGACGGTCCGGGCTGGCCCGAGTACATGCCCGACGGCGCGTTCGTCACCACCATCGCCGAGAACGCGGCGAAGAAGGGCATCGTGCCCATGTTCACGCTCTACCAGGCGGCCGCGCGCGGCGAGCGTCGGTTCGACGTGCTCGTCGAGGACGACTTCACGACGAAGTACTGGAAGGGCGTGCGCCTCCTCTTCGAGCGCCTGCGCGCGTTCGATCGGCCCGCGATCGTCCACCTCGAGCCCGACTTCTGGGGCTACGCGCAGCGGAAGGCGCAGGGCGATCCGGCGAACGTGCCGGTGCTCGTGCGCGCGAAGGTGCCCGAGTGCAGCGATCTCGCCGACGACGTCCGCGGCATGGGCCGCTGCATCGTGCGCCTCGGGCGCGCGATCGCGCCGAAGGTCCTCATCGGCTTCCACGCGTCGGGCTTCGGTGCCGAAGAGCAGCCGAAGGAGGTCGGCAAGTTCCTCCGAGCGGTCGGCGGCGCGGAGGCGGACTTCGTCGCCGTCGACACGCTCGATCGCGACGCCGGCTGCTTCGAGGCGCGCACCGATCCGAACTGCGGCCGCATCGACGGCCCCGTCTACTGGGACGAGACGAACGCGAAGCCGCCCACGTTCCGCGAGCACTTCGCGTGGGTGAAGACGGTGCACGAATGGAGCGGGCTCCCCGTCCTGTGGTGGCAGACGCCGCTCGGCGTGCCGAGCGAGGTGCCCGGCGGCACCCCGAAGCAGTACCGCGACAACCGCGTGAAGTACTTCTTCGAGCACCCGAGCGAGCTCGAGGAAGCGGGCGGCTTCGGCATGGCCTTCGGCACGGGCGCGCCGAACCAGACCGAGGTCGGCACCGACGGCGGACAGTTCGCCCGTGCGGTCACCGGCTACTACGCCTCGCCTCTCCCGCTCGCGCGCCCCTGAGGAGCCATGCACGAGGAGCTCTGGCGCGCGTTTCACGATCCGTCCTCGCCGCGTGGAGCGTCACGGCAGCTCGGATCGATCCTCGTCGCGCGCGAGGACCCGCGCCTCGTGGTGGCCGATCCGAACCTGATCGCGAGCGCCCCGCCGCTCGAGCTGCTCGTGCCGGGCGACTCGAGCTGGCAGGTCTCGATCCTGCTCGATGGAGCGACGGTGATCGCCGCGATGGCGGCGCGGGCGATCGCGCCGAAGAAGCGCCGGAAGGCCCGCGCGGCTCCGGAGCCGCCACGGCCGCCGGCGCGCTGGGAGGAGGCGCGCTTCGCGGGCGGCGGCGACACCTTCCCCGTGGACTACGCGACCGCGGCGATCACCGATGCGCTCGGCGCCGGCGCGCTCCGCGGATCGGAGGCGCTCCGCGCGCAGGTCGCGCGCCGCGTGCAGGGGCCGCCGGGCTGCGAGCTCTTCGACGACGGCCGGGCCACGTGCGACCTCGCCTGGTTCGGCTCCGGGCGCGGCGACGGTCGCTACCGGTGCTTCTGGGGACACGGCGACGAGGACGGCCCCGCCGTGCTCCTCATCCCGTTCGTCGCATGAGGCGCGCGTCGAGCGCGTCGAGCACCGCCCTGCGGAGCTCTTCGGCGCTGCGGTAGCGCACGACCATCGCGTGGACGAGGACGCCGAGCAGCGGGCGAGGGACGCGCGCGGCGGATCCGAAGGGCGATCCTTCGAGCGCGGACGGAGCGGTATACGGCGCGGCGCCGGTCGCCGCGAAGTAGAGGACGCCCGCGGCGGCGAACAGGTCGGAGCCCACCGTCGGACCCTGCGCGAGGCGCTCGGGGGCGACGAACGCGCCCTCGTGGAAGCCGATGTCCGCGTCGCGCGGCTCGAGCGGCGCGCCGAAGCCGCGGACGATCGCGCGCCGGATCGCGCCGTCCGTCTCCGCGAGGAACACGTGATCGGGGTGGAGCGCGCCGTGGAGCAGGCCGCCCTCGTGCGAGAGCGCGAGCGCGCCCAGCAGATCGCCCGCGACGATGCGGAGCTCGTCGATCGACAGCTCGCCCGCGAGGCACACGCGATCGGTCAGCGTGCTGCCCTCGAGCCACGTCGGGATGATGCCGCTGTGGCCGGCATAGACGGTCGCGACGCTCATGCGCCCGGAGGTTTGAACGCGCGCGCGCAGGCCTGCAAGTGCGCAAGCGCGCTTTGCTCAGCATGCGCAAGAGCTCGCGCTACGTCGATCGCAGGACCTTGTAGCCCTCGATCGCGGCGCGGATCGCCTTCACCGCCTCGAACGGTCCCTGGAGCTCGTCGACCTCGACCTTCTTCCGCTCGAGCGTCTTGTAGTCTTCGAAGAAGCGGCGCAGCTCGAGCAGCGTGTGCTGCGGGACCTCGCGGATGTGCGAGTAGTGGCAGAACGCCGGATCGTCGAGGTGCACCGCGATGACCTTGTCGTCGAGGCCCTTCTCGTCGCGCATCTGCATGAGCCCGATCGCGCGCGCGCGCATGATGCACATCGGCTGGACGGGCTCCTGGCAGAGGACGAGCACGTCGAGCGGGTCGCCGTCGTCGCAGTAGGTCCGCGGGATGAAGCCGTAGTTCGCCGGGTAGTGCACGGCGCTGAAGAGGATGCGATCGACCTTGAGCAGGCCGCTCTCCTTGTCGAGCTCGTACTTGACCTTCGAGCCCTTCG
>JBDHVD010000387.1:0-8969 GCA_039809525.1 Labilithrix sp. | reverse complement strand
GTTCGCGCTCGCGGCGGAATGTTCGCGGCCAGCGTGCTCTTCGGCTTCGTCGCCGCGTGCGGCTTCGGCGTCGATCTCGACGGCTTGTTCGGCGGCGCGGGCGTGGGGCCCGGCACCGACGGAGGCGACGCGGCGCTCGACGGCGCGCTCGGCGACGCCGCGATCCCGAAGGTGAAGGTCGCGCAGATCGGCCTCGGCGACGAGCTCGCCTGCGCGCGGCGCATCGACGGCACGGTGATGTGCTGGGGCGCGGGCGACGACGGCCGTCTCGGCGACGGTCTCGAGACCGCGAGCAGCGCGCCGGTCCTCGTGCGCGACATCGACGACGCGATCGATCTCTCCGTCGGCGACGATCACGCCTGCGTCGTGCGCAAGAACAACACCGTGTACTGCTGGGGGCGGAACAACGCGCGCCAGCTCGGCGACGGCACGAACGCCGACGCGCTCACGCCCCGCCCGGTCGTCGCGCTCGCGGATGCGACGCAGGTCGCCGCGGGCGGCGAGTTCACCTGCGCGCTGAAGAAGGACGGCACGGTCCACTGCTGGGGTGCGAACGGGAGCGGGCAGCTCGGCGACAACACGACCACGCCCCGATCGAACCCCGCGCCCGTGCTCGGCGTCGCCGACGCGACGCAGGTCGCCACGAGCTACGACACCGCGTGCGCGCTCGTGAAGTCCGGCGAGGTCTTCTGCTGGGGCGAGAACGAGGTCGGGCAGGTCGGAAACGCCGCGAGCCCCGCCGACGTGCCGACGCCGGTGAAGGTCGCGGGGCTCACCGGCGTCGTCGCCCTCGGACACGGCGCGGTCGCGGGCCATTTCTGCGCCGCGCTCGCGTCGGGCGAGGCGCGCTGCTGGGGCGGCGGCGGCTCGGGCCAGATCGGCAACGCGAAGGGCGACGACATCGACGCGCCCGCGCCCGTCGTGGGGCTGACCGATGCGGCGAAGCTCACGATGGGCGGCGGCTTCAGCTGCGCGCTGCGCAAGAGCGGCGCGGTCTCGTGCTGGGGCACGAACGGCTGGCGGCAGCTCGGGCTCGGCGACACGAACCCGCCGGGCGGCACGACCTCGCCCGTGGCGGTCGACGCGCTCGCCGGCATCGAGCAGATCGCCGCGGGAAACGACTTCGCGTGCGCGGTCCACGGCGGCGGCGAGAAGATCTCGTGCTGGGGGTCGAACCGCTACGGCTCGCTCGGACGGAGCACGCGGCTCCTCAGCGACGTGCCGCTCAAGGTCGACGGCGTCACGGCGGCCTCGCTCGGCATGGGACGCGAGCACACGTGCGTGACCACGCCGGCGGGCGCGATCGCGTGCTGGGGCATGAACCACTACCGACAGCAGGCCGATACGTCGTTCCAGGCGACGGGATCGCCGGTGACGGTGGCGGCGGTGTCCGGCGCGCAGCGGATCACCGGCGGCGATCTCCACACCTGCGGCCTCTTCGGCACCGAGATCAAGTGCTGGGGGCTCGCGGGCTACGGCGCCCTCGGCGACGGCAAGACGCCGTGGCAGCAGCCCGACCCCGTCGTGTTCGCCACGGGAGAGGCGACCGACGTGGGCGCCGGCTACCACTTCACGTGCGCGCTCCTGTCGTCGAAGCAGGTCGCGTGCTCGGGCCTCAACGAGGACAGCAGGCTCGGCCGCACCGGCGGCAACGTCTCCACGCCGGCGATCATCCAGGTCACCGTCCCCGGCGATCCCGATGCGGGCGCCGACGGCGGCCCGGCGGGCCCGACCACCGCGCCGTTCTCGGACGTCGCGCGGATCTCGATCGGCCGGCTCCACAGCTGCGCGGTCCACGGCGGGGGAAAGGTCTCGTGCTGGGGCTCGCCGTGGGACGGACGCCTCGGCGTGCCGGGGAACAGCCCGCGCGCGGAGCCGGCGCTGGTCCCCGTCGGCGCGGTGGCGACCGACGTCGCGACGGGCGGCGGACATACGTGCGCGGTCCTCGAGGACGGCAGCGTCCGCTGCTGGGGCGCGAACGACGTCGGGCAGGTCTCCGGCGGCGGCGGGAGCGGGACGCAACTGCGCACGCCGAACCTCGGCGACAAGAAGGCGAAGACCGTCGCCCTCGGCGACGCGCATTCGTGTGCACTCTACACCGATGGCACCGTCGGCTGCTGGGGGCGAGGCAAGCACGGTCAGCTCGGGAACGGGCTCCGGTCGGACGCCACCCAGCCCGTCGCGGTGAAGGACCTCACCGGCGTGAAGGCGATCGACGTCGACGAGAACCGCACCTGCGCGGTGCTGAACGACGGCTCGGTCTACTGCTGGGGGAGCAACACCGTCGGCGGGCTCGGCGACGGCGTCGTCATGCACACGGGCGTCCCCGGCGCCGTGTTCGGCTACTGATCTCGCCGGGTTGGCATCCCCGGGTGGGCGCGCCTACATGGGCGACGACGACCCCACCTGGATCGATCATGGATCCCCTCGGAACCTGCGCAGATTGCGCATGACACCCCAAAATTCCCGCGTGTTCTGGCGGTGATGGTGGCGGCGGAATCCGCTGAGAGTGCGATGTGGGATGGTATCGCCTTTGCTGTAGAGGTCCGCCGGAAGGTGGACGGGATGATCAAGCGCCTCGGACTCGTCGGTGCAGTTGCTCTCTCTCTCTCGGTCGCGGCCTGCGGAGACGATCCGGAGATCATCGAGCCGAACCGGCCGGAGAACGCCAGCACCAAGGGCAACGGCCCGGACAAGATGGTCGGCGTGAACGAGGACGGCGTCCCGGTCGGTCCGGACGGCGAGCCGCTCGTCCCGCAGCTCCATGGCAAGTACGAGCTTTACAGCCAGTTCGACCTGACCTCGACCGGCGTCCTCCCCGACGTCGCGAACGACGTCCTGAAGGCGCTCTCCGACTTCCGCGAGAAGCCCTCGTCGACGATCGTGCAGCTGCTCGACGCCGCGAACATCCCGGTCGTCGACCAGGTCCTCGGCGTCATCCCCGGCGCGATCAAGAACCTCGTGCTCGGGTACATCGACGACCACGTCTTCAAGGCGCTCTACCAGAGCGTCCCCGTCGCGAAGCAGATCACCGGCGTCCTCGACGACCTCGCGTCGATCGTCACGAAGTTCGAGGTGGTCACCACGCTCGATCTCCCGGAGGGCGACGCGATCGGCGACGCGCGCGCGAAGCACACCATCGCGGGCATGGCCTACAACTGGAGCGAGCAGCGCCACATCATCAACGCGCCCGAGCTCGTCGCGAAGCTCACGGAGCAGACGACGAAGACGAACGCGGTCGCGCTCGAGAAGCTCTCGTCCGAGCTCGAGACCGCGCGCCTCAAGGTCGGCGATCACACGTTCTCGGTGCCCGTCGGCTCGTTCGCGGTCTACGCCGCGGAGAAGCTCGCGCAGGACAAGCTCAAGGCCCCGAGCCTCCGCGCCGCGATCGGCAACATCGTCAACTGCAAGGCGCTCGCGGAGGACGTCGCCAGCCGCTGCATCGATCCGACCGGTCCGGGCAAGGTGTGCGTCGGTCACGCGAAGGAGATCGAAGGCCTGTGCACGACCGGCCTCGACGTCCTCGTCGGCGTCGTCATCGGCCAGATCAAGGCGCTCGACATCCCGGTCCTCCACCTCGAGGAAGGCACCGCGCAGATGTGGGACGCGCCCGCGCCCGGGCAGCCCCTCGACGCGATCGTCTCGCGCATCGATCGCGGCTTCTGGACCGCGAAGATCAACGCCGGCAACGGCGGTGAGAAGCCGGTCGTCGCGACGTTCACCGGCAAGCGCCTCTGATCGATCCGAACCGTCACGCACGAACCCCGGAGCCCGGTGCGCCCTCGCGGCCACCGGGCTTCGTCGCGTCCGGCGCCCGGGATTGCGCAAGCGGCGAGGGCGGGTGGGGGAGCCGTGATCCATCCCGAGCGGGCCAGATCGCACCCTCCAACACCGCGGACGCACGGGAAATCCCGCGATTGTGGCCGGTGTAGGTCGATGTGGCGCTGGCCCGTACCTTGCGAGCGGGCCGGTCATGCGTCACGCGCTCCTCTTCGTTCTCGGTCTCGTCGCGGTCGGTTGCTCGGCGGAGACGGTCGATTCCTCCGAGCCCGCGGGCGACGTCTCGGACGTCACGTCGGAAGCCACCCTCTCGCTGAGCGCGGACTTCGAGACGAAGCTCGTCGGGCGCCCGGCGGCGGGCAAGGGCCTGCGCGTCGAGTACGCGCTCGAGCGCCTGCCGCAGTGCCGGGGCAACGTCGGCGGCGGCGGCCCGGGCTGGACGATCACCGGCTTCTACTCGGAGAACGGCGGTCCGGCGAAGACGTTCGATCCCACCGCGCTCAGCGCCGACGGCAAGGACCGGGTCTCGAAGCCGGTCACGATCCCGCTCACGCAGGGTGGCGATCTCGCGCTCTGGTTCCAGGTCACGAGCCGCTTCGGCTGCTCGGAGTACGACTCGGCGTTCGGCCAGAACTACCACCTCGACGTCGCCGGGCCTCCGCCCGATACGAGCGCCTCGATCGTGTTCAAGAAGGACGGGTCGGTCGCCCAGGACGGCGCGCTCCGCGCCGGCAGCAAGGTGAAGATCCGCTACGAGCAGGACCGCCTGCCCGACTGCCGCCGCTCGCAGGGCGGGTATCCGCAGTGGTCGATCAGCGGCTTCGCTTCGATCGCCGGTGGGCAGCCGCAGTCGTTCCAGACCGGCCGCCCCGAGGGCTCCGACCGCGAGGAGATCGACGCGGTCCTCGATCTGCCGCGCTCGGGCGAGCTCGCCCTCTGGTTCCAGGTCAACGACGTCGGCGGCTGCAACGAGTACGACTCGAACAACGGCCAGAACTACCGCTTCCACATCGACTGAGCCCGCGCGACACGCGCGATCCCGGGGGAGCATCGAACCGTCGAGGGCGCATGCCCGCGTCGGTTACCCTTGGGATCCCTGATGAGCACGTTCCGCGGCTTGGTGGACGTCCGCGCGGACGAGCGGCGGACGACGTTCGCCGCGTTCGGCACGCTGCTCGCGATCACCACCGGGCACACGCTCATGGAGACGGCGCGCGACGCGCTGTTCCTGACGAAGCTGCCCGCGGCTCAGCTCCCGTGGATGTACCTCGTCATCGTCGTCTTCGCGCTCGCCCTGGCCCAGCTCGGCCGGCGGGGCGCGAAGGCCGATTCGAAGGGCGGGGTGGCGGTCTCGCTCGTCGTCGCGGGCGCGGTCACGACCGCGTTCTACGTGCTGGTGCACGGGACGCCCGGCCCGATGGTGCTCTACGCGCTGTACGTATGGTCGGGGTTGTTCGCGTCGTGGGTCACCGTGCAGTTCTGGACGCTGCTCGGCCGCGCCCACACGATGACGCAGGCCAAGCGCCTCTACGGGTTCATCGGCGGCGGCGCGGTGCTCGGCGGCGTCCTCGGCGCCGTGCTCGCGCGCGGGATCGTCGCGATGTACTCGCCGCGCAAGGCGCTGCTCGGCGCGGCGATCCTCTTCGTCGCCGCTGCCGTGCCGGCGCTCTCGGTGCGTGTGCCCGCGGCCGCGCGCGACGGGGTCGCGGCGTCGCCCGCGCCCGCCCCGGATCCCGACGCCGCCAAGCGCGGGTCGATGACCGCGGGCATGTCGCTCCTGTGGAGCAACGCGTTCGCGCGGCGCGTGCTCACGATCGTGCTCGTCTCGACGATCACCGTCACGCTCGCCGACTTCCTCTTCAAGTCGGAGGTCGCCCGCGCGATGCCCGACGCGCGCGCCCTCGCGCGGTATCTCTCGACGTTCTACGCCGTGACGAACACGCTCTCGCTCGTCGCGCAGCTGGCGATCGCGCCGTGGGTGTTCCGCACGTTCGGCGTGCAGCGCGCCCTCTTCCTGTTCCCGCTCGCCGTGGCGGCGGCCGCCGGCGGCGTGCTCGCGACCGGCGGCGTGCTGCTCGCGTCCGTCGCGCTCAAGCTGCTGGACGGCACCTTCCGCTATTCGATCCACCGCACGAGCACCGAGCTGCTCCTCGTCCCGGTGCCGGACGCCACGCGCGAGCGCATCAAGCCGATCGTCGACCTGGTGGGCTCGCGCGGCGGGCAGGCGATCGCGTCGATCGGGATCTTGCTCGTGATGATGGTCGGCGCGGGCAACGCCGCCACGCTGGGTGCGCTCGTCCTCGCCCTGGCGACCGCCTGGCTCGCGCTCGTCGTCAGCATTCGCGGGCTGTACCTCGACGTGTTCCGGGACACGCTCAAGGCCGGCGGCCTCAGCGGGAAGGCGGAGCTCCCGGAGCTCGATCTCGGCGCGCTCGAGGCGCTGTTCGCCGGGCTCAATTCGAGCCGCGACGTCGAGGTGCTCGCGTCGCTCGAGCTCCTCGCGGAGCAGAAGCGCGAGCGCCTGATCCCGGCGTTGATCCTCTATCATCCGAGCCGCGACGTCGTGCTGCGGGCGCTCGAGATCTTCACCGCGCTCGGCCGCACCGACTTCGTGCCGATCGCCGACCGGCTCAACGGCCACCCCGACCGCGAGATCGCCGCCGCGGCGCTCCGGGCGCGCACCGCCGTGACCCCCGATCGGGCGCTGCTCGAGAAGCGCCTCGCCGAGCCCTGCGAACAGGTCGCGGCGACCGCGCTCGTCGCGCTCGTCGCTCGCGGGTGGATCGACGACGCGGACGCCGACGCGCGCATCGAGCAGGCGATCACGGCCCGGTCGTGGCAGACGGCGACCGAGCTCGCGCGCGCGATCCGCGACATCTCCACGAACGACGCCGCGAAGCACGAGCGCTTCGACACGCTCCTCGTGCGGCTCGCCGAGGAGGCGCACGCCTTCGGCGAGACCGACCCGGCGAACGACGTCCGCATCCGGCTCGAGGTCGCGCGGGCGATGGCCACGCGCAAGAGCCCGCGGTTCTTGCCCGTCCTCGTGTCGATGCTGAGCCGCCACGAGCTCCGGGCGGCGGCGCGCGCGGCGATCGTCGAGATCCCCGGCGCGCTCGGCGCCCTCTCCGACGCGCTGCGTGCGAGCGATCTCGCGCGCGACGTGCGCACGCACCTCCCGCGCACCATCGCCATGTTCGAGCCGGAGGCGGCGACGGCGGTCCTCCTCCCGCAGCTCCTCGTCGAGCAGGACGGGGCGGTGCGCTTCAAGGTGCTGCGCGCGCTGGTGAGGATGCGCCGGGCGGACCCGGGCCTCGCGCTCGACGCGACGATCCTCCTCCGCGCGGCCGAGTCGACGCTCGATCATGCGGCCGAGCTCCGGCGGTGGGGCAGCGCGCTCGGGCAGGAGGGCGACGAGCCGCCGACCTCCCTCGCCGTGGTCGATCCGCTGCGCGCGGCGCACCATCTGCTCGTGGACCTCGTTCGCGACAAGGAGACCCACGCGACCCAGCGGCTGTTCTTGCTGCTCGAGCTCCTCTACGGGAACGACTTCGAAGACATCGCGCGCGGCCTCCGCAGCCGCGATCCGAAGCGGCGGGCCTCGAGCCTCGAGCTGGTGGAGAACCTCGTGCGTCCACCGCTCCGGCAGCGCGTGCTCGGCCTGGTGGGCGAAGAGGGCTCCGCGCCGCCGGACGCCGCCGTCACCTACGACGCGGCGCTCCTCGAGATCCTGGTGCGCGGCGGCACGACGATGAGGACGCTCGCGGAGTACCGCGCGGTCGAGATCGGCCTCGACACGTCGTCGGTCACCGGGAGCCGCTCGGCGACGCCGGGGCCGCTCGACGCGAACGCGATCAGCAGGCGCCTCTTCGACAAGGCGCGCGACCTGTTCGAGCCGCCGGCCGCACGAGGAGCGACGCGTGCGCCAGCTTGAGCTGACCGAGCGCATCATGCGCCTGCGCGGCGTCCCCGTGTTCAAGGGCGTCTCGAGCGGCGAGCTCGCGCAGCTGGCCTCGGCCCTCCGCGCGCGCTCGTTCGAGAAGGGCGAGGTGATCATCCGCGAGGACGATCCCCCGCGCGCGTTCTTCCTCATCACCGCCGGCGCCGTCACCATGCGCCGCAAGGGAAAGCACCTCGGCACCGTGCGCGCGCCGGGAGGCGTCGGATTCCTCTCCGTCCTCGCGCGCACCGCGGGCGCGACCGAGTCGATCGCCGAGGCGTACACCGAGGGCTACGAGGTGCGCGCCGACGCGATGGACGAGATGTTCGAGGACCACTTCTCCGTCTTCCTCGGCACGCTCCGCTGGGTCGCCGAGCGCCTCATCGCGGAGAACGAGCAGGCGCCGCCGCCGCCGTTCGTCCCGCCGTCGGTCCCGTTCGATCACCTGATCGGCGACCGCGAGCTCGGGATCGTCGAACGCATCTTCGTCCTCCGCCGATCGCGCGCGATGACGAAGGCGAACGTCAACTCCGTCGCGCGGGTCGCGCGGCGGATGCAGGAGGTGCGCGTCCCCGCCGGGACGGTCCTCTGGCGTCCGGGCGAGCGCGCGGATCACTCGCTCTTCGTCGTGAAGGGCATGCTCGAGCTGCGCTGGCGCGAAGGCGAGTCGGTCCAGCCGATCGGTCCGGGGTACGTCGTCGGCGGCGCCGAGTCGCTCGTCGGTCAGCCGCGATGGAACGAGCTCGTCGCGGTCGAGCCCGTCGTCCTGCTCCGTGGCAGCCGGGAGGTGCTGATCGACATGTTCGAGGACGATCACGAGGTCGCGATCGGCTTCCTCTCGCTGCTCGCCGGGATGCTCATGCGCCAGTGGGATCGCAAGGCCGAGGCGGGAATCGTCGCGGTCGGCGCGCCGCGTTCGGAGGATGCGGTCACGTCCTCGTGACCACGCCGCGACGCCATGCTAAGGCGCGGGCCCGATGTCCTCGTTCCCGAGCACGCCCGAGCGTGAGCCCGTCTCGACGCGGATCCTCCGGGTCCTCGGGCGCCCGGCTCCGGGCGACCGCCGCTTCGAGGCACCGGAGATCTACGGCCGCGCGGCGATCGGCAAGATCGCGCGCGCGCTCCCGCCGTTCGAGCGCGCCTACGCGAACGTCCGCTTCTCGATCCTGCGCCCGAAGCTCCTCAGCGTCATGGATCTGCTGCTCCCGGACGAGGGGCGCATCCTCGACATCGGCTGCGGCTTCGGCCT
>JBDHVD010000386.1:0-8992 GCA_039809525.1 Labilithrix sp. | reverse complement strand
GGCGCTGGCCACGACCTCGCGATCGTCCGCGCGCTCACCGCCGTGCTCGAGGACGCCATCCGCCGGGCCGACTACGAGACCGCACGCGCACTCGCGGAGCAGCTCGCCGGCGAGCTCGAGCGGCAGGGCGTGCGATGGTCGCCACGCTGATCGACCTCCTCCACGCGATCGCGATGGTCGCGTGGGCCGCGGGCCTGCCGCTCCTCGTGTGGCGCCGGCACCCGCGGCTGTCGCGTGCCTACGCCGTCTACGCGCTCGCGTTCGTCTTCGTCTCGCAGCTCTCGCAGTGGATCCTCGGCGAGTGCTTCCTCACCACCCTCGCGCGGTGGGCATGGGAGAGGCAGCCCGCGGGCACCGCGCCGCCCGACGTCGACGAGTGGTTCACCGTGCGCCTCTCGCGGGCGGTGTTCGGCGCGACCCCCTCGCATCGCGCGGTGGTCTGGCTCTCCGAGGGCTCGATCGTGGCCACCGCCGCGCTCGCGCTCCGCGCGCTGCGCCGTCAGCGGGCGAGCTCGGCGACCGCCTCGTAGAGGCGCGGCCCCTCGCGCGCGAAGAGGTCTCCGTGACGCCCGCCCGCGATCGCGAACAGGCGAGCGCCGCGGATCGCCTGCGCGATCGCCCGGCCCATCGCGAACGGCACGATCTCGTCGGCGTCTCCGTGGATCACCAGCGTCGGGACGCCGATCGCCGACGTCTTCGAGCCGGTGTCGAACGCGTCGGGAACGAGCGTCCGGGCGGGGACGAAGGGCGCGACGTTCGTGACGAGCTCGGGGATCGACGTGTACGGCGTCATCAGCACGAGGCGCGCGCCCCTCCCACGCCGCGCCATCTCCGCGGCGACGCCGCTGCCGAGCGACGTGCCCCACAAGACGACGCGCTCCGGGCCCACGCCTCGCGCCGCGAGCGCATCGAGCGCCGCCTCGGCATCGAGGTAGAGCCCCGCTTCGGTGGGCGATCCCGGCGAGCGTCCGTAACCGCGGTACTCGACGAGCACCGCGCCGAGGCCGCGCGCCGCGAGGGCCCGCGCGAGGTCCGCGCGCGCCTCGATCGTCTCGCGGTTGTTGTGGAAGTAGACCACCGTCCGCGCGTGCGCCGCCGGCGGTGCGCTCTCGAGCAGGCGCACGAGCGCGCCGTCGGCGGCGATGCACGTCGTCTCTCTCAGATCGCCGGGCAGCGCCGCCACCGGGACCTCGGACGTGGGGAACAGCGTTCGCCGCGCCACCGCCCGCACGGCGAGCACGCACGACGTCGCGAGGACCGCGACGAGGACGACGAACGAGAGCGAGCGCTGCACCGGCGCTCGAGGATGTCACGGGGTCCGCGTCCGCGCGAGCCCCGCGTCCGCCGCGCGGAAGACCCCGAGCGGGACGCCGTGGTCGTCGACGACCGCGGCCTCGTGGAGCTCCGCCGCCGCGAGCGCCCCGAGCGCGGTGCGCAGCGGCGTCCTCTCGTGGATCACGAGCGCGCACGACGTCGGGGCGCCGAGCTCGTCCGTGATCTCGATCGTCTCCCCTCCCTCGTCGAAGAGCACGACCGCGCCCTCCCGCAGGAACGCGCCGACCTCGGGCTCGTCGTCCCCGGCCGGCGGCACCGCGCACACCACCGCGGGCGCCGGTTCATCGACCACGCGCTCGCAGTGGATGCACGCGCAGCACCTCTCGACGAGCACCGAGCGCCGCTCGCGCGCGCAGAACACGCGGTGGAGCGTCGCGCGGGTGCCGTCGACGCGGACGATCTCGAGGCGGAGGATCGGGTGCGTCATCCGCTCATGTCTCCATTTCTTCCTCGGTCACGAACTTGAACGTCTTCGCGCGGGGATCGCGGACCAGCTCGAGGAACGGGCCCCCGAGCTCCTCGGCGATCATCTCGTCGCGCGCGTCCGCGCCGACGTGCTCCGCCGACGTGGCCTCGGCGATGAACTCCTCGGCGTAGGACTCCGCTTCGTCGTCGACCAGGCGTTCGTGCGTGCGCGCGACGTCGGGAACGAAGGCGTCTCCTCCGTCGCGGCGGTCCTTCTTCGTCATCGGTGCCATGACCAGGCCTCCTGCTGGCGGTGCGGCTGCAAGGAAACGGCCAACGCTTCCGCAGCGTCATCTTCGATCGCGCAGATCCCGGGCCATCACGTCCCTTGCGGAGCCGCGCAATCCGTTCGCGTCACTGGACCAGCCCGCGCGGCCAGGTCTCGATCACGCGCCTCGCCTGCGCGAGGGACTCCTCGGGCGACGTGCTCGTGTCGATGCGAACGTGCTCGGTCGAGCACAGCTCCACGATCGGCTCGAACCCCGCGGCGAACGCCTCGTACACCGCCGGCGTCGCGTCGGACACGCTGCCCCCCGCGCGGTCCCGATGGACCAGGCGCTCCCGGCACACCGCCGGAGGCGCGACGCACTCGAGGAGGCGGAACGGCACGTTGCGCGCGCTCGCGAGCGCCTGCGCGGCCGCCCGCGCCTTCGCCGTGCGGAACGAGGCGTCGAGGATGACCGGCCGTCCCGACGCCAGCACCGCATCGGCGCGCGAGAGGATCTCGGCGTAGACCTTCTCGCTGAACGTCGGATCGTACGCCCCCTGCCACGCGCCGCCGTCGGCGCGCGCGGTCGGCGCGATCCCGAGCATGTGCTTGCGCGTCCGGTCGGCGTCGATCACCGGCGCGCTCAGCTCCTCGCCGAGCCGATCGGCGAGCGTGCTCTTGCCCGACGCGATCCCGCCCGCCACCGCGACGAGCACCGGATCGAGCACGCTCCGCCGGCGCGCGGACTGGGCGAGCAGCAAGTAGCGGCGCGCCTCCGCCCGCGCGTGGTCGCGCACCGCCTTCGGCGCCGTGCGATCCCCGGCGACGATCACGGCGATCTTCGCGCGCACGCAGGCCCGGTAGCTCTCGTAGAAGTCGACCAGGCGGTACAGCTCGAAGTCGTTCGCCGAACGCGCATACTCTGCGAGGAACCGCTCCGCGAGGTCGACGTGCCCGAGCCGCGCGAGGTCCATCGCGAGGAACGCGACGTCCGCCGCGACGTCGGCGAAGCGGTAGCGATCGTCGAACTCGATGCCGTCGATGACCTCGAAGTCGTCGTCCGCGCCGAAGAAGACGTGCTCGAGCCTGAGGTCGCCGTGCCCGTCGCGGACCGCGCCCTCGATCATCCGGCGCTCGAAGAGCTCACGGTGCCCGCGGAGGAAGGCGAGCTGCCAGCGCTCGATCTCGAACACGGCGTCGTCCCGGACGAAGCGCCCCGCCGGGCCGCGCAGCGAGCTGAAGTTGTCGACCACGTTGCGCTCGACGACCTCGGGCGCGCCGAAGCGCGCGACCCCCGCGCCCGACGCCGCGTCCGCGTGGAACGCCGCGACCGCGTGGGCGATCGCGTCGACCTTCGATCGCCCGAGCTTCCCCTGCTCGAGCAGCACGTCCGCGCGTCCCGCCTCGTCGAGGCGCACCATCCGCACCGCCCAGTCGATCACCGACCCGCCGCTGGCGAACGAGCAGCGCCCGTCGGGACGCCGGCGGATCGGGACGATGCCGAGATACGTCCGCGGCGCGAGCCGCCGGTTGATGCGCACCTCGGTCCGGCAGGCGCTCTCGCGCGCCTCGAAGCTCGAGAAGTCGAGGAACGGGAGCGTCACCGGCTTCTTGATCTTGAAGACCTCGGGACCGACGAGCACCCACGAGATGTGCGTCTCGACGAGCCGGACCTCGCGCGGATCGCCGGCCGCGCGCGCGCGCGCGCGCAGCTCTTCGAGCAGGTCATCGACCATGCGGCGGCGAACGGACCAGATCTCCTCCTGCATCGACACGGCGGACATGACGTGCCGGGTGAACGAGCATCGCGCGTGCCACCCGAGCCGCGCGCTCCGCCGCCTCCGCCGAGGCGCGAGCTCTGCGCGCCGACGCAACCGGTGCGCGCGGTCGCGCTGGCAGGCGTCTTGCTCCCGTCGAGAGCATCATGCGCACTCCCAAGAACATCCTCGTGCCGGTCGACTTCGGCGAGGCCTCCGACGCGGCGCTCGCCTATGCGGTCGATCTCGCCGAGGGCACCGACGCCAAGGTCTTCGTGCTTCACACCTTCGAGATCCCGATGGTGGGTCTGCCCGACGGCGTCGTCGCGGCGACCGCGGAGCTCACCGGCCGCATCGTCAACGCCGCGCAGAAGGCGCTCGACGACGCGGTGAAGCGCTTCGCCGGACGCAAGGTGCCGATCACCTCCGTGCTGAAGCAGGGCGACGCGCGCGAGATCATCCTCGCGCAGGCCAAGGAGCTCGGCGCCGATCTCATCGTGATCGGCACGCACGGCCGGCGGGGCATCGCCCGGGCGCTCATCGGCAGCGTCGCCGAGAGCGTCGTGCGCACCTCGCCGGTCCCCGTGCTCACGATGCACGGAGCGGCGAGGTAGCGGCCGGTGGCCCGATTACTTGCGGAGGTCCTTCGACGTCATCCCGTACTCGGCCAGGCGGTACTGGATGGTGCGGACGCTGATGTCGAGGATCTCCGCGGCGCGCGTGGTCGATCCCTCGGTCGCCTCGAGCGTCGAGAGGATCGCGTAGCGCTCGATGTCCGCCATCGTCGAGCCGGGGATGCGCACCGGTCCCTGGATCGGCTGCGCCGCGTCGAACGGGAGGTCCTCGGCGTCGAGCTTCGGCCCTTCGCTCATGACCACCGCGCGCTCGATCGCGTTCTCGAGCTCGCGCACGTTGCCCGGCCAGCGGTGGCCGAGGATCTTCGTGCGCGCCGCGTCGGTGAACGCGTCGATGTTCTTGTGGTTCTCGCGCGCGAACTTGTGGAGGAAGTGCTCGGCGAGGACGATGGTGTCGCCGGCGCGGAGGCGGAGCGGCGGCATCTCGATCGCCACGACGTTGAGCCGGTAATAGAGGTCCTCGCGGAAGCGACCCTCGCGCACCTCGGTGGCGAGGTCCTTGTTCGTCGCGGCGAGCACGCGCACGTCGACGGGCACCGACTGCCCGCTGCCGATGCGCTCGATCATCTTCTCCTGCAGGACGCGCAGCAGCTTCACCTGCATGAGAGGCGGGATGTCGCCGACCTCGTCGAGGAACAGCGTGCCGCCGATCGCCTGCTCGAAGCGGCCGACGCGGCGCTTGTCGGCGCCGGTGAACGCGCCCTTCTCGTGACCGAAGAGCTCGGCCTCGAGGAGCGTCTCCGGGATCGCCGCGCAGTGCAGCGAGACGAACGGCATCTTCGCGCGGTTGCTGAGCGCGTGGATCGCCTTCGCGAGCTCGCCCTTGCCGGTGCCGCTCTCGCCGGTGATGAGCACCGTGGCCTTCGAGCCGGCGACCTGCCGGGCGACGCGATAGACCTTCTGCATCACCGGGCTCGTGCCGAGCAGGCCCTGGAGGCCCTCGCCGTCGCGCTCGCGGATCTGCCGCTTGAGGTTCTCGGACTCGACCCGGATGGCGCGCTGCTCGAGCGAGCGCTCGATCGCGAGCGACAGCACGTCGAAGTCGATCGGCTTCGTGATGAAGTCCGCCGCCCCCTTGCGCATCGCATCGACCGCCGCGTTCACGTCGCCGAAGGCGGTGGTGACGATCACCGGAAGCTCGGCGTCCTGCTCGCGCAGCTTCGAGAGCAGCGTCATGCCGTCCATGTTCGGCATCTTGAGGTCGGTGACGACGACGTCGGGCGCACGCTCGGCCGCGACGTCCAGCGCGGCGACGCCGTCCGCGGCCGTCGCCACGTCGTAGCCCGATTGCTTGAGGAGCTTCTCGAGCCCGCTCCTCGCGGAGGCCTCGTCGTCGACGACGAGGATGCGTGCCTTGGTCATGCGTCCGTTCCTTGGCTGGTGAGCGGAATTCTTACTCGAAATCGAGTCCGCCCGGGGCGGCTATCCACGTCGATTGTACCGCCGTGGTCCGTCACGATGCGATGAACGATCGCCAGGCCGAGGCCCGTACCGTTGGGTTTCGTCGAATAGAACGCGTCGAACACCGGCGGCTCGTCCGCCGGCAGTCCCGGCCCGTCGTCCTCCACCTCGATCCACACGTGCCGCGGCTCGCGGCGGGCGCGCACGACGACGTGGCCGCCGTGCGGGGCGAGCGCCTCGATCGCGTTCTGGACGAGGTTCAAGACCACCTGCTCCAGCCGCTGCGGATCGGCCTCGAAGACGAGGTCGCGCGAGGGCAGATCCGCGGTGAGCTCGACCTTCGCCGCGTCGGCGCTCGCCGACACGAGCTGGATCGCGCGGGTGCAGAGCGCGCGTGCGCTCGTGGGCGCGCGCTGCAGCGGACGGGGGCGCGCGAACTCGAGGAAGTCGGTCACCAGACGCGCGAGCCGCTGGATCTCGTCGCCGACGACGTGCACCGCCTCGATCGCCTCGCGATCGGCCGACTTCGCGAGCGAGCGCTCGAGGAACGACACGTGGAGCTGCGCGCCGTTCAGCGGATTGCGGATCTCGTGCGCGAGCCCGGCGGCGAGGGTGCCGACGGCGGCGAGCCGCTCCTGCTGCTGCGCCCGCTCGCGCTCGACCTGCTCCTCGGTCGTGTCGCGGCCGACGGCGAACGTCACCACGTCGTCGTCCGCCCCGGCCGGCGCGCGGGCGATCTGCCAGCGGATCTCGCGCGTCTTGCCCGCGCGCGTGACGAGCGGCACGTCGAGCGCCCCGTCGGCGTCGAGCGGCACGTGGAAGCCATCGGGGACGAACACGGTGGCGAACGATCGGCCGATCACCTCGTCGCGCGCCCAGCCGGTCACGCGCTCCGCCTCGCGGTTGAAGAGCAGGACGTTCCCCGACGCATCGAGGCCGACGACGAGCAGGTGCGCGAGCTCGATCGCGCTGATGTAGCGATGCTCGGTACGCGCGGCGCGTCGCGAGAGCGCCTCGTGCTCCGTCTCCGCCGCGCGCTCGAGCCGCTTCACGTAGCTCTCCCGATAGCTCTCGAGCATCACCGCGAGCTCGATGTCGAGCAGCCGCGAGAGCGCATTGCGCGTCCCCTTCGCGTGCTCGCCCCCGTGGTCGTCGATGATGTCGGTGAGCGACGAGCGGATGACCGCCATCGCGGTGAGCATGTAGCGCTGGGGAAGCCCGACGTTCACGTGGACCTGCCCGATGCGGTCGGTCTGCGCGAAGAACGCCGCGTCGTAGACGCCGCCGAACAGGCCGTCGAGCCAGCGCGCCATCGATCCCTGCAGGCGCAGGATCTGCTCCTCGCTCACGAGGACCGCGTGCGCGTCCTCGTGCTCGCGGATCCGCTCGTAGAACTCCTGGGCGATGCGCCCGAGGTGCGGGGCGGCGTGCTCGCGGAACGAGGCCAGGAGGCGGGCATCCTCGGCCGAGAAGCGGACGTATCGCTTCAGCTCGTCGACGCGCTTCTCCACCGGCGGAGCATAATCCAAAGCAATCACTTCGAGGGCCCCCGCGTTGCAGCCGATGTGCCATGCCGCGCGCCGCTCCCGCGACGCTCCGCGCCGTGGCGCGGCCGTTGCTCGTCCGTGCGGGCATGAGCACCGTCGCCGAGATCATGAACCCGAAGCTCCTGTACGTCCGCGACGGCGACCGCCTCTCGCTGGTCCGCGCGCAGATCCTGAAGTTCGGCGTGAGCGCCGTCCCGGTGCTCGACGACACGCACCGTCCGGTCGGCGTGGTCTCTCTCCGCGACGTCGCGGACGGAGAGGACGTGAGGATGTCCTCGCCCGCGAAAACCGTGCGCGAGAGCGCAACCATCGACGAGGGCGCGCGCGCGCTCGCGGACGCGAACGTCCACCACCTCGTCGTCGTCGACGAGCACGGCGTCGCCGTCGGGATGGTCTCCGCGCTCGATTTCGTGCGCGCGTTCGTCGAGCGTCCGGCCCGTCATCCTCCCGCCTTCGACCGCTACTGATCGCCGCGCTGCGGCGTCACGTAGCCCATTCGCTCCGCCGTCCAGCGGAGCGCCGCCGTCGCGTCCCACATCCCGACGAGCTCGCCCTCGTCGGTGACCACGGGCACCTCGTGGATCCCCTCGAACGCCATCATCGCGATCGCGTACGCCACGGGTGCGTGCTCCGGCAGCATGTGGATCTTCGCCGGCGTGACCTGCTCCACGCGCGCCTCGAGCGACGCGGTCAGGAGGTCGCCCCGCGACACGACGCCGACGAGCTTGAGCTGCGCGTCGACGACGGGGACCGCCCGGAGATCGCGGGCGAGGAGCAGCGTGCGGACCTTGCGGACGCTCGCCGACACGTCCACGCAGACGGTGACCGGCGACATGACCTCCTCGAGCGTCGTGCGGACGGCGATCTCGGCGAGATCGGCCCTCCGGTCCGCCGGATGGGCCCGCTCCGGACGCTGGTCGGGCTCGACCTGACACTCGATGACGCCGCCCACCTCGGGCTCCCACTCGATCGCCCGCATCCGGGCGCAGCCCGTACAGCGCAGCGCGTCGATCGACCGGCCCTGCCGCGGGCAGCGCACGGCCGGCTTCACCTCGTCGGGCCCGCGCTCGTGGACGAGCGTGCGCAGCCGGAGGGGGAGCCTGACCGTCGGCATCGTCGTCATGGAGCGGCAGCTCGAGCAAGCCACGCGCCACGCGGGGACGCACGGGCCGAGCTCGACGTCCGACCGCCGGACGCCTGCAGCCTTTGCGCGCCGGTGCACGACGTGCGCGTCCGCGCTACCTTCGGTCCATCAACGCCGCGCTCGCCGGGTGGCGTGCGCCTTGCTCGATGGAGGGCATCATGAAGAAGATCCTCGTCGGAGTCGACGGCTCCCCGCGCCAGAAGGCGGTCCTCGCGGCCGCCACGGAGCTCGCCCGGCGCACGCGCGCCAAGCTGGTGCTCTTCCGCGCGGTCAGCCTTCCGACGGAGCTCCCGCCGGAGGCGTATCTCATGCACCCCGACGAGGTCACCAAGATCCTCGAGAAGCGCGCGCAGGTCGCGGTCGAGGAAGCAGCGCGCGACGTCCCCACCGATCTCGTCGAGCGCCTCCACGTCGCCGTCGGTACGCCGTGGCAGGCCATCTGCCGTGCCGCGTCGGAGGACGACGTCGACCTGATCGTCGTCGGGTCTCACGGCTACGAC
>JBDHVD010000385.1:0-8995 GCA_039809525.1 Labilithrix sp. | reverse complement strand
GACGTAGAGCTCGAAGCGCTCGGCGAACCGCGGATCGTCCGGCTTCTTGCGGGCGAGCGACGCCTGCGTCGTGGGGTAGTCCACGACGAAGACGCCGCGGGGGAGCTTCGCGAGCTCCGGCTCGACGACGAACGCGAGCTTCTCGAAGAACGTGTCCTCGTCCTCCGCCGCGAGGCGCAGCGTCTCCTCCGGCGCGACGCCGGCGTACCGCTCGAAGGCCTCGCACACGGTGATGCGTTCGAGCGGCGGGCGGACGTCGATGGTGCGTCCGCCGACGATCACGCTCCCGCCGGTGAGGCGCGCGACGAGCTGCTCGGTGTCCCGCATGATCGCGGCGGCACCGGCGTGCGCCCGGTAGAACTCGAGGATGGTGAACTCGGGGTTGTGGCGCTCGCCGAGCTCTCCCGCGCGGAACGCGCGCGTGATCTGGAAGATGCGCGGCAGCCCGTCGGCGAGCAGGCGCTTCATCTGGTACTCGGGCGACGTGCTGAGGAAGCGCGGCGTGCGCCCGCCGACGGCCTCGAAGGCGTCGAGGTGCAGATCGAGGCCGGGGGAGGGGATGGCGATCGGCGTCTCGACCTCGAGGTAACCGCGCGAGGCGAAGAACGCGCGAGCCTCGGCGAGCAGGCGTGCGCGATCGGCGAGCCGCTTCACGGCGCGAGGCCGCGGAGGAGGATGTCGGTGAGCTGGCTGGCCGCGCGGGCGAGCGCGCCTTGCTCGGCCTTGCCCAGCGCCCAGGTGAGGGTGATGCCGTCGAGCGCGCCGAAGATCGCGCGCGCCGCCACGTGGGGGGAGACGTCGCGCCGGAACTCGCCGGTCGTCTGCCCGTCGGCGATCACCTGCGCGATCGCGTCGAGGTACGCGAGGAAGTGGGGAGCGGCGAGCTCCTTCATCAGGCGGGTCGACTGGCGGAGGATCACCGTGATGACCTCCGCGAGCTCGCGCTCGCCCTCGAGCAGGCCGAGCTGCATGTCGATGATCGATCGCAGGCGCGCTGGTGCGTTCGGCTCCTTCGGGAGCTGCTCGGCCATGTGCGCGAGGAGCTTCTCGACGCGATCCTCGAACAGCGAGACGAGCAGCTCCTCCTTCGACTTGAAGTAGAGGTAGATGGTCCCGTCGGCGACGCCGGCCGCCTTCGCCACCTCGCTGACGCGCGTGGCGTGGAAGCCGGTCCGCGCGAACACCTTCACCGCGGCCTTCAGGATGCGATCGCGCTTGTCGCCGACGCGGCGCTTCTTCGCGCCGTTCGCCGTCCGCTTGCGCGTCGCGCTCCGGCTGCTCTTTCCGCCCCCCGAACGCCCCGCCCGCAAACTGAGTGAGGATTCACTCATTGTCGTGACGCGACGTACCAAACGGCCGGCCGAGGGTCAATCGGGCGCCGGAAGCGACGGGGCTCCCGGAGCGTAATCTCTACCGGTCATGTCGCTGCGCGCCGCGGCTCCCGCCGCCGTCCTCGCCTCGCTGCTCGCCGTCTCCGCCTGCAAGACCGCGTCGAAGGCCGCGCCCGACGCGGGCGGCCCCGACGCCGCACCGAGCGCGGCCGCGGCGGTCGATGCGGCGCCGCCGCGACGCGATCCGACGCTGCGGATCGTCGCGACGGGTTCGTACGACCTCGCCATGACCCCCACCGGCGACGGGCGCCTTGTGGTGCTGGCCGGCTCGGTCCCTTACGAGGCGAAGGCGGACGGCTCGCTCGAGCCCGTCGTCGCGCTCGACGCGCTCGCGCCGGTGTTCCCCGAGAGCGAGTCGCTGATCGGCTACCCCGACGCGTGGGTCCCGCTCGATCACGTCGACGGCGCGCTCGGCGACGGGTTGTTCGTCGGCAGCATGGGCGTGAAGAAGCGATACGCCGTCGCCTCCGGCAAGCTCCAGGCGGCGCCTCCGCTCGAGACGCACCTCGTCGTCCGCTGGCGCGATCGATCGATCGGCGCGATGGGCCGCCGGCTCGTCGCCGTCGGCGCTCCGGCCGACGATGCGCCGGTCGCCGAGCTGCCGAGCGGGATCACGTCGCTCGCGGTGCGCGGCGACGGCGCGCTCGTCGCGCTCTCGCTCGGCAAGCCGGGCAAGCTCCTGGCGTACGTGCTGCCGCCTTCGTGGAAGGGCGGGGACGCGCCCGCGACGTTCGAGCGCGAGTCGTCGCGCGGATGCAGGCTCGTGCCGGCATTCGACGGCAGCGTCGTCGTGCAGTGCCCGGGCGCGAAGGAGGGCTCGACCCTCGAGCGTCTCGAGGCCGGCGGCTTCCGTCGCGTGTTCGAGGACGCTCCAAGCGCGTTCGGCGCCGCGTCGATCGGCAAGGACGGCGCGCTGTACGTGACCGATGCGGGCGAGCTCGCGGTGCGCCGCTGTCCGGCGCCGCGCGGCGCCTGCTCGAAGATCCCGCTCGCGGGCGAGACGGAGGGGCTGCCACGCATCGAGTACGAAGCGGCGTTCTCCGACGTCATCGATCCCGAGACGAGCCGCAACTGGCAGGGCCTCCACGTCACCACGTCGCGCGTCGCGACGAACGAGGCGCAGGCGGTCTTCGCGCGCGCCGAGGACGACGTCTGGGTCGTCGCGCGCGCGGCGGGCCGCTCCGCGCTCCTCCATGCGGGCTCACCGAAGCCGCTCGTGCAGCTCCCGTCGCCGCTCGACGCGCGCGTGCTCGTGCGGAACGCGAAGCCTGCCCAGCCCTGGACCGGGCACTGCGAGCACGTCTTCGTCCGTCTCGGCGCGCGCGACGCCGACGCGATCGCGAAGCGCGCGCCCGAGATCCAGAAGGCGCTCGGCACCGAGCCGAACGGCTACGAGGCCGCGCACCAGTGGGCGCTCGTCGAGGGGCGCCTGCACGACGACCACGTCGTCGGCGTCGTGGTCATGCACCGCGACCCCGAGGCGAAGCTCGCCGACATGGAGCGCGCGGTCGAGCGCCTGGTGGCCGCGTTCGCGACGAGCCCGACGAGCCGTCCGCCGGTGACGTGCACGCTGCCGGTGCTCGAGCGCCGGGTGCTGCCGGAGCCGTGATCAGCGCGGCGTCGCGGCCATCGTGAGCATGCGCTCGGCGAACGTGCCGATCTGACTGCCCATCCACGGCCCGAGCACGACGAGCGCCGCGACCACCGCGAGCAGGCGCGGCAGATGCGCGATCGTCGGATCCTGGATCTGAGACGCGGCCTGGAACGCGGCGACGATCAGCCCGACGATCGCCGCGACGAGGAGGACGGGGAGGGCGACCGCGATCGACAGCATGAGCGCGTTCTGCGCCTGCTCGAGGAGGGTCGCGGGGGACATGTCACTCGTCGGCGGCGTCCGCGGCGTCGAGCTCGCCGGCGTCGGCGTCCGCGGCGTCCGAGCCCGCGTCCGTGCCGGTGTCGCCGCCCGAGTCGGTCCCCACCGGACCGGTGTCGGCCGGCGGCGCCGAGTCGCCCGCGACCGAGCTCTGGAGGAGCGTGCACGCGGGATGCGTCGCCTTCGTGCGGTCGGGCGGGCAGCAGCGGTCCGCGTTGGCGTAGTTCGGATTGACCTGGTTCGCCGGGAGGCAGATGAGGCCGTCCTGGCAGTCGTCGCTGTTGTTCGCGACCTGGCAGCGCTCGCCTTCGCTCATGTTCGAGCAGGCGCTGAGCGCGATCCAACCCGAGACCAGGGCGACCGTGACGATCGCCGCGGCCTTGGTGCGTCGCTTGCGCCGGATCCGCTCGTTCATCCTGGGCCCCTTGATGGCACGGAATCTCGCCCGGTGGCAAGCAGCTTCCGAGCCGCGGCCGGCCCGGTCACAGGTCCCGCGTGCTCTCGGGACCTTTTCGCTTCTCTTCTTTGGCCTCGACCGCCTCGGCGAACAGGGACACGTACTGTGCGGCGCTCGCGACCGAGAAGACCAAGGAGAGATAGACGAGCACGCGCCCGACCTTCACCAGATCGACGATCCCGAGATCGATCCCGAAGAGGTGCACGTGGTACGGGTAGCCCGCGAGCAGCGCGATGATGCCGATCATCTGCAGGGCGGTCTTCGTCTTGCCCTCCTGACCGGCGGAGATGATGACCCCCTCGCTCGCGGCGACCGCGCGGAGCGCCGTGATGCTGAACTCGCGCGCGAGCAGCACGATGACCGCCCACGCGGGGATGCGGCCCATCGGGACCATCCAGATGAGGCAGGCCATCACGATGAGCTTGTCGGCGAGCGGATCGATGAGCTTGCCGAGCACGCTGACGACGTTCAGCTTCCGCGCGAGATAGCCGTCGAGGACGTCGGTCAGCGCGGCGGCGGTGAACACGAGCGCCGACCAGAAGCCGGAGCGCGCGGTGTCCTGGTCGAGGAACCAGAGACACAGCGGGATCATCACGATGCGGCCGAACGTCAGCGCGTTCGGGAGGTTGAGCGCGTCCTGTCGCATCGAGCGCCGGCGCTCGGCGCGCACGCGCGGGTCGAGCCGCGGGCTGGACAGGGGCGGATCCGGCACGCCGAGACGATTATCACGCGCTCGCGACGAGGACACGCCCTTCGCCCGCGAAGCTCACGAGACCGCGCTGCCCGCACGGCGCCTCGCTGGGGGCGAGGGCGCGCGGCACGAGGCGCCCGAACCAGCCGAGGATCACCTCGCGCCGGACGCTCATCCCGCGGTTGGCCTTCACGTCGAGCGTGAGGATCTCGCCGATCGCCTCGAGGACCACGCCGCCCTTGCCGCGGAGCTGGACGACGGCGACGAACTCGCCCTCGCCGGTCGCCAGGCGGCCGTTCTCGTAGGTGAGCGCGCCGTCGAACCCGAGGAGCACCTCCTCGCGCACGAAGCACATCTCGTCGTCGAGCACGAACGAGGACAGCTTGCGCCCCGCGCGCGGCGCGAGCACGAGCTGCCCGTCGCCCGCGGCGTGCACCACCGGGCTGCCGACGCCGCCGAACGACTCGCCCGTGGGCTTGCCCTTCGTCTGGCGCTCGAGGAGCTTCATCGTGAGCCCGTTCGACGACGCACGGAGCGCCTCGAGCCGCGCGGCGAACCCGCTGCCGGACTCGGTGGTCGCCACGAGCACGACGCCCGACGGATGCACCGCGAGCCCGTCCTTCGACGGGAAGTCGACCGACGACTGCGCGGCGAGCTCGGAGACCGGAGGCGGAGGCGCGGTCGGCGGCTTGTGGAGCGGCGGCGGCAGCGTCTTCATCCGCGGCGCGCCCTCGGGCGGCGGATCGAGCCGTGCCCTGCCGCCGCGCACCGGCGGCACCGCGACGACCGGATGGCGCAGCGAGGGGACGCCGCTCTCGTCGACCGCGTAGGCCGGCGGCTTCGGCGACGGGATCTTGTCGAAGCCCGGCACGCCGCTCTCGTGATGATGGATGACCGGCGCGGGCGCGGCCCCGACGAGCAGCGTGGTCCGGCGCCCGTCGGACGCCGGGCCCGCGAGCCGGGGGACCGCGGCGCCGCTCGCCGAGGGCGGGCCGTCCTTCGTGTCCGGCTTCTTCGTCTCGCGCCGCGGCGAAAGCGGCGCGCCGAGCTCGATCGATCGCCACGAGCCCGTGCTCTCGCGCGGCGAGTCGACGACCGGCTCGGCGAGCGCGAACGCGAGCTCGCCCGCGTCGAGCTCCTTGAACGCCGTCGCCATGACGTCGCGGATCTCGTGGACGTCGCGCGTCGGCAGCGGCTCCTCTTCGCGTTCGCTCGCCGCTCCGTTCGGCGGGGCCTGCGAGAGCGCACGGCGTTCGGCGATCCGGCGCGCCATCTGATCGTGGCCGCCGTGGCGGAACGCCTCCTCCGCCGCGGTGAGATCGCCGGCGCGCTCGCACGCGAGGCCGAGATAGCCCCACGCGCGCGCGTGCCCCGGGTTGATCTCGACGAGCTGCTCGAGCGCGCTCCGCGCCGCGGGCGCCTGGCCGGTCTTCAGGTAGCAGAGCGCGAGGTTGAGGAGCAGCGCGGTGTCGCGCGGGTTCTTCCTCCGGAGCTGCTCGAAGATCTGGATCGCGCGCGGATAGAGCCCGAGGCGGAAGTAGACGACGGCGAGCAGGTCCTGCCCCTGCGTGTCGCGCGGCTGGAGGTGCAGCGCCCGCTCGAGCTCTTCCTTCGCCTCGTGGACCCGGTTGTCCTGGAGCAGCTCGCTGCCCCGGTAGAGATGGAAGAGGAAGTCCTCGTTCGTCGAGTCCACGGTGACGTCGGCCTCCACCCGCGCCGACTCCGGCGTGAGCCCGATCGAGGGCGTAAGGCGCCGCGACTGCGGTTCGCCTTCCTCGCTGAACGGCCGCTGGCTATCCGCCATCCTTGGGCGTCGATCCTACCCGACGGACGAGGGAAAGGGCCACGATCGCGATCGGCGCGAGCGCCACGACCGCCGCGGTGCCTCCGAGGATGCCGGCGTTGCCGCCTCCCCAGGACGAGCTCGCGACGCGCGTGTCCGCGAGCCCGCCGCCGAAGAGCGTCCCCACGACGAACAGCCACGCGGTGTGCGCGCCCCAGGCCATCCATGCCCCGCGATCACGCACCCAGAGCGAGCCGAGCGCGATGCCGAGCAGCAGATGGGCGAGCACCGCCTGGACGTTCGCGGACGGCTCTCCGAGGGCGGCGGCCGCGGAGGTGACTCCGCACGCGAGCGATCGCGCGAGCGGCGACGCGACCGACGAGAGCGCGCGGAGCGTGACGCCGTGGAGGATCAGCTCGTCGCGCATCGCGTTCAGGCCGGCGGTGACGAGGCCCACGGCGACGAGCGACCAGGGCAGCGCGCCCTCCGTCTTCTCCACCAGCGCGGCGCCGGTGGCCGCGGCCAGCGCGAGGAGCACCGCCGCGGCGATCGCGCCGGCGGCCGCCCCGATCACGGCCCGCCTTGCCATCTTTCCGCTGCTCGGCGGAGGCGCGTGCGCGTCGCTCCACGTCACGCCGAGACGGCCGGCGCCCCATTCCGCAGCGATCGCCTGCGCGACCGCCGACGCCATCGACGCGGACGCGAGCACGACGGCGACGACCCGCGTCGCCGTGTAGATCGCGAGCCCCCACGCCGCCGTGCGGATCGCTGCTCTGGTCTCGACGCTCGACTCGGCGGGCGTCCGGGGCGTCGTGTCACTCAAGCGGGCGGCAACGTTAGCACGAGAGTTTGCTTGACGGCGGGTGGCACTCCGTCACGATCGGGAAGATGCGCGCCTTCGCCCTCGTGGCTGCTCCTTCGCTTCTCGCCCTCGCGCTCGCCGGCTGCCCCGGCGACGACAAGAGCGAGCCTCCCGCATGCGTGGGCCAGCAGGCGCTGACCGCGGCGCCGGTCTTCGGCACGAGCATGGCGCTCAAGCAGATCGCGCTCTCGTTCGACGACGGACCGGGCGCACGCACGGCCGAGCTCTCGACGTACCTGAAGGGGCAGGGGATCCGCGCGACGTTCTTCGTGAACAACAACGCGCAGCAGGCGGCGTTCATCAACGTGCTCCCGCAGCTCGTCGCCGACGGGCACGTGATCGGCAATCACACGAAGAATCATCCGGACCTGACGACGCAGAACGCCACGCAGATCGTCGCGGAGGTCACCGACGTCGATACGCTCATCGCGCCTTACGTCCCGAACAACCGCTTCCTCTTCCGCGCGCCGTTCGGGGCGTGGAACGCGGACGTGTTCAATGCGCTCCAGGCGAGCCCGATGAAGAAGTACGTCGGCCACATCGAATGGGAAGCGGGCGACAACCTGGATCCGGCGAACAAGCAGGCGGCCGACTTCGCCTGCTGGCAGGGCCAGGCCGGCCCGCCGGCGACGACGCCGATGACGTCGAAGGCGTGCGGCGATCTGTACGTCCAGGAGATCGAGGGAGCGGGCAAGGGCATCGTGCTCATGCACGACGCCGACTACGGCGACTCGAGCAACACCAACATCGACGCGGGCAAGGGCAACACCGTGGACATGGTGAAGTACATCGTCCCGGTCCTGAAGGCGAAGGGCTTCACGTTCATCGGCGTCGACGAGGTCCCCGACATCGCCGCGGTGCTGCCGCCGCTCCCGCCGAAGGACGCCGGCGCCGACGCGACGCCGGATGCGGGCACGAGCAGCAGCTCGAGCAGCAGCGGCGGATCGAGCACGAGCTCCGGGGGCTCCTCGGGCGTCGACGCGGGCGACCCGTGTCCGCCGGCAGCGACCACCACGCCACGACGCGTCCGCGTCCACACCCACCATCACTGAGAGGAAGACGATGCGCCCGCTGCGAGCCGCGTTCATGTCGATGGTGCTGCTCGCGGGGTGCCCCTCGACCGAGCCGGCGAAGAACGAGAAGACGTGCAGCGGCGCGGAGGCCCTGAGCCCGGCGGCGCAGCCGCTGCGGGGAACGAGCCTCGCGGCGAAGCAGCTCGCGCTCTCGTTCGACGACGGGCCCGATGCGCGGACGAGCGAGCTCTCGACGTACCTGAAGGGGCAGGGGATCCGCGCGACGTTCTTCGTGAACCACAACGCGCAGCAGAACGGCCACCTCGGCGTGCTCCCGCAGCTCGTCGCCGACGGGCACGTCGTCGCGAACCACACGCAGAACCATCTCGACCTCACGAAGCAGACGAACACGAAGATCGTCGACGAGCTGACGGACGTCGACACGCTCATCGCGCCCTACGTGGTGAACAACCGGCTGCTCTTCCGCGCGCCGTTCGGCGCGTACGACACGAAGGTCTACAACGCCCTCCAGGCGTCGGCGATGAGCAAGTACGTCGGGCACGTAGACTGGGACATCGGCGGCGCGTACGTCGCCGGCGTCTCGGCCGCGGACTGGTCGTGCTGGCAGGAGCACGACGAGACCTCGCAAGGCTGCGGCGACCTCTACCGGACGGAGATCGCCGCGGTCGGCAAGGGCATCGTCCTCATGCACGACGCGCTCTACACGAACGCCGGCAACGTGAACGGCGGCAACACCGTCGACATGGTGAAGTACATCGTCCCGCTCTTGAAGGCCGACGGTTACACCTTCGTCGGCGTCGATCAGGTGCCCGACATCGCGGCGCTGCTGCCCGCGCTCCCGGCGCCCGACGCGGGCCCGGAGGCCGGCGCGGACGCAGGCGCCGACGCGGGCACCGAGGCCGGC
>JBDHVD010000384.1:0-8996 GCA_039809525.1 Labilithrix sp. | reverse complement strand
ACGCCGTTGACGTGGACGAGCCGGCTCGCGTCGCCGGCGCCGGCCGCGTAGCGGAAGACGAGGTCGTACGCGCCGGGCGCGGCCTTCACCTCGAAGTCGACCCACTGCCCGTCTCCGTTCCAGCCGGCGACGTAGCCCCACCCGGTGAAGCCCTTCTGCTGCGCCTCGAGGCCCACGGCGTGGAGGACGCCCTCTTCCGCCTCGAACGTCTGCGTCGAGAGCGCCTTGCCGTACGGACCGATCGCGCCGGCATGGATCGACAGCGCCATCGATGCGCTCGTCGCGGACTCGACGACGAGCTTGCCCGGCGCCTTCGTCCAGTCGACGCCGAAGAGGCCGCTCGTCGGATCGCGCGCCACCGTGCGGAGGCTCTCGGCGGTCGCATCGAGGACCTTCGCGTACTCCGGCCGCGGATCGGCGGCGTGGAGCGCGGCGAGCCCGCGATACCCGATGCCTTTGAACTGCGGGCAGTCGCCGGTGCACGACGCGTCGTCGCCGTCGTGGAGGACGGGCCCGAGCGCCGTAACCTTCGTCTCGTTCGCGATCATCCATCCGGCGATCGCGTGCGCCTCGGCGAGGACCTTCGGATCCTTCGTCGCCTCGTGGAGCGCGACGGAGGCGGCGATCATCTCGCCCTCGTTGTACGTGAACCTGTAGTTCACGATCTCCCCGCCGGGCTTCACGTGATCGAACACGCGGTGGCTCGCCGGGTCGACCATGTGCGCGTCCCAGTAGGCCCAGACCCGCCTGGCGAAGTCCAGGTAGGTCGTGTCGTTCGTGCGCTGCCAGAGGCGGACCGCGGTGACGACGGGGCCGGCGTTCGCCGCGGTCGCCTTCTGCGTGTGCGGGCGATCCCACCAGAGCCCGCCGGGGGCGGAGGCGATGCAGCAGCTCGCATCGTCGGCGTTCGTCATGATGTCGGCGAAGAGCTCCTTCGCGCGCGCGAGGTACTTCGCCCGCCCGGTGAGGTCGTACGCGCGGAGGAGCGCGAGGGCCATCCAGTTCTCGTCGTCGAAGAAGTCGCGCGACCAGCCGACCGCGTCCTGCGCGAGGTAGAAGGTCTCGATGAGCCCCCGGTAGCGGCCGCCGGTCCGCGCGACGGAGTCGAGGGTCGCGTCGAAGGCTTGCGCGAAGATCCAGTAGCCGGTGAGCGCGCTCGCTTGCGGGCGCTCCGAGCGGAGATAGCCCCGTCCGCCGTCCCAGAACGAGAGCATCATCGCCTCGAACGCCGCGTCGGCGGCGTCATGGGCGGGGCGCGCATCGGGACCGGCATCGGGCGCCGCGTCGGGGCCCGCGTCCGGGCCGCTCGACACGTCCGGCGCGCCGCCGTCGGCGGGCGGATCGATCGGAGCTGCCGGAGCGGAGGCGGGATCGTCGGAGCACGCGACGGCGGTCGCGATCACGCACGACGACAGGACGAGGAGGCGCATCGCCTCCGAGGGTAACCGCTCAGGCGCCGCCGTCGCCGGTCGTCGTTCCGCCGGTCCCGGCATCGGCGGCCGTCTGTCCGCTCAACCCGCCGTCGCTCGTCGACGTGCCGCGCGCGCCGCCGTCGGTGCCGCCGTCGGCCGATGCGCCGATCGGGCTCGCGCCGCTCCCGCTGCTGCTCCCGCCGCCGCCGCCCGCGCCGATCGCCGGCGCGAAGCCGACCTGGCTCGCGGCCGGGGGGCGCGCATCGTCGCTGCATGCCTGCGCGATCGAGAGGGCGAGTCCGGAGATGAACGTGATGACGGTTGCAAGGCCACGATCCACGGTTGAGTACCTCTTTCGCGGAAGCCGAAGTGCATCGCGCATGCCTCCGGAACAGCCGCAAAAAGCCGGTGAAACTCAGCGTTCGTGATGTGGCGCGCCGCTACGCAGGATCGAGCGCCTCGCGCGGAGCTTCAGCGCGAGCATTCGCGATCGCACTCTGGCGGAGCGCGGTGCCCGTCGCCGTCTTCTTCTTCGTCAGCGCGGCGGGCTCGCCCTCGAACACGATCGTTCCGCCCTCTTCGCCCGCCTCGGGCCCGAGCTCGACGACCCAGTCGCCGTTGGCGATGACGTCGGGGTGGTGCTCCACGATGACGAGCGTGTCCCCGCGCTCGACGAGTCGATCGAGCACCTTCACCAGGCGCCCGACGTCCGAGAGGTGGAGGCCGGTGGTCGGCTCGTCGAGGACGTAGACCGTGGGCTCGTGCGCCACGCCCGCGGTCAGCTCGCTCGCGAGCTTGAGGCGCTGCGCCTCACCGCCGGAGAGCGTGTTCGAGCCCTGACCGATCGACAGGTAGCCGACGCCGAGCTCGGTGAGCGTCGCGAGCGGGCGCGCGATCTTGGGATGTGCGGCGAAGACGCGCGCGGCGTCCTCGGCCGAGAGCTTGAGGACGTCGCCGATCGACAGGCCCGCCCACTTCACGTCGAGCGTCGCCGGCTCGAACCGCGCGCCCTGGCACGTCTCGCACGGGGTGACGACCTCGGGGAGGAACGCCATCTCGGCGACGATCGATCCCTGGCCGTCGCACGCGGTGCAGCGTCCGCCGGCGGGGGTGTTGAACGAGAAGCGCGCCGGCGTGTAGCCGCGCATCTTCGACTCGGGGAGCGCGGCGAAGAGCTTCCGGATCTCGTCCCACACGCCGAGGAACGTGGCCGGCACCGAGCGCGGCGTCCGCCCGATGGGCGACTGATCGACCGCGAGCGCGCGGCGGACGATCTTCGGGACCTTGATCGACGAATGCGCGCCCGGCGTGTCGGCCACGAGCTTCAGCTGCTTGCGCAGGGCAGGGAAGAACACCTTCGACACGAGCGTGCTCTTGCCCGAGCCCGAGACGCCCGCGACGACGCACATCCGGCCGACCGGCACGCGGAAGGTGACGTCCTTCAGGTTGTGCGCGCGAGCGCCCTCGAGCTCGATCCACGCGTCGCTCATCGGCCGCTTCTTGCGGACCACGCCGAGCGGATCGCGCAGCGCCTTGCCGGTGGGCGACTCGGGGTTCGCGAGGACGCGCGCCGGGGAGCCCTCGGCGACGATGTGCCCGCCGCTCTTTCCGCCGCCCGGACCGAGATCGGTCAGGTGATCGGCGGCCATGATCGTCTCCGAGTCGTGCTCGACGACGAGGACCGTCGAGCCGGTGTCGACGAGCGCGCGGAGGTTGGCGATGAGCCGCTTGGTGTCGCGCGGGTGCAGGCCGATGGTCGGCTCGTCGAGCACGTAGAGCGCGCCGGTCAGGCCGCTGCCGAGCTGCGCCGAGAGGCGGAGGCGCTGCATCTCGCCGCCGGAGAGCGTCCCGGCGGCGCGGCCGAGGCCGAGGTAGCCGAGCCCGACCTGCTCGACGAACGAGAGCCTTCGCCGGAGCTCGGCGAGCGGCGCCTTCGCGATCTCGGCCGCCTTGCCCTCGAGCTCGAGGGTCGCCGCCTTCTTCGCCGCGCTCGCGACGCTGCGCTCCATCATGCGCGGATAGGTCTCGCCGCCGAGGCGTACGCTCCGCGGGATCGGCGCGAGGCGATCGCCCTTGCACGTCCGGCACTTCTCCTGCGGAGCGCCGTCCTCGTCCATGTCGGCGTAGCCGCCGCGGACGCCGGTGCCCTCGCATGCCTCGCAGCGGCCCTGCTTGGTGTTGAAGGAGAACCAGCGCGGATCGAGCTCGGGGATGCCCTGTCCGCACGAGGGGCACGCGCGCGAGGTCGAGAAGATCTCCTCGCCGGCGGCGGGCTTCGGCGTCGGCGTGCCCGGGGCGATGCGCACCGCGCCGGCCCCCCAGGCGAGCGCCTTGTCGAAGGTCGCGCGATCGAGGTCGCTCATCGCGCCGTAGAAGACGATGAGATCGATCGAGTGCTCCTTCGCCTTCGTGAGCTTCGGCGGCGGATCGACCGCCACGATCGCCCCGTCGACCCGTGCGCTGGCGACGCCTGCGCGCGACGCGTTGGTGAAGACGTCGAGGTACGTGCCCTTGCGCTCGCGCACCGCGGGGGCGTAGAGCGTGCGCTTGCCCTTCAGCGTGCGGAGGCGCGCGAAGAGCTCGTCCGGCGAGCTCGCCTCGACCTTCTCGTTGCAGTCGGGGCAGTAGAGATCGCCGACCTTCGCGTAGAGGAGGCGGAGGTAGTGGGCGATCTCGGTGACCGTGGCGACGGTCGAGTTCGCGCCCGCCCGCGAGGTGCGCTGCTCGAGCGCGATCGACGGCGGGACGCCGGTGACCAGATCGACGTCGGGCCGCGGGAGCGTGGGGAGGAACTGCCGCGCGTACGGGGTCAGCGTCTCCATGAAGCGGCGCTGCCCTTCGGCGAAGACGACGTCGAACGAGAGCGAGCTCTTGCCCGAGCCCGACGGGCCGGTGACCACGCACAGCTTCCCGTGCGGAATCTTGCAAGATACATCCTTCAGGTTGTGCTCGCGCGCATGGGAGACGGCGATCGCGTCCGGCCCGGCGCGCTCCTCCTTCTTGCGCGGCGCCCGGGGCGCGGCGGAATGCGCGGCGCGGAGGGCCTCGCCCGTCTTCGTGCTCGTGGACGCGAGCTGCTCGGGCGTGCCCTCCGCCACGACGACGCCGCCGTGCGGACCGCCGCCCGGTCCGAGGTCGATCACCCAGTCGGCCTCGCGGACGACGGAGAGATCGTGCTCGACCATCACGACGCTGCCGCCCTCGTCGACGAGCTGACGGAGGGCGGCGACGACGTGCTCCGCGTCCTCGGCGTGGAGGCCCGCGCTCGGCTCGTCGACGACGAACAGCGTGCCCGCCGCGTCCTGCCCGAGCGCGCGCGCGAGCTTGAGCCGCTGCGCCTCGCCGCCGGACAGGGTCGAGAGCGGCTGGCCGAGCGGGAGATAGCCGAGGCCGACGCGCGCCAGCGGCTCGAGGCACTTCTCGAGGACGTAGTCGCGATCGGACTTCGGCGAGAAGACGGCGAGCGCCTCGTCGACGGTCATCGCGAGCACGTCGGCGACGGTCTTGCCCTGGTGACGGACGGCGAGCACCTCGGTGTTGAAGCGCTTGCCCTGGCAGACCGGGCACAGCAGCATCACGTCGGCGAGGAACTGCATCTCGACGGTCTCGTAGCCCTCGCCCGAGCACGCGTCGCAGCGCCCCTTGCCGGGGACGTTGAACGAGAAGCTCGCCGGATCGAGGCCGCGCCTCTTCGCCTCCGCCTCCGCGGAGAAGCGCGAGCGGATCCGGTCCCAGGCCTTGGTGTACGTCGCCGCGTTGCCGCGCGCGGTGCGTCCGAGCGGCGACTGATCGACGAGCACGGCGGCCTGGATGTCGTCGAGGCCGCAGATGGTGTCGAAGCGCCCGGGCTTCGGGACGTTGCTCGCGCCGGTCGCGCGCGCGACGGCGCGGTAGACGATGTCCTCGGCGAGCGTGCTCTTGCCCGAGCCGGAGGGTCCGGTGATCGCGCAGAGCACGCCGAGCGGGACGTTCACCTCGTCGGCGCGGAGGTTGTTCTCGCGGGCGCCGCGGATCTCGAGCGTGCCGTGCGGCTTTCGCCGGGCGCGTCCCGTGCGCGAGCGGTCCTTGCGCCAGGCGCGGCCGGTGGGCGTGTCGGTCTTCGCGATCGCGTCGGGCGTGCCGTCGAACAGGATCGAGCCGCCGCGCGGACCCGCGCCCGGGCCCATCTCGACCACCCGATCGGCGCGCTCGACGACGCCGCGATCGTGCTCGATGACGAGCACGGTGTTGCCCGCCTTCGCCAGATCGGTCATCGCGCCGGCGAGGCGCGGGATGTCGGTCGCGTGGAGCCCGACCGTGGGCTCGTCGAGCACGAACAGCGTGCCCGTCAGCGACGCGCCGAGCGCGGTGGTGAGCGACGCGCGCTGCGCCTCGCCGCCCGAGAGCGTGCGCGCCTGTCGATCGAGCGTGAGGTACGAGAGCCCGACCGCATCGAGGTACGCGAGGCGCGAGGCGAGCTCCGCCTTCACGCGCTTGCCCTGCGCGTTCTGCGGCCGGACCTGCTCGAGGCGTGCGCGGGCCGCCTCGACGGTGAGCCCGTGCCACGATCCGAGGTCGAGCCCCGCGACGAGGTACGAGCGCGCGGTCGGATTGAGGCGCGCGCCGTGGCACGTCGTGCAGGGGACGTAGTCGCGGTAGCGCGAGAGGAAGACGCGGACGTGCATCTTGTACGTCCGGCTCTCGAGCCACTTGAACCACGCGGCCACGCCCGGGTACTTGCCGCCGTCCCACGTGCCTTCGCCGTCGATGATCATCCGGCGCTGCGCGTCGGTGAGCTGCTCCCACGGGAGGTCGACGGGGATCTTCTTCTTCTTGGCGTACGCGAGGACCGACGTGCGCTCCCACTCGCTCGACTTCCCCGACCAGGCCTTGATGCAGCCGTTCTCGAGGGTCTTCCGCCGGTCGGGGATGACCTTGTCCCAGTCGACGGCGATCACGCGGCCGAAGCCGCGGCACGCCTCGCACGCGCCGAGCGGCGAGTTGTAGGAGAAGAGGCCGGCGCGCGGCGGCTCGAACGCCCGCGTGCACCTCGGACACACGAGGCCTCGGCCGACGGCGACGTGCGCGTCCGTCTCGCCCGGATCCGCCGCTCGGAGATCGGCGCGCCCGCCGCCGCGGTCCCACGCGGTCTCGATCGCCTGCTGCAACCGGCGGAGGTCGCGCGCGCCCACCTGGAGACGATCGACGACCACCTCGACGGCCACGTCGGGACGACCCGCCTCGCTCGGGCGGACGTCGTCGATGTCCCGGATGCTCCCGGCGACGACGAGCCGGCGATAGCCGTCCTTCACCAGTGACTCGCGCACCTCCAGGTACGCCTCGGGCGTCGCGATCCGCACCGGATAGGTCACCACCGCGCGGCGCTCGCCGAAGTCCTTCGCCGCGCGCGCGGCCGCGTCGTGCGCGCTCGTGGCGACGGCCGCTTCTCCACAGTCGGGGCACGTCGGCACCGCCTCGCACGCGAAGAGCGCCGCGAGGTACGGCTCGAGGTCGGTCAGCGTGGCGACGGTCGATCGGCTCGACTTCACCGGCGCGCGCCGGTCCACCGCGACGGTGGCGGCGACCGGATCGAGCGTGCGCACCGGCGGACGCTCGAGGCGCTCGAGGAACTGCCGCGCGTACGGGCTGAAGCTCTCCACGAACCGTCGCTGGCCCTCGGCGTAGAGCGTGTCGAGCGCGAGGGAGGACTTGCCCGCCCCGCTCGGTCCGGTCAGCGCGACCAGCGTGCCGGGCGCGAGGTCGAGGTCGACCGTGCGAAGGTTGTGCGTCGCGGCCCCACGCAGGCGAATGGGAAGCATCGGGGATCGCCCTTCTTAGTCGGCGGCTGAGCGCCCTTCAACGGACGCGCTTCGCTTTTCGGCGGCGGAGCTTCCGCCTTTCTGCGCTCTTGGCTCACGCCTTGCGACGCGATCCCCGGGCGGCACTTCCACGCCGCGACTGGAGCAGAACCATGTCGATCCTGATGTTCATCTTGTTCGGACTCATCGTCGGATTCCTTGCACGCGCGATCATGCCGGGCCGTCAGTCGATGGGCCTCGTTGCGACCGCCCTGGTCGGCATCGTGGGCTCCTTCATCGGCGGCGTCGTCGGCAACCTCATCGCGGGCGCGCCGGTGCTCGACCTCCACGCGGCGGGCTTCATCGGCAGCATCCTCGGTGCGCTTGCGGTCCTCTTCGTGATGGGGTGGGCGGGTCGCCGTCGCGGCACGGCGCGCTCGTTCGTGTAAGCGTGCCCTCGCGGCAGGCGGCGACGCCTCCTCGTCCGAGTCTTTCTCGGCGAGGGGGCGTTGAGCTTTTGTGAGCCCGTGAAGCGAGGCGGGCGGGCGGTCCTCGAGTCAGTTCAGGACCATCGGCTCCCACGGACGCCGGATCCATGCGTTCTGCACGCTCGTGGCGTCACGCAGGATGAGCAGGCCGGCATCGACGAGCTCCTGCACCGCGAAGCAGATCTCGTCGAACGCCTCGCGGTCGAGGAGCTCGCGCCGCCGATCGCTGTAGCGGTTGCGCCAGACCACGTCGACGCCGCGCAGCGTCGCGCAGGCGGTCTCCGAGCGTCCGTCGACCAGGCAGGCATAGATGAGCCGCGCCGCTTCGCTCAGTCGCGCGAGCGTCGGATGCGTCCAGGGGATCTCCTTCGCACGTCCAGACGCCACGGGCTCGATGAAGTCGCCGTCGTCCCGGCGGTGATCGCGATTCGACATGCTTCATCCCGTTGCATCACCGATGCCGCTGCGATCGGCCGGCGTGACGCGCGTGTCACTCCGCCACGTCAGTTGAGCATCGCGGCCTGCGCGGCCGGCTGCGGGCCGCGCGCGACGCGGGCGATGCTCGCGCGGAGCTCGACCCCGGAGACGATGACGAGGCGACACGTCCCGAGCGGGATGGGCTTGTCGAGCCATGCCGCGAGGCGCGTCAGCTCGGTCTTGCTGCCTTCGTCCACGACGTAGCGCGACAGCACGGTGACCAGGTCCTCGATGGTGAAGAACGCACCGACGCCGACCGCGTCGCCGCGCGATTGCGCCTCGGCTGCGGTCGCCTCGACGAACGCGAGCGCGCTCTCGCGCCCGATGCCCTCCTCGTGCGCGAGCGCCGAGGCGGCGAACTCGCGGCCGGGAGGCTGCGAGACGTCGAAGAACACGTAGACCGACTGCTCGAGGGTGTCGCCCGACGGAAGGTCGAAGAGCGCATCCCACATCGAGTCGACGGCGAGGCTTGCAAGGTCCGCGGCGCGGAGAGGGCGAGAATTCATGGTGAACCGTCGGGGCTGCTCGCTACACGAAGCATGCCGGCACGGGCGCGGCGGACGAGCACAGTGGGATCAGGCCGAGCCGATCGGCCGGAGGAGCCTCATCCGGACGACCTCTCCTGCGCGCGCCGAGGAGAGGAGGGCGGGCAGATCGCCGAGCACCTCGAGGCACCGCGCCGAGCAGACGACCCACACGCGATCGACCGAGCCGCAGGGGACGGTGAGCGCCCACGCAAGACGGCCCCGGTCGAGCTCCGGACGAAACATCCTGCGGCACACGTCACAGCGAACGTTCATCGTCGTCGTGCGATCGAGAAGCATCCGCGGTGCCGAGCATCC
>JBDHVD010000383.1:0-9026 GCA_039809525.1 Labilithrix sp. | reverse complement strand
TCGGGGCGCTCGACGTTTCGCTCGACGAGATCGCCGTAGAGCGCGACGACGCCGAGCACGGAGCCGACCGAGTCGTGGAGGTCCTGCGCGAGGCGCGTTCGATCGCGCTCGGCGAGCTTGGCGCGGAGGTCCGCCACGGTCGCTTCTTGTTCGGCTCGTACGTCGCGCCACCGCGCGGTGATCATCGCCACCATGTGATAGCCGCCGGCGGAGATGCCGGAGCACAGGACCGGCGCCGCGATGCTCCATCCCGTGAGGTCTCCGCCCGCGCGGAAGATCGGGATGGTCGCGAGAGGCGCGAGCGTGTGCACCGCGAGATGCGTCAACGAGGGCTCGACCTCGGGCATGGCTCCGTTGATGGCGGCGTAGATGGCGGGCAGCATCCAGAGCGGCGTCCGCGGGTTGCCGCCCGCAACGCAGAACGCGAGGCACATGCTCATGCTGACGAGCAGGTCTCCCGCCATCCGCACGTTCATCGCCGTCCGGCTGGGAAAGCCCTGCCCCGGCTTCGTCAGCGCGAAGACCTGGAACGTGTACCAGACGAACATCAGGCCCAGGAAGCCGAGCGACCAGCGACGAGGGATGCCCGTGGCGTCCTCGACGACGCGCAGGCAGAAGACCGCCGTGACGATGACCATGCTGACGACCCACTGCGGGTACGTCTTGCGATCATCGCCGACGGCACCGGCGTGCAGCGGGGGCCTCGGCCACAGGACGTAGCGGAGGGCCATGGCCGCGCGCCGCTACTTCTTCGGTTTGTTCGTGTCCTCTTCGTCGACGATCTTGAACTCGACACGACGGTTGGCCGCGCGGCCCGCCTCCGTGTTGTTGTCCTCGATCGGCTGCTCGAGGCCGTAGCCGTGCGCCTCGAGGCGATTCGGCTCGATGCCCTTCTGCGTGAGCCAGCGCATGACGGAGTCGGCGCGGCCCTGCGAGAGCTTCTTGTTCAGGTCCGCACCGCCGCGATTGTCGGTGTGACCGTTGATGCTCATCCTCTTGATGCCCGGGTTGGCCTTCAGGAGGTTCGCGATCTCCTGGAGCATCGGGAAGCTCTCCGGGAGGATGTTCGTCGAGCCGGTCGCGAAGTGGACCTGCTGGAGGATGCGGACGACGTTGCCCTCGACCTTGATGAAGCTCGGGCAGCCGTTCTTCTTCGGATCGCTGCTCTTCTGGCCGGGTTCCTTCGGGCAGGCGTCCTGCACGTCGGGAATTCCGTCGCTGTCGGCGTCGTCCTCGGGGCAGCCGTCGCCGTCGTCGATGCCGTCCTTGTCCTCGGGCTGGTCCGGGCACTTGTCGTACTGGTCCGCGATGCCGTCGCCGTCCCGATCCGGAGGCATCGGGCAGCCGTCGTTCGGATCGCCGCCCTGGTGATCCTCGGGCTCGTCCGGGCACGCGTCGATGTCGTCCGGGATCCCGTCGTTGTCGCGATCGGACGCGCGCTCCTGGCGCCACTTCGCGCGCATCTTGATCTTGCGATCGGGCGACTTCGCGTCGGAGTCGGAGATCGGGAAGTACGTGCCGACGAGCGCGATCACGCGCAGGTCGGGCGCGCCGTAGCCACGCAGGATCGCGGTGCCCGCGCCGCCGCCGAGCCACCAGTGCTCGTTCGGACCGAAGCGCATGCGGCCTTCGGCCTGGACCTCGATCGGCGTGTTCTGCGAGGTGAAGAACGTGTCGCCGATGATCTTCTGATCGCTCTCGATGCCGGTCTGACCGAAGATCGTGCCGCCGACGCGGTACTTGCCGTCCTTCAGCGGGACGAACGCGCCGAGCGCCCAGCGCCACTCGTTGCCGATGCCGAGCCCGGAGCCGTTGACCGGATCGTTGATCGAATGGCGCGGGCGGAAGTGGACGCCGGTGTTCGCGACGAGCGTGATCCACTTGATGGTGTGCTCGAAGTTCACCATGAACATCGCCGCGGTGCTGCCGTCGCCGCCGAAGTTCGTGGTGGTGCCCGAAGGCGCGAACACGTTGACCTGCGCGCCGAACGCGGTGCGCCGGTCGTCGCTCCGCCAGAGCGTGCCGCGGAGATCGATGCGGATGTCGCCGGCGGACGGCCCGTCGGTGCTCACGAACGTGGTCTGGGCCTGCCCGGTGCCCTGGATGTTGCCGGGCTGGTAGTTCGGGTTGCCGCCGGTCTGGACCGGGTACCACGGGAAGGCGAGCGCGAGCGTGACGCGGTCGAGGAGCTGGAACCCCGCGTTGCCGTAGATCGCGAACTGGTCCTGGATGACGCTCGAGCGCGAGTTCCGCAGGAGCGAGTCGACCGTCGTGATGTTCTTCGTGCGGAGCGGCCGCAGCGAATAGGCGATGCCGACCTGGCCGAAGACGATGTTCCTCTGCTCGGTCGCCGGCCGGAACAGCGCGATGCCGTCGTCGGGAGCGCCCGGCACCTCGAGCCGGTCGAGGTGGAAGGTCTTCTGTTGGGCCCCGGCGGTCCGGCCGGAAAGCACGGCCACGAGGAGCACGAGGGCCGCGAGAAGGAGGCGATGAGAAGGGCGTTTGGCGCTCATTTCCGTCCGCGAAAGCAGGGGAAAACTGCGGCGATTCCGATAGCTCACGCGTCCTTTGACCGCGACGCAGTGCTTGCGTGCCCAGGCTATCCGGGTCGTGGCTCGTCCGGAAGAAAAAGCGTCGCCGGCCGCACGTGCTTGACTCTCCTGCCGTCGGGTGTATTTTCCGCCGCCCCAAACCCCATAGCGGGGGCGCAGGGATCAGGACCATGGCAAAGCCGAAACGCACGTACCAGCCCCACAACCAGCGCCGCCTGCGCACGCACGGCTTCCTTGCCCGCATGTCCACCCGTGGTGGCGCGAAGGTCCTGGCGAACCGCCGTCGCAAGGGCCGCAAGCGCCTGACGGTCAGCATCTACAAGAAGTAGAGCGAGCGGGCGTGGCCCTCTCCTTCGGCCGCGACCGAAGGATCCGAAAGCGCGCGGAGTTCCTCCGCGTGCAGTCGGCCGGGCAGCGCGTCTCGACACCTCACTTCGTGCTGCTCGTCGCCGCGCAAGAACGGCTCGGCTCGTCCACGGCGCCCTCTCGGTTGGGCATCGTCGTGACGAAGAAGGTCGGGAATTCCGTGGCGCGCAGCCGTGTCAAGCGCGTGTGCCGCGAGTGCTTCCGCACGTGGCCGGGCCTCGTTCCGGACGGGATCGACCTCGTGGTCATCGCGAAGGACGGCGCGCCCGCGCTCGGCCTCGCGGCCGTCCGCGGCGAATGGGAGCGCGCGCGCCCGCGCTTGCTCGACCGCTGCGCCGCCGCGCTCCGCGCCGCGCCCGGCGAACGGGAGCCGCGCCGTGGGACGTGAATTTTCGACGCCGGCGCTGGCGCGAGCGGCCCTGCCGCCGCATGTTCCGCACGCGTTGTTCGCCCGCGCCCTCATCGCGCTCGTCCGCGCGTATCAGCTCCTGCTCTCGCCGCTGCTCGGAGGGCAGTGTCGCTTCGAGCCCTCGTGCTCGCGCTACGCGCTCGCGTGCCTCGAGATGCACGGCGCGATGCGGGGCAGCTTGCTTTCGGCCAAGCGCCTGTGTAAGTGCCACCCGTTTCATCCGGGGGGCTACGACCCTCCTCCCGCGTAGGACGATCGCGCCCGTACCCCCGCCCCCATCCCGAAGGCAAAGCAGCTCGAATGGAACGGAGCAGTGTCCTGCGTCTCGCGATCATCGCCATCGGCGTGATCGTCTTCATGAAGTGGGGCGCGCCTGCGCTCGGGCTGTTCGGCGGCAACGACAAGCCGCAGGCGCTGCCTGAAGAGCGCTACGTCGACGCGCCGGGCTTCGCGCCCGATCAGGTCGATCCGCCGGCGGAGCCGGGCAAGGCGAACCCGCCGCCGCCCGAGGGCGAGCTGTGCAAGATCGACGGCAACCGCTTCGACGCCACGCTGTCGTCGCGTGGCGCGGCCGTCACGCACTTCCACCTCGAGGGCGGCAAGTACGAGGGGATGGACATGTCGACGACCCCGGACCAGGAGCGCTGGCGATCGCTGCGCACCACGTTCCGCGGTCCCGACGCGAACGATCAGCTCAAGTACGATCGCTTCCTCTGGAAGCTCGATCCGCCGGACGGCAAGAGCTGCGTCTTCCACTACGAGGACGAGGACGTCCGCATCACGAAGAACATCCACGTCACCGGCCGCCCCTTCGAGCTCGCGGTCGACACGACGATCACGAACCTCGCGAGCGCGCCGAAGAAGCACGACTACGCGATCTCGACGACCGCCTACCGCCTGCTCAAGGACGTGAAGGGCGGCTTCGGTCGCCAGTCGCCGTTCCAGACCGAGCTCGCGTGCGCCTCGGGCAAGGACCTCGTCAAGAAGAGCAAGGACGACTTCAAGCCCGGTTGGTTCGCGGTGCCCGGCGTCGATCGCTACGCCGCGGTGAACAGCCACTACTTCGCGCAGGCGCTCGTCCCGATGGGCGAGCCCGCGCGCTGCGAGATCCTCGCCGAAGACTGGCTCGCGCCGGGCCAGCCGCACGACGACGAGAACGCCCCGACGGTCTATCACGCGAAGCTCGTGTACCCGGCGAAGGAGCTCGCGCCGAACGCCTCCGCGACGTACTCGGACATCGCGTTCTTCGGTCCGAAGGAGCGCGACGTCCTCGATTCGGCCGCCGGCGGCGGCAAGCTGAAGGACGTCCTCTACCTCGGTTACTTCACGCCCGTCGCGCGCTTCCTCGTGAGCGTGCTCCGCTTCTTCTACGGGCTGATCGGCAACTGGGGCATCTCGATCATCCTGATGACGGTCTGCCTCCGGCTCGCGCTCTTCCCGCTGAGCCTCAAGCAGATCAAGACGACCATCGCGATGCGCAAGCTGAAGCCCGAGGTCGACGCCTTGAACGAGAAGTTCAAGGACGACGCCCAGGCGAAGAACCTCGCGATGATGGAGCTGTGGAAGAAGCACGGCGTCAACCCGTTCGGGGGGTGCCTGCCGCAGCTCGTGCAGATGCCGGTCTGGTTCGCGATGTACACGACGCTCCAGACGGCGGTCGAGATGTACCACACGAAGTTCTTGTGGTTCTCCGACATGTCCGCGCCCGATCGCTTCTACGTGCTGCCCCTCCTCCTCGGCGGCCTGATGATCGTGCAGCAGCGGATCGTGCCGCAGCAGGGCATGGACCCGATGCAGCAGAAGATGATGATGTACATGCTGCCCATCGTCTTCACCGTGATGATGCTGTTCCTCCCGGCCGCGCTCGGTGTTTACATGTTGACGAACAGCCTCCTCGGCATCGGCCAGCAGCTCGTCGTCGAGCAGGTCGCGCCGCGGTCGGGCGGCGGCTCCGGAGATATCGTGGTCAAGCAGAAGGGCGACAAGCCGAAGGACAAGAGCCCCAAGCTGACCGAAGGACTCGGAAAGGGAAAAGCACGTGTCTGACGCGACCGATCAGCAGAACCAGGGCGGCGAGCGAAGCAGCCTCGACTCCACCCAGCCGGCCGATCCCCAGGCGGCCCGTGCGCTCGGCTTCGTGCAGATGCTGCTCGAGAAGATGGAGATGGACGCCGAGGTCACCTTCGCGCCCGACGACGGCGAAGGCTCGGCCGACGAGATCCGTCTCGAGATCGAGGGCCCGGACGCCGGCCGCATCATCGGCAAGCGCGGGAGCGTCCTCGAGGCGATCCAGTACTTGACCACGCGCGTCGCCCACAAGCCGGGCGAGCCGCGCAAGCACATCGCCGTCGACGCCGAGGGTTACCGCGCGCGTCACGAGGACCAGCTCGCGGAGATGGCGCAGAAGCTCGCGAAGCGCGTCGCCAAGGAGGGCAAGGTCATCACCTTCGACCCGATGAGCGCGCGCGACCGTCGCGTGGTGCACAAGGCGCTCGAGGGCATCCAGGGCGTCCGCACCGAGAGCCACGGCGAGGGTCCGGACCGCCGCGTCCAGATCATCCCGGTGAAGGCGAAGCCGGCCCCCACGGCCTGACCGAGCGTCAGCGCGCGGCGCAGGCCGCCGGCTCGGCGTCCTCGACCGCATCCTTCCAGCATGCGGTGACGTCGCCGCACGCGCGGGAGAGGCACGCCTTCATCGCCGCGATGACCTCGTCGCGGAAGACGGGCACGACGTCGTCGCAGTCGCCGGCGCTCACGCCGTCGATCGAGCCGCCGCACGCCGCCACCTTGTCCCGACACGCGGTCACGTACTGCTTCGAGGCGGTGGTCGCGATCGCGCACGCGTCCGCTCCGCACTTGCCCGCGGCACCGCACGCTTCGAGCTGCGAGAGCTTCGCGTCGTTCGAAAGCGCGGCGTAGCAGATCGACGCCTCGTCGCTCCGGCACTTCGCCTGATCGCCGCAGAGGCCCGCGCAGAGCTGCGCGACCTTCGACGACGGCGTCTTCGATGCCGGCGCATCGCCGGCGTTCGGATCGTCCGGCTGCTCCGCGGCGCCGCCGTCATTGCTCGAGGTCCCGATGGTCGTGCTCGACCCGGAGCAGGCGAGCGCGAGCGAGGCGAGGGCGAGAGCAGCGAGAGCGATCGATGCAGAGAACGTGTGCGTCATCCGAATCTCCTCCGAAGTGGCACCGCGGACGCGCGGCGCTACCCTCTTCGCACGGCGCGCCGCCAGTGTGACTCCACCATGCCGCTCTACCGGAACCTCGACGGAACGACGCCCGACAAGGGCATCGGCGATCTCTTGAAGTGGCAGCTCTCGCGCAAGCGGGAACGGGCGGCCTTCACCACGCCACGTCGCGCGAACGACGGGCGCGCGCTCGCATCGACCGACGCGCCGCACCTGACGTGGATCGGCCACGCGACGTTCGTGCAGCGGCTCGGCGGGGTGATGCTCGCGACCGATCCGATCTGGTCGCATCGCATCCACACCGTCAAGCGCCTGACCGCGCCGGGCGTGGAGCTCGCGGACTGTCCGCGCATCGACGTGGTCACCGTCTCGCACGCGCACTACGACCACCTCGATCTGCCGACGCTGAAGCAGATCGGAAAGGACACGCTCTACGTCGTCCCGAAGGACAACGCCGACGTGCTCCGCGGCGCGGGGCTCACGAACGTCGTCGAGCTCGGCTGGTGGGAGTCACACGCGATCGCCGACCTCCGCATCACGCTCGTGCCCGCGCAGCACTGGTCGATGCGCACGCCGTGGGATCGGAACAAGCGCCTCTGGGGCGGCTTCGTCTACGAGTCGCGCCTCCCCGGCGAGGGCACGAGCTACCACGCGGGGGACACCGCGTTCAGCGAGCAGGTGTTCCGCACGATCGGCGAACGGTTCCCGCGCATCGACTGGGCGATGCTGCCGATCGGCGCGTACGAGCCCGTCTGGTTCATGCAGGGCCAGCACATGGGACCGGAGGAGGCGGGGCGCGCGTTCGAGCTGCTCGGCGCGCGCCGCTTCGTCGGCATGCACTGGGGGACGTTCCAGCTGACCGACGAGCCGATCGGCGAGCCGCCCGAGCGGATCCGCGCCTGGTGGACGGAACGCGGTCTCGATCGGGAGCGGCTCTGGGTGATGGACGTGGGCGAGACGCGGACGCTCGTCTGAGCGCGCGTCAGCAGACGGCGGCGTACGTGTCGTGGACGAGCGCGAGGCCGGCGGCGGTGGGGACCAGGCGACCGTCCTTCCGCTCGAGCAGCCCGACCTTGATCAACCGCGGAGCGAGCCAGCGATCGAAGGGCCGACCGCGCGCAGCAGAGCAGAGCGCATCGCGCTCGACGTGGGTGACGAGCACCTCGACCGTTCCGTCGTGCTCGGCGTCACATATGACGCACGCCTCGCCGTGCGTATGAGCAGCTCCCGGACAGCGGATGTTGACGGCGGTCGTGCGAGCGAGCGCCACGACCTCGACGTCATCGTCCTCGTCCTCGTGGATGAGCGGCTTGTTCATCATCATCATCATCTCGATGAACACATGCTGCGAGGTTCATGCCTGCGTCGTTCGGGATCCCGAGCCCGCTTTTCGGTCGCGCCCGCGGCCGCTTGGAAGCGCGAGCGGGAGCGTGCGCCGGCGCTCGGCAGTGGTGACGAACGACGCGATGCCGAGCTCCGCACGCGCGCCGGTGGCGCGCCCGCAAGGCGCAGTCGGTTCGTCGCCGCCAGGGAGAAACTGGCCGATCGTGCGCGTCGTGCCCGCGCGCCGGCCCTGGGCGGAGGTCCCGCGGCGGGAGCGGGGCCGAACGCCATGCGCGACGTCGCGTGGCTCAGCTGGACGCTGCGACGATCGCGCGCGCGGCGGCGTGCTCGACGATCTATGCCCCGTGCGCGCTGCAAGGTGTGCGCACGCGCGCAGGACGCGCGGCGGAAGTTGCGCGGGCGGCCGCCCTCACCTCCCGAGATCGCGCAGGTCGACCGGTCCGTCGAGCGGCGGACGTTGCATCCGACCGAGCGCGGCCGAACGCACGCGAATGGCGAGCGCCGACGCAAGCGCTGCACGCAGCGGACCGTCGTCACCGCCGATCGTGGTGAGGGCTCGGGCGTACGGCGCCGCGAGCCGAGCGGCGGCGTCCGGACCGCGTACGGGCGCCACGTGGACATGCCGGTACGGCGGAGGCAAGAGGAGCGGCGCATCGAGCGGCGCGACCCCGATGCCGTGCGCGCGGCCGACGAGGGCCCGCGAGGCGACGGTCATCGTCGCGAGGTAACGGCCGGCCGCGGCCCGTTCCTCGGCGGGGACCGCGCCGCGAGGAACCGTGTCCTCGAGCCGCTCGAGCGCCTCGTGCAGCGCATCGGCGAAGGCCGCGCCGCGTGCGTCGTCGCCGAGGACGAACGCGATGCGTGGGCTCAGGCAGCCGCGCTGGTCGAAGATCACCACGTCGCGCGCGAGCTCGTTCGCCGCGCGCTCGAGATCGGCATGCTCGGAGATCGCCGCCAGGCCCATGCCGCTGCCGTGGCCGCGCACCGGGACCTTCGCGCGGGCGCGGACGTCGGCGATGGTGTCGTCGCGTCCGTAGACGTGGATCTCGCCCTCGCGGACGGTCGCGACGTCGAGCGCCTCGTCGAGGACGATCGATCGGTCGTCGACCGCTTCCACGAGCGCGCGCGCGAACGTGGGATCGCGCCGCGACGGCCGCACGGTCACGT
>JBDHVD010000382.1:0-9066 GCA_039809525.1 Labilithrix sp. | reverse complement strand
CTCGGCGCGACGCTCCCGTGGCCGCGCCGCGCGGCGATCGCCGCGCTCGCCGCGGCGACGATCACCTTCGTGCTCGCGACGGCGAAGACGCCGTGGATCGCGCTCGGACCCTTCGGCGCGGGCCCGCTCGGCGAGCTCGCGCTGATCGTCGTTCCGCTGTCGCAGCTCCTCGCGGTGCTCGCGACGACGTCGGTGGGCGTTACTCGCGGAGCTTCGCGAACGCCGCCTTCGTCTCGCCCGCCTTCACGTCGACCGAGATCGACTTCTTGAGCGACTGCTCGGCGTTGACGAAGAGGATGGTGTGCGATCCCGGCGAGACCGACACCTTCAGCTTCGGCGTCGGGCCGAGCGGCTTGCCGTCGAGCACGACGGTCGAGGCCGGCAGCGAGTTGATGTTGAGGAACGCCTCGCCGGTCGCGGCCGCCGGGGTCTCCTTCTTCGGGGCCTCGGCCTTCGCCGTGTCGCCGCCCTGCTCGCCCTTGAGGAACGAGGCGGGCGCCGCCGCCGGCTTCGCCGGAGCGGCCGCCGGCTGCGCGGGCGCCGCGGGCGTCGTCGCATGCGTCGGAGCAGCCGCCACCGGCGCCTGGCCCTTCGGCGTCAGCGTGACGGTGAACGTCTTCTCCGCCTGACCGTCGTCCCAGGTGATCGGCTGCTTGTACTCCTCCATGCCCGGCGCCGTCGCCTCGAGCACCCAGCGCTCGTTGGGATCGAACTCGATGCCCATCGGGAACTGCGGCACTTCCTTCCGGTTCGTGCCGAGCACGAGGTACACCTTCGCGCCGGGCGTACCCAGCTGAATGGTGGCCTTGCCCTTCACGACCTTGAGCGAGACGCTGCCGAGGTCGAGGATCTCGTCCTTCGCGACGCTGACCGTCTTCTCGAGCGGCGCGTAGCGATCGCCGCCGACGAACTTGAGCTTGTGGTCGCCCGGCTCGAGGTCGCGCATCTCCTGCGGGAGCGGCCCGACGTCCTTGCCGTCGACGAGCAGCTTCACGCCCGGCTGGTTGCCCGCGACCTTGAAGCCCGTGCCGCTGACCGCCTTGCTCGGGGTGAGCGAGAAGTCCTTCGTGAGGTCCTTGCGCGCCTCGACGGTGACGGCGAGGGGAGCGAGCGGCTCGTAGCCGTTCGCGCTGACCTTCACGCTGTGCACGCCCGCGTTCACGTTCGGGACGATGCACGGCGAGCTGGTGCAGACCTGCTTGTCGTCGACCGACACCTCGAGGCCCTTCACCGGCGCGCCCTTGTTGTCGGCGACGTTCACGACGAGCGTCGCGGTGCGCGGCATCAGCATGTAGACGCCCGCGGCGGCGATCGCCATGACCGCGAGGAGGAGACCGACGACGAGGCCCGCCTTGCTGCCCTGCTGGGCGCGCGGGACGACCGCGGTCGCCTCCATGTTGCGGCTGACCGGCGGAAGCTGCGGCTGCGGAGGAACGCTCTGCGCGTGCGGCGGCGCGCTGTGCGACGCGTGCGCCGGAGGCTGCGACGGCATCGGCGCCTGCGCGGGCGGCGGCGCCGACACCGGGCGCTGCTGGCCGAGCGCAGTCGGCGGCATGTGCATCGGGGCGGTCGTCGTCCGGCCCGAGGGCGGCGGCGGCGGCATCGGATGCGTCGTGTTCGACGCGGAGCGCACCGGCGGGGCCGACGGGGTCGTGGGCATCCCGCCCGACGCGGGCGGAGGCGGCGGAGGCGCCGAGCGCATCGACTGGCTCGGCGGCGCGCCGGACTTGAACGACGACGACGCGCCGTTCGTCTGGCCGAGCGCACCGAACGCGCCCGAGAGCGTCGCGGTGCCGACGCCCGTCAGCGTCCCGGTCCCGACCGCCTGGGGCGGCGCCGAGCCCGCGGCCGGCGTCGGCGCGGGCGGGACGGGGGCCTGCGACGCGCGCGGCGGCGGAGGCGGCGACGAGAGGATGTGATCCATGCTCGCGCGCTCGGGCTCGGCGACCTGCGGCGTGGTCGTGACGGACGGCGCCGACTCGTTCTTCTCCTTGTCGAAGACGTGCGTCGCCTCGTCGTCGTCGTCCCAGTCCATGTCGAGCTTGCCGCCGTTCTTCTTGGCGGCGGCCGGCGTCGACGAGGACGACGCGGCGCCGGCGGGCATCGCGACGGGTCCCGGGCGCGTGCTCGCGGGCGCGGGGATCGGGGGCGGGCTGCTCACCCGCTGCGTCGCGCTCGGCGACTGCGAAGGGGACGCGACGGCCTGCGGCGGCTGGCTCGAGGGCTGCGTCGCCGCGAGGTTCGGCAGCGAGCCGCGGCCGGGAGGCGGCGGCGGCTTGCTCGGCGACGACGGCGCGGCCTGCACGGCGCGCATCGAGCCCGACGGCGGCGCGGCCGGCCGCGCGGAGGGCGGCGCGGGCACGCTCGGCTCGCTGCCGAGCGAGGGGGAGGTCGGCGCGGGACCGGGGATCCCGAGCAGCGTCTTCTTCATGTCCGCCGCGGGCTTGCTCGCGACGTGCGCGCCCGAGCCGGGCGGAGGCGGGGGAGCCCCTGGGGTGCCCGCTTGCGGGGTGGAGACGGGATTCCGCTCGGAGTTCTTCTTGCCGAGGCCCTCGAAGATATCGAGGTCCGACCCGCCCTTGTTCTCGTCTGACATCCGCGTCTCCTGAAACTCCATGATACGCCCCGTCCCTGTCGCCCCGAAGGTCCGGCGCATCATCGCGGCGACGTCGTCACGCGTCGCGGAAGGGCGCAAACCTGGACCGTTGTCGATGAAACCGTGGAAGGTTTCGGTACAGCTCGCGCGCGGACTTGTAGCGCTCGTCGGGGTTCTTGGCGAGCGCCTTCATCACGATGCGGTCGAGCTCTCCGGTTCGCCGAGACGTCCGCGTCGCCGCGCGCGACGGGGAAGAACCAGGCGCTTTGGCGTGAGACGCTCCCACGCCGCAAATCCCCAGAGAAAACACTTTGATCCGTGAATCGACCTCCTCGCTCGGACGTCCTCGGGCTCATTGGCCGGCGTGCTCATGCAACCGAGCACGCCTCGGATCCTGCCCGCGTACGGCCGGGGCGAAATTTTCCCGTCCAACCAAGGCCCGCTTCTATTGACGGACGAGCGCCGGAAACGCGCGTCTCAATCCCGTCAATCGTGGCCTATTTCGGGGGTGTAGGCGGCTTCGCGCCGGCCGAGGCGCTGGCCGACCCGGCGGGTTTGTCGGGGGGCGCGAGGGTCGGGCGCCACTTGACCTTCTGGGACTGGAGCGGCTGCCAGACCGGCTGCGGGACGATCTCCGTCGCCTCGAAGGCCAGCTTGGCCCCCGGCGCCGGCGACCGGACCAGCCGGACGACGACCGCGGAGGGAGCCGCCGCCTCGGCGCCGATGTCGAGCGCGCCGCCCGGGTACGCCCGGACGTCGCTCGTGACGAGGCCGCGGGACGAGCAGCCGATCTTCTTCAGGAGCTCGAGCATCTGCTCCGCCGTCGCGGCGTCGGCCTTGTCCTCCGGGAGGAGCTCGACCCACTGGAGCATCCCGTCCTCGTCGGAGATCCCCACGGCCGCCCGCGCATCCGCCGGGGGCGGCGCGTTCGCCGGCGCCACGTCGGCGATCGGGACCGAGCCCGGCGACGCCGTCCGGCCGATCGAGAAGACGTGCGGCCCGAGGAAGAGCTTGCGATCGGCCTTGTCCGCCGGCCGCGCCGCGCCCGCGTCCGCGGGGCGCGCCCCGGGTGCGCGCGCCGGCTTGCCGAACACGGCGACGACCTGCGCGTCCGTCCCCGCGCCGGGATCCGCCGCGTCGATCCGCACGGTGCGCGGGTCGAGGCGGAGCACGCGCACGCGCTTGTCGCTCGGCGCCGGCAGCTTCAGCGCGGTGATCGCCATCGCGTAGGGGAAGCCGTGCTGCGGGAGGCCCTTCACCCGCCACACGGCCTCGGGATCGATCGGCGCGCCCGGCAGGACCGAGCGGGTCGTGAGGTAGAAGAAGTCGCGTCCGTCGCGCCCGATGTACCGGGGGAACTGGATGTGCCCCATGCTCTTGATCATCCGGCGCGCGCGGAACTTGAACTCGGGCATGTCCTTGAGCGTGCCCTCGTACTCCCAGTCCGGCTGCAGCGGCCTCCCCAGCGGCTGGAAGGTGCTTGCAGGTTGCATGTTGTAGAACTCGAAGCCCGCGAGGCCCGGGTTCATGTCGAGGTGGATGCCGAACGCGCAGCGCGCGACGAGCATCGCGCGGCCGAGCGGCTCGGGGCCGATCTCGTTGCCCCAGAAGTAGCCGACGAAGCCCTCCTTCGTGATGCAGAGCCCGCTCCGCGTCGTGTGCACGGTGTCGTGCCATCCCGGCGGGACGCCGCCCCACCACGCGCGGCCCCACGGGTTGTACTTGTCGCCCTGCACGAGCGCGGTCATGTTCTGCCGGAACGAGAGCACCTCGTCGGGCACCTCGGCCGCCGCCTGGACCTTCGGATCCTTCGGCCATGCGCCGAACGCGGTCGTCCCGTCGCGCAGCTCCATCACCGTCGCGGCGTATGCCTTCGGCGGCAGGTAGAGCACGCCGCTGACCTGCATGCCGAACTGGCCGTGCGTCGCCTGGAAGCCGCCGTTGAAGCCGGCGACCACGTGGCGGATCACCTCCGGCGTGCGCGGGATCTGCCCCGGGCCGGCCTCGCCCGTGGCGCTCACCGGCTCGACGGTGCCGGCCTCCATGTGGAGCGCGACGAGCCGCGGGTCCCAGAGCGTGACGTAGACGCGCGTGTGCATCGCGGCCGGATCGGTGCGCACGAACGTGGTGACGAAGGGCGAGGCCACGCCGGGGATGGGCGTGATGAACGAGTCCTTGTCGAGGCTGATCCACTGCCCCTCGCCGGCGATGGCCGGCTTCATGCTGGGGAGCGGCTCGAGCGGACGCGGCGGCCAGCCGATCTCGGGATCGAGGAAGTTCGCCTGCGCCGTCTGGTTCGACTGCAAGGCTCCGAGGTCTTCCTGCGCCTCCTGCTCGCCGGTGTCGCCGGTGAGGGCGGCCTTCCGGCCCTTGATCCACTCGAGCGCGGTGAAGACGATCGCCTTGAACGCCTGGTTCTTCTCGTCGCCGAACCACGAGACGGCGCGGAGCCGATCGCTCATCCACGGCGCGAACGTCGGCGGCTTCGCCACGATCTCGGGCGTCACGCGCACGTACGCGATCCCGTCGGCGACGTTGCCCTTCGCCGCGTCGATCACGATGCTCCGCGCGTCGGTCTTGACCTCGAGCATGCCGTCGGGACGGAACGCGAGCTCCGCGCGCGCAGGCGAGGGGACGAGCGCGTAGACGGTCTTCTTCATCCCCCGCGCCTGACCGGTGGCCTGGAGGTCGGCGATCTTCACCTGCGCGCGCTGGAAGCGGGTCAGCTCCTCGTAGGCCTTCGCGCCGTGGCCCGCGAGATCGATGACGTGCACCGCCTCGGGCCGGCCGTCGACCGAGACGAGGTAGGCGACGAGCGATCCGTGGGAGACCGGCAGCCCTTCGTCGGCGCCCGTCGAGTGCGTGATGTTGAAGGCGTCGCCGACGTCGAGCAGCCGCCCCTCGGGCGAGAGGCGCGTGCGCACCGACCACAGATCGATCGCGTCCTCCTTGTCCTTGCCCCGCACGAGCGCGCGCGCGCCGTCGCGCATCGCGCCGCGGACACCGGCCGGCCCGTCGAGCCAGACGACGTCCTCGGCCCCGCAGGCCACGCCCTCGTGCGCGAGCGCCCCGCAGAGCGCCGCGGAGCGGCTCGCGGCGGCGTCATCGACCGGCGCGCGCTCCGCGCGGGCCGCGACGTACGCCAGGCCGAGAGCGAACGGGAGCGGCCGGAGCCAGATCTTCATGCGGTCGGACGGAAAACGCTCGGGTCGGCCATACGCCTGCCTGCGGGACCCCGGGTGTCCCCGGACCCTCTCTGAATCTAGAGCGGTCTGCGCCGGATTGGGAATTCTCGGACCGGGCGGACCAGACCTGCCAACCATGTTGGCACAAACTCCACGAAAATGCGTACTTCGGCGGGTGGCGAGCGGCGCGAGCGACGTGCTACAAAGTTGCTGATGGGCCGGCTCGGTCGACGCTCCCTGGGCCTCGCGGCATGCGCCGCGCTCGCGCTCGCGTGCACGAGCCCGACGCTCCCGCTGCCTCCCCCGACGGCGCCGTCGATCACCACGGGCACCGAGCCGAACACCTGGAAGCTCACGAGCCAGAACGGCGTGCAGCCGGGCGCGCTCGTCCTCGCGGTGAACCGCAACGAGGCGCTGCCGCGGAGCGAGCGCGTGACCGGCACGATCGCCGACGACACCGGCTCGTGGGAGCTGGTCGTGATCGGCCGCACCGGCGACTTCGTCGACATCTCGCAGGAGTCGGGGACGACGTCCTCGGCGCCGACGACCATTCAGCTCAAGTAGCGTTGGTGGCGATGACCTTCAGCGAGACGCGCTTCTTCTTCGGCGGCGCATCGCTCGGCATCTCGTCGATCACGTCGCCGACGAGATCGTAGTCGCTCGCCTGCGTGATCTTCACGCGGCGCATCTGGCCGGGCAGCACCTCGCCGCCGCCGAGGTAGACCTGGCCGTCGATCTCCGGCGCCTGTCCTGCGTGGCGGCCGGCCATCACGAGGTCGTGCTCCTCGCTCGGGCCCTCGACGAGCACGTCGAGCTCGCGGCCGACGAGCGCCTTGTTCTTCGTTCGCGCGATCTTGCGCTGCGTCGCCATCAGCTTGCGCCAGCGCGCGTTGATCGTGCGCGCCGGCACCTTGCCGTCTTGCTCGGCGCTCTTGCTCGTCTCCTCGTCGGAGTACTTGAAGACCCCCACGCGCTCGAACTGGGCCCACTCGACGAACGACACCAGCTCGTCGAAGTCCGCGTCCGTCTCGCCGGGATGCCCCACGATGAACGCGGTGCGGAACGTGAGGTCGGGGATGCTTTCTCGCATCCGCTCCACGACCCGCTTCTGCCGGTCGAGGCCGTGACCGCGCTTCATGCGCTTGAGCATCGCGTCGGACGCGTGCTGCAGCGGCATGTCCACGTAGCGGACGACGCGCGGGTGGTTCGCGAGCACGTCGACGAGCGCCTCGTCGATCGTCTCCGGATACAGGTAGAAGACGCGCACCCAGCGGATGCCCTTCACGTCGGCGACGCGCCGGACGAGCTCGGCGAGCTTCGCGCGCTCGTCTTTCGGCAGGTCCCGCCCGTACGCGATGGTGTCCTGCGAGATGAGGTTGATCTCGAGGATGCCCTGCGCGGCGAGCTGCTCGACCTCGCGCACGACGTCGTCGGCGGGGCGCGACCGCTGCTTGCCGCGGAACTGCGGGATCGTGCAGAACGAGCACGAGCGGTTGCAGCCCTCGGCGATCTTCACGTAGGCGCTCTTGAGGCTGCCGGTGACCACGCGCGGATCGCTCGCGCGGATGACCCAGTCGGCGGGGTTGCCGACGAGCATGCGCTCGGCCTTGCTCTTGCCGTCGAGGACGCTCGACAGGGCGAGCATGTCGCTCGTGCCGAGGAAGTGGTCGACCTCGGGCATCTGGGCCGCGAGCTCTTGCGGATAGCGCTGCGAGAGGCATCCGGCGACGACGAGCTTCTTCAGCGCGCCGACCTTCTTCAGCTCCGCGAGCTCGAAGATCGTCTCGATCGACTCGCGCTTCGCCTCGCCGATGAAGCCGCACGTGTTGACGACGATGACCTCGGCGTCCTCCGCGACGTCCGTGAGCTCGAAGCCGCCCTTCTGGGCGCCGCCCTGGTTCAGCGCGACGCCGACCATCACCTCGGTGTCCACCCGGTTCTTCGGGCAGCCCAGGCTCACGAAATGGATCTTCTTCTTGGACAAGAGACCGCGGAACTTACGGGATTTTCAGCGCTGCGCAACCTGAACCAGAAGGCTCAGGCTCGACACGGCGAGCACGACCGCGCCGAACACGATCGCGATCCACGTGGTCGACGCGGGCATCGGCAAGAGGAACGACCGCGACGGGTCGGCGGGGTCGTAGTGGACGGCGACCGGATCGGGCAGCGCGTCGATCCGCGCCTGGGCGTCGGGATACCCGACCTCGCCGAGGAGATGGACGCGCGCGCTCTCGTACTCGTTGCCGTCGACGGCGTAGACGTACTTCACGCGGAGCGCCTGCGTCCTGCCGCGTCCGATCGTCCGGCCGACGCTCTTCTCGAGCACGCGGCCGGGCGCCGTCGGCCAGGCGCGCGCGCGGGCCGACGCGAGCGCCGTCTTCACGCCCATGGAGAGCGTGACCGCGCCGATGAACGCCGCGAGGATGCTCAGAAGCACGCGACGTCGTCGTTGGCTGCGTTCGGCGTGCCGCGCTGCCCCGGCGCGCGGTCGGTGAACGTGAGGCTCCACCGCTTCCAGTCGGTGCGCACCGCGGGCGCGCAGTCGCTGGGGAACGCGAGCGAGCGCCCGGTCTCGAGGTTGTTGAACGTCGGGTAGGTGACCGTGTCGATCACCGTCTCGCCGCTCTTCACCGCGATCGTGTCGCCGTCGTTCTTGAGGACGTCGGCGGCGTTCCAGGCGATGACCTTGCCCGTGATGCCGTAGTTCTTCGCCGGGTCGAGGCTGTCGGCGACCACGAAGGTGCCCTTCGGCGCGAGGTCGAGGTCGGCCTCCACCTTCGCGACGTTCGGGGCGGCCTGACCGCGCGGCGACTCGACGGTCACCCCCTGGATGCGGAGCCAGCAGTCGCGCGTGCTCGTGATCTCCACCCATTCGCCGTCGTCGCCGGAGCCGGCGCGCGACGCGATCAGCAGCTCGGTGACCACGAGGTCGCCCGCGGCGAGCGGTCCCTGGCAGAAGATCTTCGTGACGAGACCGCCGTCGGGCGTGGCCGTGCCGCCGTCCTTGTCGTTCTTCGCCGGCCGGCTGCTCGCGCCGAACGCCCCCGAGTCCTCGTTGACGTACGCCGGCTCGATCGGCTGCTCCTCGACCGGGACCTCGTCGTCGTACCAGGAGTCGGGCGGATCGACCGGGCTCTTCTTCCTCTTCTTCGGCGCCGCCGCGTCCGCGGCGCAGGCGAGGAGGAACGCCGCGCCGGTGAACAGCACGAACCCGGTGCGGAGCGAGAGGGTGATGCGACCTGGGAAGGCCATGCGCGCGCCAAGGTTTAGCACCTTTCCCTACAC
>JBDHVD010000381.1:0-9067 GCA_039809525.1 Labilithrix sp. | reverse complement strand
GGCATGTCCGTCATCGTCTGGTGCGCGAGGAAGAACCAGTCGGGCATCGTCGCGAGGACGATCGCGCCGAGGAGGCCGGCGCGGCGACCGAAGACCTTCGCGACGCCCTTGTAGAGGAGGTACATCGCGAGCAGCGTCATCAGCACGTTCGGCGTGCGGAGCGCCCACTCGGGGTGCGCGTTCGGCAGGCCGCTCGCGCCCATGAGCATCTGGCCGGGCTGGTAGTGCGTCCCGAGGATCGCCATCGAGAGCGACTGGATCCAGAAGTTCAGGATCGGCTTCGACCAGAACCAGCCGTCCTGCGCCCACCAGAGCGAGACCCAGTCGTCACGCGCGAGGATCTCGCGCGCGACCTCGCCGTAGTGCGTCTCCCACGGATCCCAGAGCGAGAAGAGCCCGAGCGCGGGGAAGTAGAGGAGGGTGCCGATGACGAGCACCCAGAAGCCGTGGCGCTGGAGGAGCGGCCGATCGAGCCCGAGCTCGTCGAGCTTCCACGGTCCGAGCGTGCGTCCGAGATCGAAGACGCTCGCGACCAGGCCGAGGAACGTGCCGGGCACCGCGATGACGCCCATCCACTGCGGCCAGACCGCGGCCTGCGACGCGGCGAGCGTCCCGCAGAACGCGATCGCGAGCGCGAACGTCCGGAGCAGCGGCATCGTCAGCGCGGCGAGCGACGTCTCGTTCGCGACGCGATCGTCGGCGTCGTCGAACGTGCCGAGCAGGTCCATCACGCCGAACGCGGCGATCGCGACGAACAGGAGACCGAGCGGGACGCCCCACGCGTTCTGACCGTTCTTCGCCATCAAGAGGAAGGCGGGGATGCCGCCCGCGGCGATCGCGATCAGGCCGCGCTTCGTGCGGAACGGATTGCCCGGCGGCAGGAGGAGGTCCTCCTTCTTCTCGCCCTCTTTCGCGGTCGCCTCTTCGTCGGAGGCCTTCGCCTCGTCGAACGCGGCCTTCGCCTCGATCGCGGGCTCGTCGTCGCCGGCGTGCCCGGAGGATCCGTTCGCGGACGCGTCGCGCGCCGGCTCCTCGTCGATCGCACGAGCGAGCGCCGGCTCCTCCTTCGTCTGCGGATCCTTCTCGTCGGTCGGCTCGCTCATGTAGGCAAATGGAGCACCCGGCTCCGCTCGCCTTGGCTTTACCAACTTTAGGGGTCGGCTACCAGCGTTCTAGCCCTCGGAAACCCGCCGGCGGTGCGCAATCCGAGCTCGTCCACCACCGGGCGCGGCCACGCTCATTCCTTCACGCTCACCGTCATGCCGGGCTCGACGTTCACGGTCACGTGACGGCGCGGGATCCCGTCGTCGTCGACGAGGACGAGCTGATGCGTCCCCGGCTTCAGCAGGAGCAGGATGGGAGCCGTGTAGACGGCGCGGCCGTCCACGATCGTCTTCGTGGGCGTGTGGTTCCGGGGGACGACGTCGAGCCAGCCGTAGCCGAGCGCCGGCGGCGGCGGCTCGAACGGCTTCGCCTCCGCGTCGTCGAACAACGTCAGCGAGACGCCGAACGCGAAGGCGAGGACGACCTGCCGTAGCGCGGTGACCCGTGCGTCGAAGCGCGCCTTCGCGAGCGCGCGCCCGACCTCTTCGTTCTCGCGGACGATCGCTCCGATCTCGTCACGGTACGCCATGGCTCCCGGCCGCTGCACGTCACGCGCCGCGCTCGATCTCCGCGAAATGCCGGGTCGAGCGCCGTCGAAGAACGCGACGGTGAGCGCGCTGCGACGTGAATGGCCGTCCGGATCGGCGTTCGCCCGGCCTTGAATGCCGCGCGCACGAGCTCCGTCTGAGGCCGACATGGGGATCGACGCCGACGTCCACCTGAAGGTCCGCGACCGCGCGGCGCTGCGCACCGCGCTCGACGCGTACGCGGCGCGCGATCGGGCACGCTGGGCCGACGAGGGGCGCGAGGCCGAGTACGACCAGCTCGTCGCCGACGGCTACGATCCGATCCCGCTGCTCCGGCCGCACGCGGACGGGAGCGTCTCCATCTTCACGGCGCTGCGCTTCGGCGACGCCGACATGGAGTTCGCGATCCGCTGCTGGCTCCACGAGCACTTCGGCGACGCGCTCGCCCGGATCCACGACGACCCGCGCGGCGTGTTCGTCACGCCGGACGTCTGCGATCCGCGCGCGGACACCTACGACGGCATCCTCCGCGAGCTCGCCGGCGCAGGCCGATGGATCGATCCGAGGCCGCCCACCGACGAGGAGCACGCCGAGCGCGCGCGCCGCCTCGACGAGTACATCGCGGGGATGGACCAGCTCCGCGCCGCGGCGGAGGACGGCGGCGATGCGCTCGCCGCGGCCCTGGCGACGGTGCCGGAGCACGTGCGTGCATCGTGGGAAGAGCAGGCGGACCAGATCGCGCGGATGCAGCGGCTCGTGGCCGAGCCGACCATGCCGCTCGCGATCGATCCGGAGAAGCTCGCGCACCTCGAGGCGATGTTCGCCGGCATGCTCGGCGACGCGATCCGCGAGGCCGAGGAGCGCGCGGACGATCCGCGCGGACACGGCCGCATCTCCGCGGCGGTGCCGGCGCCGGTGTGGAGCGTCCTCGAGAAGGAGCGCCGCGGCGGCTTCGACGTCGACGACCACGTACGGCTCGCCGACGGCGGCGCGCTCGTGGTGACCACGCGCCTCGGCGAGGAAGACGAGGGCTTCATGGCGCAGAACCTCGCGGCCGTGATCGAGGAGGCCGGGCTCGATCGCGCGTCGATCGGACCGCTCCCGTTCTTCCGCGAGAGCCTCGTCGACGAGGTGCGCGACGCGCGCGACGTCGCCGCCGTCGTCGAGCGGCTCGGCGCGCGAGCGAAGATGCTCCCGCTCCGGACGTTCGACGAGGCGTTCCGCGAAGAGACCGCGCGCACGAAGGCGTGGCTCGGCCAGTGATCGAGAGGGCGAGCTAGAACGCGATCGTCAGGCCGAGATCGACGGCGAAGCGGCTCGCGTTCGTCCGTTCGTTCGTCATCGGCGCGTGGTACGCGGGCGTGAGGGCGAGCGCGGCGTGGCGCGTGAAGAACCAGAGCGCGCCGAGCTGCGTCGTGACGAACAGCAGGGTGACGTCGTCCTTCAGCGTGTCGGTCACCGCGAAGGCGACGCCGACCCTCGGCCAGATCGCGAACACGTCTCCGAGCGGGACGGCGTAGCCGATGCGCGGGCTCAGCCCGAGCGCGCCGCGCCTCGCCTCGAGCCCGCCCGTCGCGGTGTATGTCTGCCGCGAGGCCAGGTTCTGCCCGACGGTGAGCGAGCCGCCGAGCGTCACGCCCGAGATCGCGCCGTCGAACGCGAGCGCCGGGAAGTCGAACAGCGAACGCGCCGCGTCCCACGACGGTCCGACGTGAACCTCGTCGTGCGTCGCGGGCTCCGCCGGCGCGCAGTTGGTCGGCACCGCGGTGACGCCGCAGTCGACGAACGGCGCGGACCGCGAGGGCCCGAGCGTCTGCACCGTCACGAGGGGAAAGAGCCGCTCGGCCGAGAAGACGACGCCGTTTCGCAGATCGCGGTTGAGCGGCGGCGTGCGCCGCGGCTCCTCGGGCGGACGCTCGTTCCACGCCTCGGACGGCACGGTGCGCGGCGGCGCAGGCGGTGGCGCCGGCGGCGTCGGAGGCGCGGGTTGCTCGACGTCCGGCGACGCTTCCGGCGTGGCGCCGTCGTCGGCCGGGGGCGAAGCGTCGGCCTGGGCCAGAGCGAGGGCGAGGGTGGCGACCACGGCGTTCAGAACCATGCGACGAGCCCCATCGAGAGGCCGACGTGAGCGGCCCTCACGCTCGTCGCACCGGCGGGGCCACCGCGCACGTTCACGATCGGCGCCCCCATGCCTGCGCCGAGTGACACGGCCACGTGCTCGGCGACGCCGACGACGAGCGGAGCCTCGGCCGAGAACGCGAGCTGGTGGCCCTTGGCCTCGTACTCCGCGAGGAACGCGTACGTGATCCCCAGGTTCGGCCAGGCGCTCACCCGTCGCGAGAGCGGAATCACGAAGCCGACGCGCGGCGCGAGGCCGATCGCGTACCGATTGCCCAGGGAGCCGACCGAGAGGATCGGCGCGGCGCCGACGGTGACGCGGTCGGCGACGGCGACGTCGATCGCGATCCGCGGGACGTCGTGGACCGAGCGCGGCCGGCCGAGGATGCCCCAGCCGAACGAGGCGCCTTCGCCGTCCTTCGTGCCGTCGTCGTAGTACCGGGCGATGGGGACCAGGTGCTCGGCGCCGATCGCGACGTCGCCGCGCTTGCCCTGGAAGCCGGGCGCCGGCCGCGACGGCTCCTCGTCCGGCGCCTCCGCGCGCGCGGGCGAGGCCGTCGCGAGCGCCGCCGCGACGAGGACGATGAGGGGCGCGACGCGCTTCACGCGGGTCCGCCTAATTCAACGATTATCCCGGATCAACCCTCAGCGGCTGCCGCTGGTGAAGACCACGTCACGGAAGCGCATGGCCGCCGGGACGACGAGCGAGTTGCCCTCCGTCCACGCGCCGGCGACCGCCGTGCGCTCGCGGGTGGCGCCGTCCGAGCGCGCGAGCATCTCGAGGAACGAGTCGGTCATCCGGACGTTGCCGACCGCGCGCACGACGCGCCCGTCCTCGACGAGGAAGCAGCCGTCGCGCGACAGCCCGGTCATCACCGCGCGGCGCGGATCGACGTAGCCGTTGACGTAGTGGAGGCGACGGATCCAGAGGCCGCGCTTCATGCCCGACACGAGCGACGGTACGTCGGCGTCGTTCGCTCCTTCGCTCGACAGGTGGAGCGCGATCGAGCCGACGCCGCTCGGCGCGCCGAACTCGGAGACGAGCGCGCTGCCCGTGGACGTCACGTCGGCCTCGCCGGCGGCGCGAGCGCGTGCAGCATACACGCGATCGGTGAGCACGTTCTTCGCCACGCCCTTGCTCACGAGCTCGACGCGCCGGCGCACGGTGCCCTCGCGATCGAACGGGTCGGCGAAGCCGAGCGGGCCTTCGTCGAGAGGATGCTCGACGATCGAGATGCGCTCGCCGGTGATCGATTGGCCGATGCGGCCGGACAGCGGGCTCTTGCCCTGCTCGAAGTCCGGGGCGGAGAACGCGATCATGCCGAGCCACTCGAGCAGCTCGGCGATCGCGGGCGCCTCCATCACGACGTCCCACGTGCCCGCGTCGACGCGCCCGGGGTCGCGCCCGCGCCTGGCGATCCCGATCGCCTCCTCGGCCGCCTCGTCGACGTCGATCGCGCGGACGTCGCGCGCGAGCCGCGCGGCGTGTCCGCTCGCGCCGCGGCCGGCGGCGTCGTCGAGCGCCCAGACGCGGAAGCCGGCGTCGGTGCCCTCGTGCGCTCGCGCCGCGCCGCGCGTGGAGGCGACGGCGACGGCATGGGCGTTCGTCTCGAGCATGCCGGCCGAGACGAGCCCCGCCTTCGCGATCCGATCGAGCGCGCGCTGGGCGAGCGCGGCGCGCGCGTCGTCGGTCAGCTCCGCGGTGGCCGGCTCGAAGCGGGGCGGGGCCGGCGTCGGATCTCCGGCGCCCGCGACGCCGTCCCAGCCCTCCACCTCGGGCGAATGCGCGGCGAGGCTCGCGGCCTCGTGCAGCGCCGCGACGAGGGCATCGGGATCGAACGCGGTGGTGGCGATCTCGGCGACGCGGCGACCCTTCGCGACGCGCACGCGCGCGGCGGCCTCCTCGAGCCCCATGTGCTGCGAGAGCTCGCCGATGGAGAAGCGCGCGCACCCGCGCCGGCGGACGCGGATGTGCACGTCGGCGTCCGCCTCGCCGGCGGCGCGGAGCGCCTCGCGGGCGCGCTCGAGCAGATCGATCGGACGGAGCGCGCTCACGACTCGCTCCTCACGCCGACCTTGCGGAAGCGCGCGGGCGCTGCGCCGTGGCCGACGCCGATGGCCTGCATCGGATCGCCCTTGCCGCACGTGTTGATCCCCCAGAGCCGCCACTCGCTCGGCCCGCAGACCGCGTCGCACGATCCCCAGAACCTCGGCGTCGAGCCGCCGTAGGCGGGCGAGCGCACGATGCGCGTGCGCTTGCCGTTCTCGATCTCCCAGCCGATCTCGCACGCGAAGTGGAAGTCGAGCCGCTGGTCGTCGATGCTCCAGCTCCGATCGGTCGCCATGAGCACGCCGCGCTTCGTGTCGGCGATGAGGTCCTCGAGCGTGCCCTCGCGCGGTGCGAGCGACACGTTCGTCATGCGGATGAGCGGGGTGCGGTCCCAGCCGCTCGCGCGCATCGTCCCCGTCGACGCGCGCCCGAGCGAGGCCGCGGTCTCGCGGCTCGAGAGGTAGTCGGTGAAGACGCCGCGATCGACCAGCACGTGCGTTCCGGCCGGCGTCCCCTCGTCGTCCCAGCCGAACGTGCCGAGGCCGCCCTCGGCGACCGAGTCGGCGGTGAGCGTCACCACCTCCGAGCCGTAGCGGAAGCCTCCGAGCATCTTCGGCTCGAGGAACGATCCTCCCGCCAGCGTGATCTCGGTGCCGAGCGCGCGATCGAGCTCGGTGGGATGCCCGCACGACTCGTGGATCTGGAGCGCCACCTGGCTCGACTCGAGGATCAGGTCCGTCTCGCCGGCGGGGCAGCGCGGCGCGCGGAGCAAGGCGACCGCCTCGTCGCGCACGCGCTCGGCGTTGCCCGCGAGGTCGAGCGCGGCGATGCGCTCGTAGCCGCCCTGGAAGCCGTCGCAGCCCTCCCACGTCGGATAGCTCCGCGTCTCGGCGTCGCCGTCGTCGCCGACCGCGATCGCGCGCATCCCGCACGATCCGAAGACGAAGCGCTGCGTCACGTCCGTGCCCTCGGTGGTGAGCAAGCGCTTCTCGAACGTCCGCCACTCCATGCGCGCCTCGGCCGAGCGCACCTCGCTCGCGCCCTTCAGCATCGCCGCGAGCGGCGCGTCGAGCGCGGCGAGCTTGGCCTCGAGCGCGATGGTCGAAGGATCGATCGCGGTGCGCGTCGCGTACGTGCCGCGCTGCGCGGCGAGGGCGGGGAAGGGCGCGGCCTTCGCCGTGATCCGGCTCGACGCCTCGGCGATCGACACGGCGCGCTCGGCGGCGGCGAGGACCGACGCCTCGTCGAGCGACGCCGTGCTCGCGAAGCCCCACGTCTTTTCGCCGAGCACGCGGATGCCGACGCCTCGCGAGCGCGACGTGCCGACGTGATCGGCGCGCCCGCGCGTGGTCGCGCGGAGGCGGAGTCCCTCCACGCGTTCGTCGGTGAAGCGGACCTCGGCGTAGCGAACGCGCGGATCGCGCGAGAGCTTGGCGATCGCGGCGAGGAGGGGAGCGTCGTCCACGAGGGACGAAGATACTACGGCTCGCCCAGCGCCGAGAGGATGCCCGCCGCCTTCCGCCGGACGACCGACGGCAGATCGGGATCGCTCGCCGCGGCGCGGAGCTCGTCGATCGCCTTCCTGCCGCGCGCCGCGACGAAGGCCCTCGGATCGCTCTTGGTGTGCGGGCACAGCGTGGCCGCGAGATAGGCCTCCGTCGGGTCGAGATCGCGGCCCGACTTCGTGAGCGACAGGCGCGCTCCCCACGAGCGGCGCGCGCGGTTTCCCTGACCGAGCACGCCGTCGGCGTACGCCCGGATCACCGGCGACCCGTGGACCACGCTCCGCTGCGCGTCCGACGCCTGCACGAGCGCGCCTGCCGTCCCGTAGAACGTCGGGAACATGATGTTCTTCTTGTCGGGGCACTTCCCGAGCGTCGAAGGATCCGAGAGCGAGATGCCCTCGCACTTCGGCGTGTCGCCGAGCGGATCGGCGAGCCCGCCTTCGAGCTCGGTGGTGTGGTTCAGGCCGAAGAAGTGACCCGCCTCGTGCAGCAGCGTGAGCCCGTCGCCGATCGCGGGTGTGTCGCCGACCGCCAGCACGATCCCGCTCATCACCGTCCCGGCCCGCGTCGCCGCGCCCGGGATGCCCGGCGCGATCCCCCACGCGGCGTTGCCTCCGCCGAAGTCGATCGCGTTCGTGAGGACGACGTTCAGCGCCTGCTCGTCCTTCTTCCCGGCTGACGCGGCGAACGCGTCGAGCAGCTGCGTGTCGGTGGTGATCTGCTTCAGGTCCGCCGCCGCGGGCACGAACGTCACCTTCCCCCGATCGACGGCGTACAGATCGAACAGCGACTCGAAGAAGACGTCGAGCCGGCGCGCGATCTCCTCGCTCGCCTGCGCCTTGCTCGCGTCGAGGCGGCTCCCGCCGAGATCGAGTCCGTCCGGCACGTAGACGTTCAGGTCGAGGCGCCCACCCACGAACCCCTTCGCGCTCCCCATCTGGATGCGCGCCTCGGCATGCATCGTGGTCGTCGTCCCGCCCGCGCCGTCGCCGAGCTCGATCGTCCACTTCCCGCTCTCGGGCGGCGTCGCCGACTTCGCCTCGCTCTGCGGGACGGCCGCCGCCGCGATCGCGCCGAACGACGACTGGCTCGTCGCATGCGAGCCGCCCTTCGGCGTGTACGCGCTGTGCACCACCTCGCCGGAGGGGCTGGTGATCGCCTCGACGCCCACCGGCTCGCCCTCGTTCGCGCCCTGCACGATCACCACGAACCCGAGCGCGCCCGCGGGCACGTCCAGGGTCACCGTCTGCCCGGCGCTCACCGTTCCGAGATCGACGGTCTTCATCTCGGTCACGTCCCGGAGCGGCGCATCGCCGTCCGTCCCCGCATCGGGTGACGGCTTCGTCATCGATCCGGCGTCGGTCGTCTCGGCGGCGGGTGCGGACGTCGGCTCGACGGAGCCGTTGCATGCGGCGGCGAGGACGGCCGCCAGGAGGAAGGAACCGCGAAGCATGGCGCGCAGGCGCGAGCACTCGGCGTGCCACGCTGCGCGGCGTTCATTTTCGCGCGGTTCTCGCGCGCGCGTGCGCGGACGCACACTGTGCCGTCAGCGACCGCGCTGTCAGGGGGAGGCGACCTCCATCCGCCCCCGCTTGCTTCACCGCAAAATCGTCGACCGTCGGATCGCAGAATTTCGCGCAGTTGCCCCTCCACGCTTTAGCGCTCAACCCAAAGACGCTTCTGCGGTGAAGCGTGCGGGCGCGGGGCACCCAGCGATGCTTCTGCGGTAAAGCGTGCGACGCTTGGCTGCCGAAGTCGGAGCG
>JBDHVD010000380.1:0-9127 GCA_039809525.1 Labilithrix sp. | reverse complement strand
CGGCGATGGGATCCATCACGCCGTGCGGATACTGCGGCGCCGATCCGACGATCAGGATGGTGCTGTCGTTCAGCGCGCGCTTGACCGCCTCGACGTCGGCGGTGAACGCCGGCGTGGTCGGCACGAGCACGGGCTTCACGCCCGTCATGTGCGCGGCCTTGAGGAGCGCGGGGTGCGCGGTGACCGGGAGGATCATCTCCGGCGCGGTGACGTGGGGCCGCTCGGCGCGGGCCCAGTCGCGCGCGGTCTTCACCGCGAGGAGCAGGCTCTCGCTGCCGCCGCTGCTCATCGTGCCCGCCGCGCCCTCCGGCGCGTTGAGCATCGAGAGCGTCATCGCGACGACGTCGTGCTCCATGCGCCGGAGCGACGGGAACGCCATCGGGTTCAGCGCGTTCTCGGAGAAGAAGGCGTTGTACGCCTCCTTCGCGACCTCGAGGACGTCCGGCCGCGTGAAGTACACGAGGCTGAAGAGCTTGGGGTTCGCCGAGTCGGCGTCCTCTCCGCGGTACTCCTTCATGCGCGCGGTGATCTGCTCGCGCGGCGTGCCCTTCTTCGGAAATTTCATGACGGCGACTCCTGATCGGCTGCATGCTGCGCTCCGCGATGACGGAGCGCCCCGACGCACGTGGGGGAGAGAGAGGAACGGGCGCGCTGCTCGTCCTCGCGGCCGCCGCGCTGTGGAGCACGGGCGGCATGGGCGTGAAGGTGGCGGACGCCGAGCCGCTGGTGATCGCGGGCCTGCGCTCCGCGTTCGCCCTCGCGTTCATGGGCACGGTGCTCGCGATCGAGCTCCGCCGGAGCGGGCAGGGGGCGCGCGAGCTCGTCGCGCTGCTCCGCCGGCCGCTCGTGTGGGCCGCCGCCGCGAGCTACGCGCTCATGGTGGTGATGTTCTGCCTCTCGGCCCGCAGGACCACCGCCGCGAACGCGATCTTCATCCAGTACACCGGCCCGGTGTACGTCGCGCTCCTGTCGGCGAAGCTGCTCGGCGAGAAGCCGAGCGGCGGCGACTTCATCGCCGTCGCCGCGTCGATCGTGGGCATGGCGCTCGCGTTCGGCGGCGAGCTGGGCGGCGGGCGCATGGAGGGCAACGTCCTCGCCGTGCTCTCGAGCTTCGGCTTCGCGGGGCTGCCGCTCCTCCTCCGCGTCGAGGAGCAGCGAAGGACCGCGCCGCTCGCGCCGCTCGTCGCCATGTCCCTCGGCAACGCCATCGCCGCGGTCGTCGCGCTCCCCGCCACCGTCGCCCATCCCCCGCACGACGGAAGGACGTGGATCGTCCTCGTGCTGCTCGGCACGTTGCAGATCGGCCTGCCGTACGTGTTCTACGGGATGGCCGTGCGCCGCCTGCGCGCGCTCGAGAGCTCGCTCCTCGCGATGATCGAGCCGGTGCTCAACCCGATCTGGGTGCTGCTCGCGACCGGCGAGACGCCGAGCCTGATGGCCGCGATCGGAGGCGGCGTCATCATCTGCGCGGTGGCCTTCAACGCGACGCATCGGAGCCTCCGTCCGAAGCCGACGACGTAGCGCGCGGAGGCATGGGCACGCCGGGCGGCAGCTTCTCGTCCGGGATGCGCACGCCGGACATCGTCCCCTTGCCCGGACCGAGCGGGTTCGTGCCCAGGCGCACGGTGCCGGCGACGAGGCTGCCGTTCGCGCGCGGGATGCCGTTCGCGTCGGTCGCGAACTGCCCCGTCATCGTGAGCGCCTCGACGGTGACCTTCGGGCTCTCGACGACCATGGTCGCGGGCGCGGTGATCACGCCCGTCGCGTCGCCGTCGTCGACCGCACATCCCTGCACGAAGAACGAGTAGCCGGTGGGCGGCGTGGGGTTGGGGACGAAGTCGGGGTACTCGTCGGCGGTGCCCGCGCGCGTGGACGGGGCGACGCACTCGGGCGCCGGGAGCAAGCGGCACGTGTCGGTCGCGCCGCACGCGGACGGGCACTTCTGGTTCGGGTTGCGGTCGGCGTTGGTGAACTGACCGACGAGCGTGCCCGTGGCCTGATCGACGTCGATCGCGCCGTAGAGCTGGATCTGCGTGCCGAGCGGCTGCTGCACGTCGAGGAGCACGAAGTACACGCCGCTCGCGAGCTTCGTCGGCTTCCCCGCGTCGCACTTGACCGTGTACGAGAAGGGGATCTTCTGCCGGTACTTCGTCTCGACGCCCTCGGTCGACTTCAGGCCGGCCTCGACGATGAGCACGAGCTTCGGCCCGACCGGGAGCGCGGCATCCGGGACGATGCGCAGGCGCGTCCCGCCGTCGACGAGCTCGCTCTTGCCCGCCACCTCGCCTTCGTTCGGATCGCTCGAGACGAGCACCGAGAGCTCGGTGTCCGGGTCCTCGTCCTCGTCGTAGAGGTTGCCCTCGACGTCGGTCTGCTCGAGCGCGACCTTCACGCTGAGCGTCGCCGGGTCGACGGGCATGCCGAAGTCGAGGACCAGCGGCGCGCGCGAGTCGGTGAGCACGCCGGACTCGAGCCCCTCGATGCTCGCGCGCGGAGGCGGCCGGTAGCTCTGGCAGGCGATGCCGGCGAACAGCGCGATCGAGAGGAGGAGGGAGAATCGTTTCATGGCGCGCTCAGAAGAAGAACGTCCCACGAGCCTGGCCCAGGTACGAGTTGACCGCGTCGCCGTTCGCATCCTCGAGCGCGCTGCCGGGGAAGAGCACCGCGCCCTCGAGGTCGGCGATGAAGTGATCGAACATCCGGTACTGGACGCGCAGATCGAGCTCGGTGCCGTAGTAGCGGTTCGGCTTGCCGCCGTTGAAGTTCACCAGGTCGTCGTCGATCTGGTTGCCGTCCCGGCGCTGGAGCGAGCGGAGCGGATCGATCACCTTTCCCGGCGCCCACGCGAAGAGGACGCCGCCGCGGAGGAGCAGGTCCTTCGCCGGGCGCACGTCGACCTGCGGGAAGAGCGCCGCCGCGTTGGTGAACGCGCCGCGCGTCGCGACCTGGTCCATCGGATACGACGGCGCGCCGAGGTCGCGGAGCAGCGCGGTGCCCGCCGCCGCCGCGCGCGCGCTCTGGTACGCGAGGACGTGCTCGAACAGGAGCAGGCCGACGTTGCTGTCGTCGGCGAAGCGGAACTGCGTGAGCGGCGAGCGCACGCCGGGATCGGAGTCGCCGGAGGCGTAGTCGCCCTCGAGGTACAGCGTGTAGAGCGGCTTGTCCCACCGGACGACGGCGCGCGCGCCGAGCTGCCGGATCGGCTGATCGACCGCCGGGTCGTTCGAGACCACGCGGAACGCCTCGCTCACCTCGCGCGTCGAGCCGGTGATGAACGCCGACTCGATGCCGGCGGAGAAGTCGTAGCGCAGCTTCGACATCACTCGACCGCCGAACGCGTGGACGTTGGTGTCGTTCGCGCGATCCCAGCGGTACGAGTGATAGACGCGCGCCTCGAACCCCGAGCCGTACCGGTGCTCCGGCTCGAGCCAGCGCAGCGCGGTGATCCAGCCGTGGAGATCGTCCTTGAAGCGCTGCGGATCGTCGGTGACGAGGCGGTCGTACGCGAGGATGAGGAAGACGCCCTTCGAGTCGGACGCGTCGCGCTCGGTCTTCGGCTTGAACGCCTCGAGCGGCTTCGTCGCGAAGAGGATGCGGTCGGCGCTGTTGCCGCGCCGCGCGAAGCCGAAGCGGTTCTTGCGGCCGTCGCCGTCGTTCACCGAGATCGACGCGCCCTCGGTGAAGGGCTGCCGGCCGACGCGGAGGAGACCGATCGGCGTGAGGAGATCGCCGTAGAGGCGGCGGACGAAGAGCGGGTCGGCCTTGCAGAGGCCGTAGTGGTAGCTCGTCGACTCCTGCGTGGGCTCGCCGGGGCGGAGCGTCATGCAGATGGTCGAGGTGCTCGGGTTGACCGTGCCGACGTTCGCGCCGACGGTCGGCTCCGCGCTGTCGAGCACCGTTCCGTTGTCGCCCCACAGCACGCCGTCCATCAGATCGAAGGACGTGACCAAGCGGACCTTGTCCTCGTGATCGATCCCCGCGTCGACGCGGAGGCGATGCTCGATGGACGAGAAGTTCCGCTCGCGCGTGCTCGCCAGATCGAGCGGACGGACCCCGACGCCGTTCGCGCGGTACTCGAGGCCGCCGCGGAAGCCGATCGACGGACCGAGCGTGACCCGGCGCGGAGGACCCGGCGGGTCCGGGTCCGACCAGGGCTCCTGGGCCCTGGCCGGTCCCGTCCACGCGAGAGTCGCGACGAGAGCCGCCGCGCACACCACTCCTCCTCGTTTCGACCCGCTCACGCACCGCTCCTTTACAACGTAAAATGGATCGCGCAAGCGAAATACTCGGGAAATCGCGCCCTCAGCGCGTCTTCCCACGACGCGCTGCGGCCGCCGCGGTGCGTCGTTGCGCGTCTTCGGCCAGCGCCTCGAGCAGCACCTCGAGCCCGAAGATGAACACGTCGTCGAAGTGCTCGGGCGCGAGCCAGCCGAACACGGCGGTGAGGCGAGGGAACCGCGTGCGCAGCTCCTCGACGTCGGAGCGCGCCAGCTCCACCTCGCGCCGCCCCGCGAGCTCGTTGAGCGCGACGCCGCTGCAGTAGCTCGACACGAGCCGGTACCAGCGCGCGGTCGTCCGGTCGTCGAGCCCTTGCTTGCGCGCGAGGCTGAAGAGGTTCTCGAGGAACGCATACGTCCCCTCGGTCGCGAAGCGGCGCGTCGCGAGGAGCGGGAACGCGTTGGGGAACTCGTGCGCGAGGGCGCGGTAGCCGTGAGCGAGGCGGCGCAGCGCCTCGATCCAGTCCGCGTTGTCGTCCTCGGGCAGCGGCGCGTCGAGCTTCGAGAACAGGAGGTCGACGACCGCGTCGAGCAGCGCCTCCTTGCTCGGGTAGTACCAGTAGATGGCCATCGCCTCGACCCCGAGCGCGCGGCCGAGCTTGCGCGTGCTGAACTCCTCGAGGCCCTCGGCCTCGATCAGCTTCAGCGCAGTGGTCCGGACGCGCTCCGCCGACAGGTTCGGTTGCGATCCCCTCTTTCGCTTCGCGGCCATCCCGTCCGTGCCCATTTGGCCCCGAACGGGATGCCATGCGCAAGCGGTCAGTGAAGGATTCGTCGTGCTAGCGTGCGCCCGCCGTGCGCCTCACCGGAACGCTGCTCAGCCTCGGAGGTCTCGTCCTCCTCGTCGTCGGCCTCTTCATGGGCTGCGGGTCGCTCTTCACGTGGAACGGGCGTCACCCGATCGACGTGCAGCCGCTGACCCCCGGCACGCCGACGACGTACACCCTGCGGCCCTCGCTGGGACGCCGCTACACCATCGCGGTCCACGTCGTTTTCGACCGCGCGGCGGCCGAGGCGCCGATCGAGGGAGCGCCGGTGAGCGTCTCGGCGAAGCTCCCGATCGTCGCGCGCGTCTCCGACTCGCGCGGGGCCACGGTGGCGGAGACCAAGGGATGGATCGATCCCGAGGAGCCCCCGACGGTCCTCTACGGGACCCACCCGTCGCCGAGGGAGGTGGGCAAGACCGAGCTCGTCGCCGAGCGCCTCGTCGGGTCCTTCCCCGCGACGAGCAGGGATCCGTTCGACGTCCGCATCGATCTCGGCCCGGATCGCACGGAAAAAGCGAAGATCTCCGAGACCCGCTTCGTGGTTTACGACGACGTAACGCCCCCTTCCATCCGCCGCGCCCTGGGGCCGCCGCCGTCGGAGGGGTGGCGTTCCTCGTGGGGATGGGAATCCTCTTCGCCGGGTTCTTCCGGGGCGCCTCACGACGCGGTGGCAAACGCCGCCGGTAAAGTGTTAGATGCGCGCCACCATGCTCCCCGTCCTCCCGAAGAAGCATGCGCTCGTCGCGTCCGCTGCGTGCGCCGCCTTCGCCTTGCTCTCCTCGACGCCGGCCCATGCGCAGCAGAACGGCGGCACCGCGCCGAAGTCCGGCACGACCGAAGGCGCGAAGAAGGGCGACAAGGAGGCGAAGGACAAGGAGAAGGCCGCGGCCCAGAAGGGCAACGAGGCCGATCAGCAGCAGGCCGGCGAGCAGGCGAAGAAGTCCGAGCCCGTCGAGGACGGCGAGAAGAAGCACGAGGAGCAGGAGAAGGAGGCCTCCCGCGCGGTGTTCGTCTCCGGCGACATCGCGTTCGCGCGCGTCGACCTCGGGGGCATCTCCGACAACCTCGCGATCGACAAGGCGGGCGCGAACGGCCTCCTCTACGGCTTCGCCGCGGGCCTGCGCCTCAAGAACCTCCGCGTCGGCGCCCGCTGGCGCGTGTTCGACACGAGCGAGTACAACCTCTGGTCGGTCGCCGGCACCATCGGCTACGGCCTGCCGATGCGCCCGCTGTCGCCGATCCTCAGCGCGAACCTCGGCTACGTCTGGGACCAGAAGATCGACCAGGGCGCCTTCTCGTCGTCGCTCCCGAAGGGCACGGTCCTGCCGCCCGACGTCGATCTCCGCGGCCTGCTCGTCGGCATCGACCTGAACGCGGCCTACTGGGTGACGAAGTTCCTCCGCGTCGGCGCGTTCATCGGGACCGACTTCTTCTTCCTCTCGCGTCCCCAGGCGAGCCTCCCGGCCTCGATCTTCCCGATCGACGAGAGCATCCGGAACAAGCCGCTCTACAACGAGACCGGAGACGGCATCTCCTACACGATCAACATCGGCCTCCGCGGCGCGTTCGACATCGGCTTCTGACGCTATACTGACGGTCGATGTACCGTCGTCCCGCCGCGCAGGGACCGCTGCACGGCGTCGGGGGCGGCGTCTACACCGCCGGTCCGCGCGGTCCGCGCGTCGTCGATGCGGGCAAGCTGCCCCGCGTCGCGCGGCAGCGCCTGGCGGACGTGCTGGCGGGGGGGGGCGAGCCGTCGCCGATCGCGCACGATCGACCCGCCGGCCTCCCGTCGTCCGTCCGCGCGGTATGGGGCGCGGTCGCGGGCGTCGTCGTGCTGGTGACGACGTTCGCCGTCGGCTTCGACGACGCGTCGAGCCGCTGGGAGCTCCAGCCCCGCATCGCGTTGCTCGCGTACGTCGTCGGCGCAGGGCTCCTCGCGTTCTCGATCCTCGCGGTGCTCCGCCGCCGCTTCCTCGTCGGCGGCAGCGAGCTCCGGCCCGGACGCTACCTCCTGCCGCTCGACGTCGTCGACGTCGCGGTCGTCGACGCACGCGGTCGCCAGCTCGTCACGGTCACGCCGCTCGGCGACGCACGCGACGCGCTCGTGCGCGGTGAAGGCCGCAAGGCGGAGCTGATCGTCGTCTTCGAGGACACCTCGCAGATCGCGTTCCCGCTGCGCGCCGATCCCGGAGGCGCCGTCACCCTGCGCCGGCTCGAGCACGCGCAGCGTCTCCTCGAGGACCTCACGTACGCGCATTCGCTCGACAAGGCGCTCGCGCACGATCCCTTCTTCGAGCTGCGCGTCGATCGCTCGTGGGACACGGTCGCGCCCACCGACGAGGACGCGCCCGCGTCGCTCCGCACGAGGCGCTCTCTCGCGGCCGGACGCGGCGGGCCGCTCGTGGCCGGAGCGTCCGCGACGCTCGTCGCGTTCGGTCTGTTCGCCGCGCGCAACACGCTCGGCGATCGCCTGATGTTCGAGCGCGCCATCCGCGCGGGATCGCCCGAGGCGTTCGAGCGCTACATGGTGAAGGGCGTGCGCTGGACGCGGGCCGCGCAGACCGAGCGCGATCGCATCCTCGCCGCGCGCGAGGATGCGGCGCGTGCCGGCGCGCGGAGGCCGCCGGACGCCGCGGAGGGGCCGCCGGCGTCGCCGCGCACGTGCCTCGACGGCCTGCGCGCGCAGGCTTCGCCCGCACATCCGGACGTGCCGCGGCTGATGGAGGCGATCGTCCACCACGCGCAGGCGACGGGCGACGCGAGCATCCCCGTGCGCTTCGAGCGCGAGACGACGTGGCGCGAGGGCGAGGCCCTCGACATCGACGAGCGCTTCGCCGCGCGTGAGGCCCCGTTCGTCCGCGCGTTCGAGCGGGTGTTCTCCGAGACGTGCCCCGCGTCCGTCGTGCGCTTCCGCATGCGCGGGGAGGGCGCGATCGCGCGCGAGCCGTTCGGCCTCTTCGTGCACTACGCCATCGCGAAGACCGGATGGATATGGACCCTCCCGCGTCGCGACGACGGCGGGACGATGACGGTGCACGGTCTGGAGATCGTGTTCGACGTCCGGCTCGAGGCGCCCGCCGGCGGAGGGCGCGAGACGTTCCGGCTCACGATGCCTCCGCCCGAGCGACCTTCGATGGCCCTGCGGCCGCGCAGCATCTTCCGCGACCTCGCGGTCGACGACGGCACCTTCGACGAGCGCGTCTACGACGCGATGGCGGCCCGCGCGTTCGACCGGCTCTACGACGAGGTCCACGGGCTGTTCTTCGCCGGCGATCCCCGCGTGCCGCTCCACGCCGTGCCCGGCGTCGACGACCCCTGAGCGCATCGCCTGACGCAACCGGCATGTGAGTGCAGGTGGATCCTCGGCCCACCACCCGCCACCTGCGCGCGCCCGGTGATCGTTCATTAACGCCGTGAAATGCGCATGTAGGATGGTGGGCGACCTAGGCACACCGCCTGCACGCGGGCGGGCATGGCGCTCGACCTGCTCAAGAAGACCCGCTGGCTCTCGTTCGCATCGCTCCTCGCGCTCGCCGCCGGCAGCTCCGTCGGATGCGCCGTCGATCAGGGCGGCGACGAGGCGACCTCCGACGAGACCGGGTCGTCCACCGACGACATCACGCAGGTCAATCACTCGAAGGTGAAGCGCCAGTCGATCGGCAACTGCTGGCTCTACGCCACGACGAGCTGGCTCGAGGCGCTCAACAAGGACGCCACCTCCCAGGAGCAGAACACGTCGGAGTCCTGGCTCACCTACTGGCACTGGTTCGAGCAGATCGCGAACGGCCAGGCGGGCAGCGAGATCTCGACGGGCGGCTCCTGGGGCACCGCGGTCGATCTGATCACGCGCTACGGCATCACGCTCGAGGGCACGTTCATCCCCGGCGAGGCCGAGGCGGAGATGTCGAACCGCCAGTCGACCGCGCTCGACGCGATCAACGCGTCGCTGAAGAGCGGCGTTCTCAAGGACCCGGCCGCGCGCCGTGACCGCAAGCTCGTTCGCCAGGAGCTCGATCGCGCCTGGCAGCTCGACGCGTCGGTGAAGGCGAAGATCGACGCCGTCTTCGGCGAGGGCGTCGA
>JBDHVD010000379.1:0-9174 GCA_039809525.1 Labilithrix sp. | reverse complement strand
GCGGCCGCTCGCACGACGAGCCGGCTCGCCGCCGCGGCGATCGGCATCGTGAGCGCCGCCGGCGCGAACACGAGGATGCCCGCGTAGGTGATGCCCGCGCCCAGATGCACGACGCGGAGATCTCCGAGCGCGCGGCCGGCGCCCCAGAGGAGCGCACCGACCGCGAGGCCGCCGAACACGACGAGCACGCCGGCACGCACCGCGCGCGCGCGTCCCCATTCCGGCTGTACGACGAAGATCGCCGCGACCACGAGGACGAGCATGCCGAGGACGATCGGGAGCGTCGTCGCGGCGGGGATGACGGGCCACATCAGAGGGTGTCGATCTCGTGGGCGAGGACCGCGTCCGCGCGCTCGAGCGCCGATGCCTTCCGCACGCGGCGCCATCCGACGACGAGCACGCCCACGATCGCGGCGAAGACGGCCGCCGCGATCGCGGACATGCGCGCGCTCCGCTCGCCGATGGTCACGATCGATCCGCGGAGGCCGCGGGCCGCGCGCACGTCCGCGCCGCGGAGATAGAGCGCAGTGTCCGAGGGCTCCGGCTCGTACGAGGTCAGGCGGCACGCCTCCTCCCGCGCGGCGTGGGCGACGCGCCGATCGAGCGTGCGATCGCGGTCGACCTCGAGGCGCGAGCCGCCGCCGAGATCGGCCTCGACGATCTGGATCGCCGCGCCGTCGGCGAGCGGCACGCCGAGCGGGCCGTGCGCGACGTGTCCCGGCTGTACGAACGTGGCCTCCACGATGCGGTCACCCTCTCTCCTCTTGTCGACCCGCACCCCGGCGATGTGACCGTCCTCGACGACGGCGACGAGATCGGGTCGCGCCACGAGCGTCTCGCCCGCGGGGAGCGGGACGGCGAAGCGGATCACGCCCTCCGCGTCGCCCTCCGCCTCCTCGGCCGCGAGCACCCAGCGTGCGTTCCATACGAGCGCCTCGTCCTGGTGGACGCGGACCAGCGCACCGGCGACGCGGAGATCGCGATCGCCCGGCTCGGCGAAGGCGGTGACGACGACGAGCATCGTCGCGATCACCGTCGTCACGAAGGCAACGACGCGGCGCATGATCAGTGCCCGAAGTGGTCGATGCCGCCGCTGAACGGCGTGCGCTCGGGGAAGATCGGCGCGACCACGGCGGCGAGCTGGAGGAGCGTCGCGAGCTGCATCGCGAGGATGACGCCGGCGGGGATCAGCGCGCCCATCACGGGCGATCCCGCCGGCAGGCGCCGCACGATCCCGCGGACGAACATGATCGTGCCGGTGCCGAGCGCGACGAACGCCGAGCCGACGCCGAGCATCGGACCGGCCCACGCGCTCGAGTGGTAGTAGAGCGCGACGAGCGGCGCGAGCACCGCGAGGACGAGCGTCCCGCCGAACACGCTGCCGACGAAGCCGAGCGCGAGGTCCGTCCCGCGGATCGCGGCGCCGCAGAGACGCCAGGCGAGGAGGCCGGCGGGCGCGGCGAACACGCACGAGAGCAGCACCACCATCGGCACCTTGTAGAGGTTCGCCGTCGCGAGCAGCGCGCTCCGGCTTCCGGCGGCCGCGCCCCATGCGGCGGCGAAGACGAGCGACGCGAGGAGCGCCACGATCATCAGCTCGATCCGGCGCGCGCGCCCCCCGTCGGTCCCGGGGATCGGTCTTCCACATGCGATGTCGAGCAGCGTCACGAGTGTTCCCATGACCCGCATGCTGAGCTCGGGACGTGGACGCGCCTCGCCGCCCGTGTGAAACGCGCGTCAAACGCGCTCGACCGGGAGCACCACGCGGAACGTCGCGCCGGCGCCCGGCGTCGAACGCGCCGACGCCTCGCCCCCGTGCGCCTCGGCCACCGCCTTCACCATCGCCAGGCCGAGGCCCGTGCCGGTCTTGCCCCGCGTCGCGCTCCCGCGCGTGGTGAAGAAGCGATCGAACACGCGCGGCAAGTCCGCGTCCGCGATGCCGGGCCCGTCGTCGGACACCTCGAGGATGACGCGCGCGCTTCCTCCCGCGAGCTCCTCGCGCCGGACGACGGCGCGCACCTCGTCGCCGGCCTTCGAGAACGACGCCGCGTTGTCGAGGAGGTTCCGCACCACCGAGTCGAGGCGCGGCGCGACGCCGGTCACCGTCGCGTCCTCGCCGGCATCGACGACGAAGCGCACGCCGGGGAACGCCGGCTCGAGCGAGGAGGCGACGCCGCGCGCGAGAGCGGCCACGTCGACCGCGGTGCGCTGCTCGTTGGGCATGCCGGCCTCGGCGCGCGCGAGCTCGAGGAACTGCGAGACGAGCGCATCGAGCCGGCCGCTCGATTCGGAGAGGATCTTCGCCAGGCGCGCCGCCTTCTTCTCGTCGACGCCGCCGTTCTCGAGCGACTCGGCGCATGCGCGGATCGCGGCGACCGGGTTCTTGAGCTCGTGGACCAGATCCGCGGCGACCGCCTCGTTCGCGCGGCGCCGCTCGTCGAGCGCGAGCAGGAGATCGTTGAACGCCTTCGCCAGATCGCCGACCTCGTCGTCCGGCGGAGGCTCGAGGTCCGCGCGCGGGTTCGCGCTCTTCGCCTTCTCGAGCACGCGCACGCGGAGCCACTCGATCGGCCGCACCATGCGCCGCCCCATCCACCACGAGAAGACGAGCGCGAGCGGCAGCATCACCACCGACAGCCGCGCGAGGTGATAGCGGAGGTCGTAGAGCGCGCGCACCGCGCGCCGCGAGGACTCCTGGACGTAGATCGCGTCGGTGCGCCCGTCGTGCACCACGGCGCGCGTCGCGTGGCACACGAGGAGCTTGCCTGCGGGCGACGTCCGGCACCCGGTCTCGACCTCGCCGTCCGGCGGCGGCGGGCTCTCGCTGGAGAACGCGGCCGACACCGGCGCCGCGGAGTGGCCGTCCGGGCGGCGCGCGGTCCCGAGCGGATAGGGATGCCGCGCGCCCTCGACCAGCGTCTTCGGCGGGGGCTCCTTGCCTTGCGGCCATCCGGTGACCTTCACCACCTCCGCCCGCCGCTGCACCGGCCCGAGCATCTCGTCGAACTCGCGCAGCGTCGGCGCGCCGTCGGGGCCGAAGAAGAGCGTGCCGATCTGGTGGACGAGATCGGTGCCCGTGTCGTGATCGAGGTCGTGGAGCTCGCCGCCGTCCGCGCCGATCACGCGGATGCGGACGCCGTACGCCTGCGCGATCTCGTCGAGCTTCGTCTCGTCGGCAGACGCCGCCATCGCGTCCGCGACCTCGTTCGCCGCCTGCTTCGTCGTCCACTGGAGCTTGCCGCCGATGTCGCGCTCCATCGCGCTCCAGCCGACGACGATGGCCTGCGGGAGCACGAGCATCGCGAGCACGAGGAGCACCGCGTTCGCGCGGAGCGACGGCTTCAGCACGCGCGGCCTAGTCCTTCCAGCGGTAGCCGGCGCCGATCACCGTCTCGATCCGGTCGAACGACGCGTCGACCGCCTCGAGCTTCCGGCGGAGGCGGCGCACGTACGTGTCGATGATGCGCTCGGCGACGACCGAATCGTCGCCGCGCACCAGCTCGAGGAGCCGATCGCGGGTGAGCACCATCCCGGCGCGGGTCGCCAGCGCCTCGAGCAGCCGGAACTCGGTCACCGTGACCACCACGGGCGCCTCGGCGTAGCGCACCTCGAGCCGCTCGGGGAACAGCTCGAGCGCGCCCTTCACCACCGCGCGCTCGGTCTCGCGCGCCGCGCGCATCGCTTCGCGGCGGAGCAGCGCGGAGACGCGCGCGAGGAGCACGCGCGTCGAGAACGGCTTCGCCACGTAGTCGTCGGCGCCGAGCTCGAGCCCCAGCGCCTCGTCGATCTCGTTGTCGCGCGAGGTGAGGAGCACGAGCGGCACGCGATTGCCGCTCTCGCGGAGCTTCTTGCACAGCGCGAAGCCGTCGAGGCCCGGCATGTTCACGTCGCTCACCACCGCATCGGGCGCGTCGCGCTTCACGGCATCGAGCCCGCGCGAGCCGTCGGGCGCGGTCACCACGTCGTGGCCGGCATCCTCGAATGCGAGCGAGAGCGCATCGAGGAGCGCCGAGTCGTCGTCGATGAGGAGGATGCGCGGCATCGGCGGATCGTACGGAGTTTGCGCAGCGCGCGGGACGGTCATGGACACCCATGGATCCACGCGTACGCGGACGAGCCGTGCATCCGGGATGAACAGCAGGTGAAAGATCCGCGGAATTCCCGCGTCCGCCATCCGGCGAGGCGCCGGCACACCATGTGCGTACGGGTGCGCCCATGCTCGCTCGGACGCTTCGCTGGCTGGGGATCGCGGCGCTCGCCGCGTGCGGGATCGGGAGCGCCGCCGGGTGCACGGCCGACGCCGACGACATCGGCTCGGCGGACGACGACTACACGCGGCGGGGCAAGATCCAGCTCCTCGTCACCGTCGACTGGGAGGGCCGCGATCTCCGCGACGACAACATCGCGGCGATGAAGGACCTGCACGCGAAGTTCCCCCAGGTGAAGGTCGTGCACTTCCTGAACGCCGCGTACTTCACCAAGTCGGACTCCGACGCGGCCGCGGCGAAGGCCGAGATCGCGAGCGCGATCGCGCCGGGTGACGAGAAGGCGCTCCACATCCACGGGTGGAAGCGGCTGTTCGAGGCGTCGGGCGTCTCGTTCATCAGCGGCCCCACCTTCTGGGGGACGACGCTGAAGCCGAACGAGTGCTTCTACGACTGCGGTCACGAGGTCCCGCTGAGCAACTACTCGGTCGAGGACCTGCGGAAGGTCGTGCGCTTCAGCCTCGACACGCTCGAGAGCCAGGGCTTCGGCCGCGCGAAGAGCTTCCGCTGCGGCGGATGGATGGCGAAGGAGAACGTCCGCGAGGCGATCGCCGCCGAGGGCCTGACCTACGAGGAGTCCGCGGTGCCTGCCGACTTCCTCGCGCCGAAGCTGCGGCAGTACCCGATCCAGGGCTGGCTGTCGGAGCTGTGGGCCGGCACCACGCAGACCTCGCAGCCGTACCGCATCGCGACGCCGGCGGGCGAGCTCGTCGAGGTGCCCGACAACGGCGCGCTCGCCGACTACGTGACCGCCGATCAGATGGTCGCGACCTACGAGGCGAACAAGGCCGAGTGGCAGCGGAACAACCGCACGAAGAACGTCGTCGTGTCGATCGGCTTCCACCAGGAGACCGCCGCGATGTACGTCCCGCAGCTCGAGGCCGCGCTCCAGCGCATCTACGACGACGCGCAGAGGAGCCGCGTCCCGCTCGAGAGCATCACCACCGGAGAGCTCGCGCCGCCCGCGCCGATCCGCTGATCATCGGCAGCCCTGAGCGCGCATCTCGGTCACGCCGTTCGCGCAGGCCGAGCCGTTGCCCGGATACGTGCAGGTCACGAACGTTCCCTTCGCGCCGCACGCAGGATCGCCGGTGAATCCGGCGTGCCCGCTGCACGGTCCGGGGAAGGGTACGAAGTCCGAGCACGTCACGTTCGAGGCGAACTGCCTCTCCACCGCGCCGTTGCAGTTCCAGTCGCCGTTCGAAGCGCCCGGCGCCGCCGCCACGAACCCGCCGTCTCCCGGATGCGCGCGCGAGTCGGAGTCGTCGCAATCGTCGCCTCCGCACGACGCGGTCGCCGCGCGGAACCCGTCGCGATCCTGATCGCATGGATCGGCCGGAGCGTCCGAGCCCGCGTCGATCGCCACGTCCGCGTCCGACGCCGCGTCCGCTGGCGCCGCGGAGTCGGGCGTCGTACCGCCGGCATCGTCCGGCGTCGCCGTCGCGGGCGCCTCTTCGCCCGAGTAGGACGACGAACATGCGAACGCGGCGCCGACCAGGATCGCGATCCAGATCAGCGCCGCGCGTCGGGACATCCTTCGGATGATATCAGCGCTTCTTCGACTTCTTCTTCGTTCCGTGGCTCGCCTTCGCCTCGGCCGGCCGCTCGCCGTTCGCGCTCGCCTTCGCGAGCACGAGCTCGAGGACGTCCCCCTTCGCCCGGACCGCGTAGGGAGGCACGCCGTCCTTGAACGTGACGGTGAGCTCCGCGCCCTGATCCTCGTTCGCGACCTTCAGCGCCGCGATGCGCGGGTCCTTGCTCGCGAGCGGGCCCGCCGCGTCGAGCGACTTGCGGTTCGGGATGACCACGGTGAAGCCGGTGGGCTGCGAGGCGCCCTGGATGGCCTCGATCGTCCCGTCCATCTTCATGCGGATCACGTTGCCGTGCGAGCCCACCGAGCCGTTGGTGAACGGCGCCGGCTTCCCGCTCTTCGTCTTGCCCATCGCGGTCATGCCCACCGGCATGCCGCCGTTCAGCGCCTGCGCCGCGAGCGGATCGTTCGGCGGCGCGACGGGAGCCGGAGGGGTGATCGGCGCAGGCGGCGCGGCCTCGGCGAGCGCCGCGCTGTCCACGGGAGGCGCGCTCGCGAGCGGCGGAGGCGCCGCGGGCTTGCGCATCGCCACCACCGCGAGGATGGTCGCGAGGCCGATCGCGCCGGCGACCGCCGCCTTGCGCTTCGTCACCACGAGCTTCGGCTTCGGCGCCTCGCTCTCGGCGCGGTCCTCGGCGACCTCGCCGCGGATCACCTTGCGTCCGGTCGCGTGCAGGCCGCCGCCCGGTGCGGGCGCGGTCGTGCGGCGGAGCGGGATCTCCACGTCGTCGCCCGAGCCGCCGCGCTTCGCCGCCGCCTTCGCCGCGAGCAGCGCGAGCGTCGTCTTCGCGCGCTTCGCCCACTGCGTCATCGCCGGCGTGATCTTCGCGGCCGTGCGGGCGATCGAGCCCTTCAGCTGCTTCGAGTCCTCGTCGACCTCGTCGGCGTCGCGCATCGCCTTCGCCGCGACCAGCGCCGCCTCGTCGTGCTCGGCCTCGGACGCGCCCATGTCGACGTCCTCGTCCCCGGGCGCGTCGTGCGCCTCGGCCGCGTGATCGCCGTCGGTCTGCTCCTCGACGGTGACGCCCGAGAGCGATCCGCCGCCGGCCGCAGGAGCCGCCACGGCAGCCGCCGCCTCGTGCGCGACCTCGTCGTCGTAGCGGAGCGTGACGACGAGCTGCGGGATGCGCGACCCCTGCTCGACCTCGACGTCGACGCGATCGATCAGCGCGGGCCGGCGCTCGCCGCTCGACGCGTCCTCGAGCTCGAGGGGCTTGCCCATCTCGAGGAACCCGAGCTCGCTGTACGCCGTCGCGCAGCTCGCGTGCGTCCCGCGCAGCCGCGCGCGCATCGGCGACGCGAGTCCCTCGATGTGCAGGCGCACCTTGCGGCCCTGCGGCGGGCGCGGGAGGACGCCGTCCTCGGCCATCCCCATGATGCGCTGGAGCGCGACGGTGCTGTGCGCGTCGAGGTTCGTGAACCGGATCCCGAACTCGCCGCCGTCGCCGACGTCTTCCTTCCAGAGGACCTCGCCGGCCGCGACGACCGTCAGACCCTGTCCCGCGTCGAAGCGGCAGGTGATGGGCTGACCGATCTCGGGCAGGTAGGCGGTGCGCAGCTGCATCCCCTCCTCGGAGAGGTTGACGGCCTGCGCTTCGAACGACGGGCCGAGGGCGCCACCGACCTCGACCATCCCATCGAACGGAATCCGCGTCGCCCCGGGCGCGCGGCGATCGCTTGCACTGTTCATGGATTTCCTCCGGACACCATCCGTCCTACGGAGGAACACACCCGGTGGCCAAGTTTGCGACGCCGCGCGCGTTCGACTAGAGCGACCTCATGCGTACGGCCCTCCTGTTCTCCTCCGCGCTCGTCCTCGCTGCCTGCGGCGGCAACTCCGCGCCCGCGAACGATCCGGCTTCGTCGCCCGCGCCCTCGTCGAGCAGCGCGCCGGTGACCACCGCGTCGTCCGAGCCGACGCCGAACGCGCCGTCGATGCCCGAGGGCAAGTGCGCGACGGCGACGACGACCAGCGCCACCGCGCTCGATGCGTGCCTCGCCGAGTGCGAGAAGCTCGACGACAAGGCGCCCGCGGGCTCGCGCTGCATCCCGCCGCGCACGTCCTGCAAGATGGCGTGCGACTCGAAGTTCAAGAAGTGACCGTCCGGCGCGCTGCGATCGCGCTCGCGGCGCTCCTCGCATGTGACGCGAGCGCCGTCGACGTCCAGGTCGAGGACGGACCGCATCGGTTCACGCGCGCAGAGGCACAGGCGATCCAGCGGATCGGGGACGTCGCCGTGCGCGATGCGCGGCGGCAGCTCCCCATGCTCCCGAGCCGCGTGACCATCCTCGTGCGCTCGGGTAAGGACGTCATCCCCGAGACGGGAGAGAACGCGACCACCGTACCGCCGGCGACCGTCGCGTGGACGCTCGATCCCGACCGCGACGTGCTCGGCCTCGCGCGCGCCCAGCTCCGCGGGACGCTCTTCCACGAGCTCCATCATCTCGCCCGCGCGGCAGCGGCGCCGCGGCGATCGCTGATGGACGACGTGGTGAGCGAAGGCCTCGCGACGGCGTTCGAGCGCGATGCCGCCGGCGCGCGCCCTCCGTGGGGACAGCCGCCGCCCGAGGTGATGGAGTGGACGCGCGAGCTCCTCGCGCAGCCGGCCGACGCGCCCCGCGACGTGTGGCTGATCCGTCATCCCGACGGGCGGCGCTGGATCGGCATGCGCGTCGGGACGTTCCTCGTCGACCGCGCCATGGCCGCGACGCATCGCTCCGCCGCCGAGCTCGTCTCCACGCCGACCGACGAGATCCTCCGCCTCGCCGGCGTCCCCTGATCGCCACGGCGCGTCCCCACACCGAGCGAGCACCAAAAGGGAGGAGGCTCCTCGCGCAACGCGCGAGGAGGGGCCGCGGTGGCCCGGGTGCGGGCACCGTAGGTTCCCACTAGAGAGGAATGTTCGTGTGCTTCTTCGCGGGGTTCGAGTCGCGCTTGTCCTTGAGCAGCTCGAGGGCGCGGTGCAGCCGCGCGCGGAGCGTGCGCGGGTAGATGACCTCGTCGACGAACCCGAGCTCGGCGGCCTTGTACGGGTTCGCGAACTTGTCCTTGTAGTCTGCAATGAACGCCGCGCGCGCCGCCTGCGGATCGGGGGCCTTCTCGATCTCCTTGCGGTAGACGATGTTGACCGCGCCGTCCGGGCCCATGACCGCGATCTCGGCGGTCGGGAACGCCAGGTTGATGTCCGCGCGGATGTGCTTCGACGCCATGACGTCGTACGCGCCGCCGTAGGCCTTGCGCAGGATGACGGTGACCTTCGGCACCGTGGCCTCGGCGAACGCGAAGAGGAGCTTCGCGCCGTGCTTGATGATGCCGCC
>JBDHVD010000378.1:0-9176 GCA_039809525.1 Labilithrix sp. | reverse complement strand
ATCGCGCGGATCCGCTTGTCGTACACGAGCACGAACGGCGCCTCGAGCACGCACTCCATCCGCTCGGCGTCGGTCACGAAGTACGGCGACGCGTAGCCGCGATCGAACTGCATCCCGCGGACGACGTCGACGAGCGTCTCGGTGGTCTTCGCCTCCTCGACGGTCACGACGCCCTCGCCGCCCACCTTCTCGATCGCGTCGCCCACGATCTTGCCGATGGCCGGGTCGTTGTGCGCCGAGATCGTCGCGACCTGGATCTTCTGCTCGAGGGTGACCACCGGGACGGCCATCTTCCCGAGCTCCGCGAGGACCACCCCGAGCCCCACGTCGAGGCCGCGCTTCAGGTCGACGGCGCTCGCTCCCGCCACCACGTTGCGCAGGCCGTCGGCGTAGATCGCGTACGCGAGGATGGTCGACGTCGTCGTGCCGTCGCCGACGGCGTCCCCGGTACGCTCTGCCGCCTGGCGCATCATCTGCGCGCCGAGGTTCTCCTCCGGATCCTCGAGGTCCAGCTCCTTCGCGATGGTCACCCCGTCGTTGCAGACGATCGGCGTGCCCCACTTCTTCGCGATGAGGACGGACTTGGACTTCGGCCCCAGCGTCACGCGGACGGCGTCGGTCAGCGCCGCGGCCCCGCGGAGCACCTTCTCGCGCGCGGTCGATCCGAACAGCAGATGTTTGTGAGCCATGGCGCACGTCCCTTCGCAACGGCCGTACCAGGGGGGTCAGGCTGCGAGCTTCGTGTGGAGGTAGCCGAGGAACCCCTCGAGGGTCCGCACCTTCGGGTAGTCGGCCTCCGGGATGTCGACGTGCAGCGCGTCGTGCACCGACACCACGAAGCGGAGGAAGTCCATCGAATCGATGTCGAGCGCATCGCGGATGTCGGCACGCGGATCGAGCGTGGTGGGATCGGTCTCCGGCGCGACCTTGTGGAGCAGGTCGAGGACGGAGGAGCGGATGTCTTCGTCGTTCATGGGAGCTCCGGCTGCGAGAGATGGCGCGCGACGGCCGAGAGGAACCGACCGCCGCGGTGGCCGTCGCTGACGCGGTGATCGGCGGAGAGGGTCGCGGTGACGACCGTGCGGACGCCGAGCAGCCCGTTCTCGGCCCACGGCCGCTCGCGCACGACGCCGAAGCCGACGAGCGCGACCTGCGGCGGATAGATGACGCCGAAGACGGCGTCGGTCCCCTGATCGCCCAGGTTGGTGACGGTGATCGTCGGATCGCTCATCTCGGAGCTGCGGAGCGAGCCGCTGCGCGCGCGCGCGACGAGATCGCGGAGCGCCGCCATCGTCTGGTCGAGCGTGAGGGTGTCCGCATCGTGGATCGCCGGCGCGACGAGCCCGCCCTGCCGGAGCGACACCGCGACGCCGAGATGGATCGCCTTCGACGGGCGGTACGCGCCGTCGACGAAGAAGCCGTTCAGCTCCGGTACGTCGCGGAGCGCGCGCGCGGTCGCCCGGAGGAGGACCGCCGCGAACACGAGGCGCGCCTCGACCGGCCGCCGCGCGTTCTCCGCCTCGAGCCAGCGCGCGGCGGGCGTCACGTCGATGTCCTGGGCGAGGTAGTAATGCGGGATCTCGCGCTTCGAGCGCGCCATCGCGGCGGCGATGGCGCTGCGCATCGCGAGCCGCGCGTCGGCGGACGGAGCCGGTGGAGCGGGCGCGGAAGGCGAAGGCGAAGGCGAAGGCGGAGGCGCGGGCGCGCGCGCCCGATCGACGTCGTCGCGCGTGATCGCGCCGTGCGGGCCCGTCCCGCGCAGCGTCTCGAGCGCGACGCCGAGCTCGCGCGCACGCGCACGCGCGGCGGGCGACGCGAGGACACGCGACGGTGGCGGCGGCGGAGGCGGAGGCGGAGCGACGGCGACCGCCGGCGGCGGAGCCGGTCTCGCAGGCGGAGGCGCAGGCGGCTTCGCGACGGGCTTCGGCGCGGCGGCGGCGCCCTCCGGCTCGACGTGCGCGAGCACCGAGCCGACGGGCACCTTCGTCCCCGGCGGGACCACGATGCGGTCGAGGAGGCCGGTCTCCCAGATCTCGATCTCGACGAGGCCCTTCTGGGTCTCGACGACGGCGACGACGTCGCCGCGCTTCACGTGCGCGCCTTGCGCGACGTGCCACTCGACGAGCGTGCCGGCGTCCATGTCCGCGCCGAGGGAGGGCATGCAGAAGTCACCCATGGCCCTCCACCATCCTCTCGACGACCTCGACGATCTTCGGCGCCTGCGGGAGCGCCGCCTGCTCGAGGTGCTTCGGATACGGGATCGGCACCTCGGCGGTGCACACCCGCGCGATCGGCGCGTCGAGCTCGTAGAAGACCGCCTCCGAGATGCGCGCCGCAATCTCCGCCGAGAGCCCCCCGGTCCGCCAGCCCTCGTCGACGACGACCGCGCGACGCGTGCGGGACACCGAGGCGAGGATCGTCGCGTCGTCGATCGGCCGGAGCGACCGGAGATCGATCACCTCGGCCTCGATCCCCTTCCCCGCCAGCGTCTTCGCCGCGTCGAGCGCCTTACCGAGCGTGCCGCCCCAGGCGATCACCGTCACGTCGCGGCCGGGGCGCATGACCTTCGCGCCCGCGAGCGGCACCGGCCCCGCGTCCGCGGCGAGCTCGCCCTCCAGGTTGTAGAGCACGACGTGCTCGAAGAGGATCACCGGGTCGGGATCGACGAGCGCCGACCAGAGCATGCCGCGCGCGTCCTCGAGCGTCGCCGGCATCACCACCTTGAGCCCGGGGACGTGCGCGTAGAAGCACTCGAGGCTGTGCGAGTGCTGCGCCGCGAGCTGCCGCCCGGCGCCGGTCGACATGCGGATGACGAGCGGGATGTCGATCTGCCCGCCCGACATGTGCCGGAGCGTGGCCGCGTTGTTGAGGATCTGATCGAGCGCGAGGAGGCTGAAGTTCACCGTCATGATCTCGACGATCGGGCGCATGCCGTTCATCGCCGCGCCGATGCCGGCGCCGACGAACGCCGACTCGCTCAGCGGAGCGTCGCGCACGCGCTCGGGGCCGAACTCCTCGAGCAGCCCCTTGCTCACGGCGTACGTCCCGCCGTAGCGCCCGACGTCCTCGCCCATGAGGAAGACGCGCTCGTCGCGCCGGAGCGCGTCGCGGAGCGCGCTGCGCATCGCCTCGCGGTACGTCGTCCGGAGCGGCGCCTCCGGCCTCGGCGCGAGCACGGGCGTGAACGGTGCGCTCGGTCCGTTGATCACGAAGCCACCTCCGCGAGCACGTGGCGGAGCAGCTCGCTCTCCGGCTCGAAGCTCCCTTGCTCGGCGAACGCGACGGCCTCCTCGACCTCCCCTTCCGCCTCGCGGGTGACCGCGTCGACGTCCTCGTCGGCCAGCGCGCCCTCGGCGATCGCGGCCAGGGTGAAGAGCTTGATCGGGTCGCGCAGCTTCCACCGTTCGACTTCGGCGCGATCGCGATAGAGCTCGGGATCGAACATCGAGTGGGCGCGGAAGCGGTAGGTGAGGAGCTCGAGGAAGTAGGGCCCCTTCCCCGAGCGCACGTGCTCCGCCGCCCGGCGCGCCGCCTCCTCGCACGCGGTCACGTCCATGCCGTCGACGCGCTCGGACGGGATGCGGTAGCCCTCGGCCTTGCGGGCGAGGTTCGTCTCGGACTGGTGCCGCTCGATCGCGGTGCCCATCGCGTAGAGGTTGTTCTCGCAGACGAAGAGCACCGGCAGCTTCCACAGCGCGGCGAGGTTGGCGGACTCGTGGAACTCGCCCTCCGCGACCGCGCCGTCGCCGAAGAAGCACGCCGTCACGCGCGGCCGCTGGTTCATGGCGTCGGCGAGGGCGAGGCCGACGGCGATCGGCAGCCCGCCCGCGACGATGGCGTTGCCGCCGTAGAACCGCCGCGACGCGTCGAAGACGTGCATCGAGCCGCCGCGGCCGTGGCTGCATCCCTCGCTCTTGCCGAACATCTCGGCCATGACCGCGTTCGTCGGGACGCCGCGGGCGAGCGCGTGCGCGTGATCGCGATAGGCCGTCACGACGGCGTCGTCGGGCTCGAGCGCCGGCATCACCCCGGTCGCGATCGCCTCCTGGCCGACGTAGAGGTGGAGGAAGCCGCGGATCTTCCCCGCCGAGTACAGCTCGGCGCACCGCTCCTCGAAGCGGCGGATGAGCAGCATCTCGCGGAGTCGGTCCCGCGCCGTGGCCCTGTCGATCGTCACGACGCCACGCCTCCTTCGAGGGTCGACGTATCGCCCTCCGGCAACCCGAGCTCGCGCGCCTTGAGCAGCCGGCGCATGATCTTCCCGCTCCGCGTGCGCGGCAGCTCGGCGACGAACGCGATCTCCTTCGGGGCGACCGCCGGGCCGAGCCGCTTGCGCGCGAAGCCCATGAGCTCGTCGCGGAGGCGCTCGTCCGCGACGTGGCCCGGCTTCAGGGACACGAACGCCTTCACCACCTCCATCGCGACGGGGTCGGGCTTGCCGATGACGCCGGCCTCCGCGACCGCCGGGTGCTCGATGAGCACGCTCTCGACCTCGAACGGTCCGATGAGGTGGCCGGCGGACTTGATGACGTCGTCCGCGCGGCCGACGAACCAGAAGTAGCCGTCGGCATCGCGCCGCGCGAGATCGCCCGTCAGATAGAAGCCGCCGCGGAAGCAGCTCCGGTAGCGCTCGTCGTCGCCGAGGTAGCCGCGGAACATCGACGGCCAGCCGGGGCGCAGCGCGAGCTCGCCCTCGACCCCCGGCTCGTGGATCTCCTCCACCCAGCCGTTCTCCCCGCGCCGCACGATCGCCGCCTTCACGCCGGGCAGCGGCTTGCCCATCGAGCCCGGACGGATGGGCATCGAAGGGAAGTTCGCGATCATGATCCCGCCCGTCTCCGTCTGCCACCAGTTGTCGTGGATCGGCAGGCCGAGCGCCTCGAGGCCCCACGTCACCGCCTCGGGGTTCAGCGGCTCGCCGACGCTGGCGACGAAGCGGAGCGCGCGGAGGTCGTACCGGCGCGCCGCCTCCGCTCCGACGCGCATCAGCATGCGCACCGCGGTGGGCGCGGTGTACCAGACGGTCACCTTCTGATCGCGGAGGATGCCGTACCAGCGCTCGGCGTCGAACTCGGCCTCGTCGACGATGCTCGTCAGCCCGTGCGTGAGCGGCGCGATGATGCCGTACGACGTGCCCGTCACCCACCCGGGATCGGCCGTGCACCAGAACACGTCGTCGGGATGGAGATCGAGCGCGAGCTTCGCCGTCGCGTGGTGCGCCACCACCGCGCGGTGCACGTGGACCGCCCCCTTGGGCTTTCCCGTCGTGCCGCTCGTGAAGTGGAGGATCGCCATGTCCTCCGGATCGGTGGGCGGGATGGTGAAGTCCGGGCTCGCCGCCCCGACGAGCGACGCGAAGTCGTGCGTGCCCGGAGGCGCGACCTCGCCGGGCCGCGTGACGAGGACCACGTGACGAAGGCCTCTCAGCCGCTCGCGGACGGGCGCGATCTTCTTCGCGTAGAGCGCGGCCGTCGTGACGAGCACCTTGCCGTCGCCCTTCTCGACGCGCGCGGCGATCGGCTCCGGTCCGAACGCGGAGAACAGCGGCGAGAACACGCTCCCGTTCTTCAGCGTCCCGATGCACGCGACGTACAGCTCGAGCACGCGCGGGCAGAGCACGAAGACGCGGTCGCCCTTGCCGATGCCGAGCGAGCGGAGCGCGTTGGCGAAGCGGCTCGTGCGCTCCGCGAGCTCGCGGTACGTGATGTCGCGCGCGGCGCCGTCCTTGCCGATGCAGCGGAGCGCGACGTGCTCCGCGCGCGCGCCCCTCGCGTGCCGATCGACCGCCTCGTGCGCGATGTTGAGCCCGTTCCCGTCGGGCAGCCCGTCGAGCTCGTCGCGGGCGTCGTCCCACGAGAAGCGCGCGACCGCCGTCTCGTAGTCGGCGAGGTTCGGCGCGACGACGAGCTCCTTCTCGATCTCGACCCCCATGCGCGCGAAGTCGAGGCACCTTCCGTACCACCGGAGGCGTGAACGCGAGGCGCGCGGAGGTCCGCATGCGATGCATCGCGCGGCGCATCGCTTGCGTCGCTCGGCGCGCGAGGCGCGAGCGCGCGCGGCGGGTACGGCGATTGCGTCGCGGGCGGCATGCACTTCGTCGTCCCGTTCCGCGAGCTCCGACTCCGCGACGTCCCCCGCGTCGGCGGGAAGAACGCATCCCTCGGCGAGATGATCGCCCAGCTCTCGCCGCTCGGCGTGCGCGTGCCCGACGGGTTCGCGGTGACGGCCGAGGCGTACCGCGAGCACCTCCGCGCGCACTCGCTCGAGCCGAAGATCCGCGAGACGATGCGCGGCGTCCGCAAGGACGACGTCGACGACCTCGTCCGGCGCAGCGCGCTCGTGCGCGACCTCATCCTCCACGCGCCGATCCCCGTGGCGATCGCCGCCGAGATCGAGGCCGCGTACCGGATGCTGTCGCGGCAGTACGGCGAGACGAACACGGACGTCGCCGTGCGCTCGTCGGCGACGGCCGAGGACCTGCCGACCGCGAGCTTCGCGGGCCAGCAGGAGAGCTTCCTCAACGTCCGCGGCTCGGCCTCGGTGGAGGACGCCGTGCGGCGCGCGTTCGCGAGCCTCTTCACGCCGCGCGCGATCAGCTACCGGGTCGACATGGGGTTCGACCACCTGCAGGTCGCGCTCTCCGTCGGCGTGCAGAAGATGGTGCGCTCGGACTGCGCGAGCGCCGGCGTCATCTTCACCCTCGACCCCGACACGGGTCATCGCGGCGTCGTCCTCGTCACCTCGAGCTGGGGCCTCGGCGAGAGCGTGGTCCAGGGCCGCGTCTCGCCCGATCAGTTCGTCGTGCACAAGGCCATGCTCGAGAAGGGATTCCGCCCGATCGTGTGGAAGAAGGCGGGCACGAAGGAGACGAAGATCGTCTACGACACGAACGGTCACCGCGCGATCAACACCGTGCCGGTCGAGGCGGCCGAACGGAGCCGCCTGACCTTGAGCGACGACGAGGTCCTCCAGCTCGCGCGGTGGGCGATCGCCATCGAGCGGCACTACACGGAGGTCCGGCACGAGCCCACGCCGATGGACATCGAGTGGGCGAAGGACGGCGTCAGCGGCGAGCTCTTCATCGTGCAGGCGCGGCCGGAGACGGTGCAGAGCCGCAAGGCGACGCCCGGGCTCCGGATGTACGAGCTGCGCAGCAAGGGCGAGGCGCTCGTGACCGGGCTCGCCATCGGCGAAGCGATCACGAGCGGGCGCTCGCACGTCATCCGCGATCCCCGGGACCTCGGCCAGTTCCGCCCGGGCGAGGTCCTCGTGACGGAGGTCACCGATCCGGACTGGGAGCCGGTGATGAAGACCGCGGGCGCGGTGGTCACCGAGCGCGGCGGCCGCACCTCGCATGCGGCGATCGTCGCGCGCGAGCTCGGCATCCCGGCGATCGTCGGTGCGGCGGGCGCGCTCGCGAAGCTCGCCGGCGGCGCGACGATCACCGTGTCGTGCGCCGAGGGCGAGACCGGCGTGGTGTACGCGGGCGAGCTGCCCTTCTCCGTGCAGGAGATCGATCCGTCGAAGATGGGGCGCCCGCGCACGCAGATCATGCTGAACGCGGGCAACCCCGACCAGGCGTTCAAGCTCGCGATGCTGCCGAGCGACGGCGTCGGCCTCGCCCGCATGGAGTTCGTCTTCGCCGGCTGGGTCGGCGTGCACCCGCTCGCGCTCACGCGCTACGCGACGCTCGCGCCCGAGACGAAGGCCGCGATCGATCGCGTGACGGCCGGCTACGCCGACAAGACCGAGTTCTTCGTCGACCGCCTCTCGCAGGGCATCGCCACCATCGCCGCGGCGTTCCATCCGCGCCCGGTCATCCTCCGCTTCAGCGACTTCAAGACGAACGAGTACGCGCGTCTCCTCGGAGGCGCGACGTTCGAGCCGCCCGAGGAGAACCCGATGCTCGGCTGGCGGGGCGCGAGCCGCTACTACCACCCGGGCTACAAGGAGGGCTTCCTCCTCGAGGTCGCCGCCGTGCGCCGCGTGCGCGAGGCGATGGGGCTCCAGAACCTGAAGGTGATGGTCCCGTTCTGCCGGACGCCGGAGGAGGGCGCGCGCGTGCTCGAGACGATGAAGGAGGGCGGTCTCGTGCGCGGCGAGAACGGCCTCGAGGTCTACGTGATGGCCGAGATCCCGTCGAACATCCTCCTGGCCGATCGGTTCAGCGAGATCTTCGACGGCTTCTCGATCGGCTCGAACGACCTCACGCAGCTGACCCTGGGCGTCGACCGCGACTCGACCACGGTCGCGCCGCTGTTCGACGAGCGCAGCCCCGCGGTGCTCGCGTCGTGCGCGCGCCTCGTCGAGGTCGCGCACGCGAAGGGACGCAAGGTGGGCATCTGCGGTCAGGCCCCGAGCGACTACCCGGAGTTCGCCGCGTTCCTCGTCGAACGGGGGATCGACTCGATCAGCCTCAGCGCCGACGCGGTGGTCCGCACGACCGCGCGTGTGCTCGAGGTGGAGGGGAAGCTCGGCGGGCGCTGACGTGCCGCCCGGCACGGGATTTGGATGACGTCGCCCAGGAGGCCGACCGATGGGTTACGAGGTCCACGTCAAGCAGAGCCCGCCGGAGCACGTCGTCACCAGGCGCTCGCACACCACGGTCGCGCTCATCGAGGAGACGATCGACGAGACCCTCCAGGCGATGGCGGGGAGCGTGTCACCGCCCGGCAGCCTGCGCGGAGCGCCGTTCGCGCTCTATCACGGCGAGATGCGCTCGGAGGACGTCGACATCGAGGTCGGCGTCCCGGTCGCTCCGGGCGCGACCGCCGCAGGCGACGTGAAGGACCTGCCGGGCGGCCCCGTCGCCTGGACCGTGCACGTCGGACCGTACGAGTCGATCGGCGCGGCGTACGTGGCGCTCTACGGATGGCTCCGCGCGCACGGGCTCGAGCCCAGCGGTCCGCCGCGCGAGGTCTACCTGGTCGGACCCGGCCCCGCGACGCGGCCGGACGAGTACCGCACCGAGATCGACGTCCCCGTCATCTCCTCATGACGAGGTGGCATGGGCGCGCGCACGCGCGGTCGCGTGCTCCGCGAGCATGCCGATGGTCATCCCGACGACGAAGACGATCGCCGCAGGCGCGCCGCTCGCCGCCGAGACCAGGCCCGGCCCGGGGCAGTAGCCGCCGAGGCCCCATCCGATCCCGAACAGCGCCGCGCCGGCGACGAGG
>JBDHVD010000377.1:0-9178 GCA_039809525.1 Labilithrix sp. | reverse complement strand
GTGAACGACACGTGGCCGGCCGCCACGAACTTCTCGGGTGCGGTCGAAGGCGACGTCATCAAGACGTACATCCCGAAGAAGGAGCCGCTCCGCGCCGAGCACGAGGCGTTCGTGCAGGCGTTGCTCGACGATGGGCTAGCGCCCGTGTCGGGTGAAGAGGCGCTCGCCGCGGTGAAGGCGGCGCTCGACCTCGTGCGCTCGGGTACCGAGAAGGGCGTGTCCATCATGGCAGGAGCAGGTCGATGAAGATCGAAAAGGCAAGGTTCGTCGTGACTGGTGGCGCCGGCTTCATCGGAGGTCACCTCGTCGACGCCCTCCTCGCGGGCGGCGCCGAGCGGGTCGCCGTGGTCGACAACTTCTTCCTCGGGCGGGACGAGAACCTCGCCGGCGCGCGCGCAGCGCACGGCGGTCGTCTCCACGTGTATCGAGACGACGCCTCGGATCTCTCCACGATGACGGCCGTCGTCGAACGCGAGAAGCCGGACGTGGTCTTCAATCTCGCGACGAAGGCGCTGGCATATTCGTTCTTCAACCCCGCCGGCGCCCTCGACGTCAACGTGCAGCTCGCGCTCTCTTGTCTCGAGCTGCTCCGCAAGGGGGCGTACGGCCGGCTCGTGCACCTCTCGAGCTCGGAGGTCTACGGTACGGCGCAGTCGCCGTCCATGGACGAGTCGCACCCGCTCCTCGCGGAGACGACGTACGCGGCGGGCAAGGCGGCGGCCGATCTCGCGCTCCACTCCTACGTGCGGATGTTCGGCGTGGACGCGATGATCGTGCGCCCCTTCAACAACTACGGACCACGGCAAAACGATCTCACGTTCGGCGGAGTACTCCCTGTCACCGTACGCCGTATCCTCTCCGGAGAAGCGCCGGTGATCGAGGGCACGGGCGATCAGACACGCGACTTCACCTTCGTGCTCGACACCGTGGACGCCATCCTCCGCCTCGCGGCGAGCGGCAGCCACAAGGGTGAGGTCATGAACGTCGGCTCCGGGAAGGAGACGTCGATCCGGCAGCTCGTCGAGGGCATCTGCAACGTCATGGACTACAAGGGCGAGATCCAGCGCGCGCCCGAGCGTCCGGCTGACGTTCACCGGCACTGCGCCAACGTCGCCAAGGCGGAGAAGCTCGTAGGACCGATCGCGAAGACCTCGCTCGAGCAGGGCCTCGCCACGACCATCGAGTGGTACGTCGCTCGCTTCCGAGGAGCGCGCGTTTGATTCGGCTCGCGGTTCCGACGATCGAAGAGGACGACATCCAGGCTGTCGTCGAGGTCTTGCGCTCGGGATTCCTCGTGCAGGGCCCGAAAGTGAAGGCGTTCGAGGACGCGTTCGCTGAATACGTGGGGACGAGGCACGCCATCGCCGTCCACAACTGCACGTGCGCGCTATGGCTGTCGCTGCTCGCGCTCGGAATCGGCGCGGGCGACAAAGTCGCCGTCTGCACGTACTCGTGGCCGGCCACCGCAAACGCGATCCGCGCGACGGGCGCGGATCCGGTGTTCGTGGAGATCGAGCCGGAGACCTTCAACATGGATCCCGTCGCGCTCGAGCGAACGCTCGCGTCGACGACGGGGATCAAGGCCGTCATTCCCGTCCACACCTTCGGAGGATCGGCGGACATCGCCGCGATCATTCGCGTGGCCAACCGCGCCGGGGTGCCGGTGATCGAGGACGCGGCCTGCGCGCTCGGGACCGAGCAGAATGGAAAGCGCGCAGGCAGCTTCGGACGACTCGGCGCGTTCAGCCTGCATCCGCGCAAGGCGATCACCACGGGCGAAGGCGGCATGGTGACGACGGACGACGACGACCTCGCGCGTACCATCCGGATGCTGCGTAACCACGGGCAAGATCCCGATGCGCCGCGGCCCGACTTCGTGCTTCCCGGGCACAACCTCCGGATGACCGATTTCCAGGGGGCGCTCGGCCTGTCGCAGATGAAGAAGCTCGAGCGGATCATCGCGGCGCGGACCGCGGGGGCTCGGCGTTACGACGGGCTCCTCGAAGGCTCGGGAATCCGCCCGCCGCGCGCGCTCGCGGCATCGCGTCACGTCTACCAGTCGTACGTCGTCCTGCTCGACGCGGAGCTCCGCGGCAAGCGCGATCACGTCATCGCGGCGATGAAGCGTCGCGAGATCGAAACGACGCTCGGCACCTACCACATGCCGCTCATCCGGTACTACAGGGAATGGGGCGGCTTTGCGCCAGGCGACTTCCCGGTGACCGATGACGTTGCGGCGCGTTCGATGACGCTGCCTCTGTTCGAGGGCATCACTCCGGACGAACAGACGGCCGTGATTCGGGCGCTACTGGCGAGCATCGATGAGGCGTGCGCGTCGCCGATGTGAAGCCTACTTAATCCCGCGCTGCGATGCGGCGCTGCTCCTGTCCTCATGAATGCAGTTCAGCTCGTCCGCATCGGACGCTTGGCGGGGGGAGCAGGTACGGGGTAGATGAAGCGACGACGCATGCGGTGGCGATGGTCCCTAGTGGCAAGTGCGGTTGCCACCTTCGTCTCCGTCGTGGCGATGGTCAGGCTGCCGGGGCGGACGGCCAGTCACCGCTGGGTCGACGCTGCCGAGGCGTCCGCGGCACCGAGCCCCGAGGGGTTCGTGATCGGCGATCTGCGATGGGATCTCGTCCGACTGCAAGCTGATCCCCGACTCGAGCCGCTCCGGTCGTTCATGGCGAGCGTCTGTCCGGGCCGGGACGGGCTCCATTCGGCCGTGTGTCTCTCGAACGAGCTCTCGCGACGCTTTGCGAACGCGCCGCCGACGCGCGAGTTCTTCGATGCATCGTACGACCCTGCCGTCGATCTGCAGTCGCACCTTGCGGGCGAGCCGGGACACTGCACGACACGCTCGGGACTGTCAGCCTCGATCCTCCTGGCGTCGGGCATCCCCGCTCGACAGGTCCAGATCACGGCCGGGCTGGGACACAACGTCCTCGAGGTCTACGACGCAAAGCTCGGGTGGGTGATTTTCGATCCGACGTTTGGGGTCGCGTATGCGAAGCATGGCGACACGACGCCCATCTCGGCGCGCGACGCCGTCACCGTGCAGAAGATGGTTCCCGTGTCGCTCGGGATGTCGAGCTCGGACCTGTCCGACGCGCCGCATGAGGTCCGCGACGCGATCTATCCGGATCCGTGGCTCTATACCCGCTCCGGCCGGCGCGCGGCGCGGTGGCCGTTCCGGGGCCGCTTCGTGCACATCGGCTCGCCGACGTTCGGCTTCGGGCTCGGTCAGGAGATCGCGCGCACCGCGTTCATCGCGTCGGCGCTGGCGACGCTCGGAAGCGGAATCCTGTTGGTGCGCTCACGCCGTCGGGCGCGGGGTCGAGCTGCGGCGCCCAAGGAAGACGCGAAGGGCGAAGTCGTCGTGTCTGTCTGAGGCGGCGCGTTCAGCTCGGCCAGAGGTACCGCGACAGTTCGTGCTCGATGCGGCGGATCTCGTCCTGCCGCTCGTACGCCTTCCACTTCGCGATCCGCTTCGCCGACGCCTCCGGCTGCAGCACCGACCGCTTCTTCGTGTGCCGCGCCGGATCGACGCCGAGGAACGCGAAGACCTTCGCGGTCGTCTCGTCGTAGCGGGTCACGAGATCCTCGAACATGATCGCGAGCGCGTTACCGTCGCCACCCATCTTCGCGTTCTGTCGCGTCGTCTTGTACCAGTCGATGAACGCGCCGATCTCGTGCGGCATGTACGAGGACGCTCGCGCCGAGAGATAGATGTCGCGCGGGTCGCGGTCGACGATGATGGTGGTCGCGCGCGGGAAGAGACGGGCCGAGCGCTCCACTTGATACGGCGACGCGCCCAGGCAGAGTGCGACGTCGCTGACGCCGGGCCCGGCCATCGAGCGGAGGAGGCGGCCCATGAGGTCCTGCGTGCTCGTCTGGAAGCGGCTCGCGTCCGGTACGAAGGACGTGTCGTATCTGCGCGCGAAGAAGCGGTTGCCGGGGCCGATGTCGAACCGCCGGCAGAGCATGTATGCGAAGTACTCGGGGCGGCTCATCTCCGCGCGGCGGAACATCAGGTGCCCTTCGTACTTGATGCCCGCGAGATCGTCCGCGTACGCGAGCGCGAGCTTCTTGAAGTCCGCACAGAAGAGCCGGTCGTAGTCCATGCCGAACCGGAAGCGCGTCGGCCGTCGCGAGAGGACCTCCACGAGCTCCTTGAAGCGGCGGAGCGCCCAGTCCGGCGCGAACTCGCTCCACGAGCTCGTGAGCGCGTCCTCGAGCGCCAGGATCCCATCGGGGTGCTGGACGAGGAAGAACTCCTGCTTGGGGCAGAGGAAGCCCTCGCACTCCGCGAGCAGGTCCATCACGGCGGTCACGCCGCTGTTGCCGTAGCCGGTGACGAGGACGGCGCGCGGAACGGTGCGCGCGTCAGCCGGCATGCTGCTTCCAGCCGCGCGTGGCGACCTCGAGATCCCGCGCCGAGTCGACCTCGAACCATCCCCCTTCCACGGGCACGCCGACGACCTTGTGGCCGCTCTGGAGGAGCCCGTTCAGGAGCGACGTCATGTCGAGCCGGTCGACGTTCTTGTCGCGCAGGTGCTCCTCGATCTGCCTCCACCCTGCCGGCGTGAAGCGGAGGAGGCCCATGTACTGGCCCTCGATGTCGGCGAGCGACGTCGGCTTCTTGCCGATCTCACGGATGCTCCCGTCGGGGTTCAAGCGGAAGGTCTCGGCGTCGCTCAAGGGATCGTCGAACCGGGCGCTCCACTGCGCGAGCCAGTCGGTGTCGTAGGTCATCGCGATGTCGGCATCGGCGGAGATCAGCTTCCGCGCGATCGGCGGCTCGAACACGATGTCCGAATAGCTCACGATGCACGTGTCGCCGAGGAGCCACTCCTTCGCGCACGCGAGCGTCGCGACCATGTTGGTCTCCGCCCAGCGCGGGTTGTGGATGTACGTCACGTCGGTGCGCGTGAACGCGTCGTTGCGGTAGCCGGTGGCGATGGCGATGTCCTTCACGCCCGCCTCACGGAGCGCTCCGATCTGCCACTCGATGAGCGGCCGGCCGTGCAGCTCGACGAAGCACTTCGGCCGGTCGCCGGTCAGCGCCAGCATGCGGCTGCCGCGTCCGGCGGCGAGAACGAGCCCTCTCATCTTTTCAGTCCTCTCCTGGTCCGAAGAGCCGGCGGAAGACGGCCGTCTCTCCCTCGGTGAGCGCGTCCTCGCGCTCGGGATGCCACATCTGGCAGTAGATCGGGAGCGTCGCGTGCTCCATCGCCTCGACCACCCCGTCGTCCGAGCGCGCGACCTCACGGAAGCCCTCGGGCAGGCGCGTGACGCCGTAGTCGTGGTACGAGCGCACCGAGGCGTGCCCTTCGAGCAGCGCGCCGAAGCGGCTTGCGCCGGCGACGGTGATCGAATGGGTCGCGCCGGCAGTGTGCCCCGCGACCTTCTCTACCCCCGAGCCGAAGAAGTCCGAGACGAGCTGCATCCCGCGGCAGACGCCGAGAACGGGTACCTTCCGCGCGACCGCGAGGTCGAGGAGCCTCCGCTCGAAGGCGTCGCGCATCGCCGAGAGGCGGCTGGGCGAGACGCTCGATAGATCGTTGCCGCCGGTGAGGACGAGCCCCGTCGGCGAGAAGCGCTCGAAGTAGACGCTCGGATCAAAGGCCGTCGGAAGGACGAGCGGCACGAGGCCGAGCCGGGCGAAGAGGCTCGCCCAGCGGACGTCGAGGCAATCCCGCGTCTCGGGATACCTCTCGTTCTCGATCAGGCGCTGCGAGATCGCGACGACGTTCACCGGACGACCTGCACCTGCTGGTTGCCGCAGTTCACTTCGAGGATCGACGCGCGCGACCACGTCGCGAAGTTCATCTCGCCGGCGCCGATGACGGCCGGGATCCCGAACTCGGCGCAGCGGATCGCCATGTGCGAGTTCGCGCCGCCGAAGCAGGTGACGAGGCCCTTGATGTTGCGCGCGAAGAGGAAGTCGAACCCCGGATCCGCCGACTCGATGAACACGATCGAGCCCGACGGATCGGCCTCCACCCCTTCGTCGAGCCGCAGCACCTCACCCACGACGCGCTTCGTCGTGACGAACGTCGGCGTCTCGGCCGCGACGAAGAAGCCGTACACGTCGCCCGGCTCGCGGATCAAGGACGGCAGCCGGAGCGCGCGGGTGTACTCGTGGACGCGCGCGCCGTACTCGGCATCGCGCGAGAAGATGTCCTTCAGGTCCTGGTGATCGAGCGAGGCGTAGAGGTTCAGGATCGTCCGGACGTCGACGTGGGAGAGCTCCTCGACCGAGACGCCGTAGCGGGCCCCCAGCTCGGCGATCAGGCGGAGCGTGTCGCTGAGCGTCCGCGTGAAGACGAGCTTCGCGTGCTCGCGCCCCTCGATCGCGGCGACCATGAACCGGAGGAGCCCGTCGGCGTCGCAGCGGATGCCGTGCTCGCGGAGGAGCGCGTCGATCCGCGCGCGCTGCGCGTCGCTCAGCGCGAACGGCGGAACGTCGTGCGCCTCGCTCGCGCGATCGGCGGCAGCGAAGTAGCCGTCGAAGTTCTCGTCGTAGCGCGGCGAGAGGATGTCGTAGGTGCCGGGGCGGAGGTGGCCGAACTCGGCGAGGAACTGCTCGCGGCTGACCGTGCCCTCCTGCATGCCGCGCGTGGCCGTCGCGAGGCGGCGCGTGACCGTGTTCAGCGAGCGGAGAAAGGCGTCGTGCTCGTCGCGCGTGAGGACGCCGCCCGTCACGCACGAGCGCAGCATCTGCACCGCGACGAACGCCGCTCGGGCGATGCCGGCGAAGGGCAGGGTGCCGTAGCGCTTGCAGTGCTCGACGAGCCAGTAGATCTTCTCGATGTCGCTGAGATCGGAGTGGAGGATGCTCGCCCGCTTCTGCGCGAGCATCTCGACGCGCTCGAGATCGTGCTTGAGCAGCCCCTCCTCGGGATCGATGACGCGGTTGGTGAGCGATCGAAGGGCGTCCTCGATCGCCGTGACGTCGCCCTGCGTGAAGCCGTGCCCGACGAGCGGCGCGAGATCCTCCGGCAAGCTCAGGTGGTAGCAGGAGAAGACGATCTCGAACTCGACCTTGTCGTGGAGGTTGGGCGAGGCGGCGAGCCGATCGAGGTAGTAGCTCGCGAGGCGCGCTGCGATCGGCTCCTCGAGGCTCTTCGGGATGAACGAGTTGAAGTCGACGCGCACGTCGATGAACGGCATCCCGAGCAGCGACACCATCAGCGGGTGGGAGCGCAGGTTGCGATAGCCGTAGTTGTCTCGCTGGTAGGCCCAGATGCTGTCGGTGACCAGCTCCTTGTAGAGCGAGAGCGCGAGGCGGCGCGGCTTGATGCCGATGATCTCGGCGGGGTTCCAGTCCGGCATCACGCCGAAGATCACGCGCTCGCCGAGGAGGTTCGGGTGGGGCGCCGAGAGCTTCTGGATCTTGCGGTGGATCTTCTCGAGCGTCGGCTTCAGATCGACCCTCGACAGATCGTCCTTGCCCCGCCGCACGATCGGGCGCACCTGCAGGACGTAGAGCTCGCCGCGCGAGAACGCGAACTCGATGTCGAGGGCGCCGTTGTCGCAAAGTCGCTCGAGCTCGCGGCACGCCTCGAGGAGCTTGGCGAGGAAGGGCAGGGGCGGCGTCACCGGCGAGCCCTTGAACTGCACGTAGGTCGCCGCGCGCGTGTCCTGGCCGCTCGTGATGCCGTCAGTGGCGCCGCTCTCGTCGTAGTTGACGACGTAGTACGGCGCGAGCGTGTCGAGATCGGCGGTGAACGCGACCCCCGCGACCTCGATGTCACGGAGCATCGGCTGGACGAGGAGCTGTTCGTCGGGCGCCGGATCGCCGTACGAGCGGAGCACCTCGTCGATCGCCTCGCCGATCCGCGCCGCGTCCGCACGCGGGACGCTCGCTACGGAGGTGAAATGGCCGGCGTTCGAGGCGAGGAGCGCGTCCTCGGCCTTTGCCGACGAGCGCACGATCAAGAGGTCGTCCGCGAACGCGGACTGGATCGCGCGGATGGTCTCCTCGCGCCGGGTCGCGACCTCGCCCGCGGTCACGACGAAGAGCGGCAGCACCCGTCCCGTCGTCAGCGCTCCCGAGAGCGCCGCGAGGGTGCCCGCCTTCGTCGTGAGCGCGACCTTCGGCAAGCGGCTCCTTCAGACCTTGCGGGCGGTCCAGGCGCGCGTCGTGTAGCGGATGCTGAACGTCGGAGGCAGCTCCTGCTTCATCCGCTCGACGATCTTGCCGAAGAGCTCGCGGCCCTCGGGCGTCGCGAGATCCCAGTACGGGTTCTTCACGCTCTGCCAGGCCTTCACGTACTCGTCGATCGTGCGCGGCACCTCGAAGTCGGACTCGACGTAGAGGATGTTCTTGAAGAGGTGCGCGTGCTCCTCGAGGATCGGCCGCTGATCCTGGCGGCGGACGCCGCGGTCGTAGCTCGGCACGAGCGACACGATGACGTCCTCGGCCTTGTTCTGGATCGGATCGTGGAGATCGCGGTGGTTCCACATGCACGAGAAGTGACCGCCCGGGCGGAGCAGGCGGTGAGACTCCTTGAGCGCCGCCTTGCGGTCGACGACGTTGAAGCTCGACCCGAAGGCGACCCAGTTGGCGCTCTCGGTTCCGAGCGTCGTCTCGGTGCCGTTGGCCTTGATCCACTTCACCTTGGCGTTGCCCTTGGTGCGCTCGATCCCGATGTTGCGCATGTCGTCGTTCGGCTCGACGGCGACGACGTTCAGGCCGCGCTCGAGCAGCATGATCGTCAGGTTGCCGGTGCCCGCGCCGATGTCCGCGACGACGAACTCCGGTGAGGGGCTCGCACCGACGTGCTTCACGAGGAGATCGATGGCCGCGCCGTGATAGTTGGGCCGGTACTCGTAGAACTTCGCGTGCAGTGAATAGTCCCAGTGGCGATCGACGAGCTGGCTCACGGCGTTGTTCCCTTCGTGGGTCCTCGATTTAACAGGCGAAATGCGGGGCAGGTTCTAGCCGGAACGCGCCCCCGGCACAAGCCGGCCGGACCTCGCCACGGAGCCCTTGGTTGCCGAGGGGCCTGTCGACGTTCGCGTCGGGAGGCGACCGCCTTCCGGAGGCCTCAGGGGTCGAGGCGGAGGAGAGCGAAGTCGTTTCCGGTGGGGTTGCGGAAGGCGCGCCCACCGGCGAGGAGCCTTCCGTCGGACTGGATGGCGATGGCGCGGACGCTGGACTCGGTGGTCG
>JBDHVD010000376.1:0-9235 GCA_039809525.1 Labilithrix sp. | reverse complement strand
CGCGAGCGCGATCGGCGCACCGCGTGGGGCCACGACCGAGATGCGCACCGCGGGGATCCGCGGGAGCGCCGCGTCGAGCGACTTCTGCGCGCGGGCGACGGCGGCGACGAACGCCGGATGCGCGTTCGGACCGAGCGGCTCGCGCACCACGCGCTGGAGCCGCTCGGTGCCGGCGACGAGGCGGCCGACCTCGATCTCGCACTCGCCGAGGCGGGTGGCGGTCGTCGGTGCGTGCCGGAGCTGCTCGGCCCGCTCGAGCTTCTCGATCGCGTCGCGGCACTTGCCGGCGTCGGCGAGCGTGACGCCCTCGATCCCGAGCGCGCGCGCGGTCGCCGTGTTCGCCGCCTCGTCCGCGAGGGCAGGGGAGGCGATCGCGACGCCGAGGCAGACGGAGGCGGTGAGCAGCGTTCGTCGCATGGTTCGCTCTCCTAGTTGCAGCTCTGGCCGCAGATCGACGTGACCTCGCTGACGCACGTCGCATCCCAGGCGACCGCGCAGCAGTACGGGTCCTGGGCGCAGAGCGCGGTGGCGCATGCGTCGCACCCGCTCGCCAGCGCGCCGCCGGTCGCGCACGTCGGATGCGCGCACGTGCTCGGTCCCGCGTCGGATGCCGGGGGCTTCGACGCGCAGCTCTGGCCGCAGATCGACGCGACCTCGCCCACGCACGTGGCGTCCCACTCGGTGCTGCAGCAGTAGGGGTCGGCCGCGCAGAGCTGCGTCGCGCACGGATCGCACGCTGCGACGAGCTTCGCGCCGGCCGCGCAGACCGCGTGCTCGCAGGCCGGTCCGGCGACGGCTTCGAGCCGCTGCTCGGCCGTGGCGCGAGGCGGAGACGGATCGTCCCCGCAGGCGAACGTGCCGGCGGCGCCGGCGGCGATGACGAGCACGACACGGAGCTTCAGCATGGCATCCCTCTCTCGCTGGTGAGTGGCCTCATCACTGGCATTGAACGAACGCACCGCCGACGACCTGCGTCTGCACGTCCATCGTCAGTCCCGAGCTGCCGAACGCAGGCGCGCCGCCGGCTGCGCCGATGCACCACGCCTCGACCGTGCCGCCCGCGATGTCGCCCTTGGCGTCCCACTGGAGGAGCGTGTTGGTCCCGCGCAGCGACACCGACTTGCCCGTCGCGACGCTCTGCATCCCCTGCGCGGCATCGGTGGGGCCGACGGTCATCGCGCCTCCGACGCCGAGCGCGCGGAGACCGCGCGCGACGCTCGCGCCGGACGGCGCGCCGTTCGACGTCGCCGCGAGCGCGTACGCGACGGCCCAGGTCGCGTCGTACGCCGCCGCCGTCGCGACGCTCGGAGGCGCGGCGCCGTACTTGGCGGCGAAGCGCGACTTGAACGCGGCGAACACGGGGGCGGACTGCGGGTCCGACGTCGCGCCGATCCCGCGGATGCGCCGGCGCAGATCGGCGGGCATGCCCGCCGTCCCCACGGCGTCGAGCAGCGCCTTCGTCTTCGCCGCCTCGCTGAGCACCCAGTACGGGCGGTTCACCGCGCGGGCGGCGGTCAGCGCCTGCTCGAGCGGGACGAGGACGCTCCCGACCTGCTCGGGCGCGGTGACGAAGATCAGGTCGGGCTTGAACGCGCTCGCGTACCTCGTCACGATCGCCGCCTGCGCGGACTCGTCGGCGGCCGTCGCGTACGCGTCGATGCTGACGTTCGCGGCGTTCGCCGCGTCGTTGATGAAGCGGCCGTTGATGATCAGCTTGCCGCTGATCGCGTCGCGCGCGCTCGTGCCGAGGGCGTCGGTGCGGTGGACGATGCCGAGCTTCACCGTCGTCAGGCTGCGTGTCGTCCGGAGCACGTCCTCGAGCGCGCTCATCTGCTGGATGACGAGGTTCGCGCGCTGCGCGTCGGACGGGACCGCGCGCCAGGTGAGGTCGTCGTCGGCGAGGTTCGAGATCGCGGAGGCGAGCGACGACGGCGTCATCACCAGCGTGCCGCCCTTCGCGCTCACCTGCTGCGTCACGTCGAGGACGTCCTCGGCGGCCATCGGCCCGACGATCGCCGGTACGTGCAGGTCGTCGACGAGGTGATGGGCGGCGCCGACCGCGCGGGTCGGATCGCATGCGACGAGCACGAGCGGGCGGGGGCCGGCGGCGTCCGCGATCTCCTCGACCGCGAGGGCGACCGCCTGCTCGAGCGGCTCGTCGACGATGGCGCCGACGACGACCGCGCCCTCCTTCGTCGGGTCGCCGAACGTGCGAGGGCACTCGGCGCTCGCGAGCGGCGCGCAGCGGCCGTTCGGTCGGACGCAGACGGCGCCGGATCCGCAGTCCGCGCTCGTCTTGCACGCGGGCTGGACGTCGGCGCTCGCCGGGTGGCCGCTCCCGAGATCGGCGGCCGGCGCGTCGCCCGATCCGCTCGCGGGCGCCGGCGGATCTCCGGTCGTGTACTCGCCGAGACCGTAGATGTTCGCGCAACCGCCTGCGGCGGCCACGATCGGGAACGCGAGGATGAAGAGAAGACGTCGCATGCTCTCCTCGAAGGCCGTGCGAGGCCGTGCAGGCCTCGGTGAAGGTCACCGCCCGCAACGTCCCTGCTGGGACTCACCAGCAACTTCGACAGCGCGTGCAGTGGTCGCCCGTGTTTCCAGAGGCCTGCCGCTGCAGCGCCAGGCGGTGTCGCAAACGTCGTGCCGCGGGCGATTCGGAGGTACGCTGGAGCCATGCTGTTCGGACGGGGATGGTGCGAGGGCGAGGAGGCGAGGCCGTGGGCCGTTGCGCTGCTCCGCCGCGCGCCCGAGGGCGGCACCCCGAGCGAGGTGCTCGACGACGGCTCGGCGCTCCACCGCACGATGCTCGGTTACGTGCCGATGGCGCTCGACGGCGCGTCGGCCCGCGAGTGGCTCGCGACCCTCGGCGAGGAGCTGTCGTCGGTGCACGACGATCCGCGCGGCGTCCTCTTCTTCCCCGACGTGCTCGCCATCCGGGGGCGCACGTACGCGGAGGTCGTCGCCGAGGTCGGCTGGTCGGGCGTGTGGGTCAGGTCCGGCGCTTGCCCGCCAGCCCGAGAACGGTCAGCGAGTCCGCGCTGCGGCTCATCGTGAGCACGTCGCCGATGGTGATCGCGTGCACGATGCGATGGCCGTCGAGGAACACCTTCCCCTCGCGCATCTTGCTCCGGATGACGAGCGTCCCCTTCGGGTGCACGAGGCCCTTCGCGTAGCGGAAGTGACCGCCCGCCGGCGTGTACGGCTCGCGCACGACGTACTGGAGATCGGCGGACGACAGCGGGAGGATGCGTCCGCCGGCGCTGCGCTGCGCCGCGGTCGATCCGGCCGCGGGGCCGATCCAGATGCCGCTCGAGCGCTGGTCCTCCTCGCCGACGAGGCCGTCGCCGTCGCTGATCCGGAGGATGTAACGCGACGTCGCCGCGGGCGACGCGTGGCAGACGAGCGCCTCGTTGAGGACGCGCGCGTGGATGCACCGGCCGTTGAGATCGACGCGCATGCGCGTGAGCTCGGTGCTCCGCAGCTTGCCCGCGAGCGCGCGCTCGAGCGCCGACTCGACCTCGCCCTTCTTGCCGCCGCAGAAGAAGCCGACGGAGTGATCGGGCGCGCTGTTGATCCCGAGCAGCGGGATGCCGTCGCCGATCTGGTGTGACGCGGCGAGGAGCGTCCCGTCGCCGCCGATGGTGACGAAGAGATCGGCGCGCGGGATACGGAAGCGCGGGCCGCCGCGGAAGACGACGTTCGCCCCGAGCTTCTCGAGCGCGGTCTCGACCTCGCGCACCGTCTCCTCGTGCGCCTCGTGCGACTGCTTCAGCCGCACGACCGTGGGATCGCGACGGCGGATCAGCTTCGTGACGAGCGGGTCGTGCTCCTCGACGACGAACTTCCGATACGACGTGCGCTTGACGATGACGGCGACACGCGGCGCGCGAGCACGCATGCGATTCACCTACGCGCTCTTCCCCAGGGCCTCGGCGAGGCGCCTGAGCGAGAGCTCCGTCTTCGCGTCGGGGACCTCGCCGCGACGGCATGCTTCGAGCGCGTCCTCGAGGGGGACCGACTCGATGCGCGCGCCGTGCTCGAGCGGCGAGCCGTCGCCGGCCGGCTCGCGCCGGGTCGTCGGATCGACGCGGACGTGGAAGTAGTGGTGGAGCTCGCCGATGAACCCGGGGGCGGGGTACGCGTGCGGGCCGAGCGGGATCATGTCCTCCTCGCGCACCCGGAAGCCGAGCTCTTCTTCGAGCTCGCGCGCCGCGGCCGCCGCCGGTCGCTCGTCGGGCTCGATGAGGCCCGCGGGGACCTCCCACATGCTCGGTGACATCGCGTCGCGCGGCCGGAGGGCGAGGGGCGGGCGCACCGCGCTCCGGAGGTAGACGTGGACGCGTTCATCGTGCTCGTGGTGCGCGACCATCACGGCCGCGTCGATCGCGCGGCGATCGAGGACGTCGTACGGAAAGCGCGTGCTCCGCGTGCCGTCGGCGCGGACGGCGACGAGATCGACGCTGCGCACCTTCAAGAAACCGCGGTCGTCGGTCTGGACCGTCCGGTCGGCGACGACCTCGAGCTCCACCTTGGGCACCTCGGGCAGGAGTGTCACGCGCGCGCATCCTAGGCGAGAAATCGCGGACGTGTGCGGATGACCTGATGCCGCTCCTGCGTATTGTCGAGGAGAGGGGCCCCGGCACCGTAAGGATCGGAAAGCCTGCTACGATGTAAGGACATCGCCGGCCCATCGAGGTCCACCCAATACGTAGTGCGGGAACTTTGTCACGGGTCGTACGTCGGAAGCGAAGTTGAGCCAAGAGCCCGAGACCACGATGCTGACCGATCCGCCCGCGACCCCCGCCGCCGCGAAGGCGCCGAGCCTCGCCCGGATCGAGCGGCAGGCGCGGCTCGCCGAGCGGCGCCTGCGGATGCGACGCGCCATCGTGTGGGCGGCCAAGGCGCTCGCCGCCGGCCTGCTCCTCGCCGCGATCGTCCTCGTCCTCCGCAAGACGGGCGTGATCGGCGAGCGTGCGGCGCGCGTCGGTCTGATCGTCGCCGCCGTGCAGGTGATCGTCGTCACGGCGATCGCGTGGGCACGGAAGCTGCCCCGCCGTGCCGGCGCGGTCGCCCTCGACCGCTTCCACGGCCTGGCCGATCGCCTCTCGAGCGCGCTGTCGTTCGGCGAGCTCCCCGACGCGGAGCGCACGCCGTTCATGGTCGCCGCGATCGAGGACGCGCTCACGCACGCCGAGCAGGTCGATCCGAAGCGCGCCGTGCCGATGGAGAGGCCGCGCGAGTGGCCGCTCCTCCTCCTCCTGGCCGGCGCGATCGCGGGGATCGCGCTCTTCGAGATCCGCGAGCACAAGCCGGTCGCCTCGGCGAAGACCATCGATGCCGTCGACGTCACCCAGGACGATCTCGACGCCATGCGCGAGTTCCTCCGCGACGTCGATCAGCGCCTGCAGACCGACGACGCGAAGGCCGCGACCCAGGAGTTCAACCAGCTCATCGAGGACCTCGCCAACAAGCGGCTCGATCGCACCGAGGCCTTCCGCCGGATGCAGCAGCTCGAGGACAAGCTGCTCCAGGGCCGCGAGGCGGACGCGAAGACGCTCGAGGAAGCCCTGAAGAAGATGGGCGAGGAGATGAAGAAGAGCGACCTGTCCAAGCCCGCGGGCGAGGCGCTCGAGAACAAGAACCTCGCCGAGGCCGAGAAGGCGCTGAAGGACCTCGCGAAGAAGCTCCGCGAGCAGGGCGGCGGCGTCGACAAGGCGCAGCTCGAGAAGCTCCGCGACGCGCTCAAGAAGGCGAGCCAGGAGAACGCGAAGCGCGCCGAGGCGCTCGCGCAGAAGCGCGAGGAGCTGAAGCAGGACCTCCTGAAGCAGAAACAGAAGGCGGGCGACGCGGGCGCGAGCGAGCAGGAGAAGAGCCTCCTCCAGAAGAAGGAGCGCGAGCTCGAGCGCCTCGATCGCGAGAACGAGGCGAACGACAAGGCGCGCCGCGAGCTCGATCGGCTCGATCGCGAGCTGCAGAAGGCGGCCGAGGACCTGATGAAGGACCTCAACATGTCCGCGCAGGACCTCGACAACGCCGCGCAGGACATCAACCGCATGGCGAAGCAGGAGATGACGCAGGAGGAGAAGGAGCAGCTCCGGCAGAAGCTCCAGGAGCTCCGCGAGATGATGCGCCAGCAGTCGCAGGGCGGCTCGGGGCAGATGGCGCGCCTCCGCATGTTCCAGCAGCGCGCGCAGGGTCAGGGCCAGGGCCAGGGTGGCCAGCAGGGCCAGGGCCAGGGTGGCCAGCAAGGCCAGGGTCAGGGCCAGGATGGCCAGGGCGGCCAGCAGGGCCAGGGCCAGGGTGGCCAGCAGGCCGGCAACGGCCAAGGTCAAGGACAGGGCCAGGGACAAGGACAGGGTCAAGGACAAGGCCAGGGTGGCGGCGGCGGCGAGACGTGGATCCTCGGCCCGAACGGCGAGAAGATCCTGATGATCACCAAGGGCCAGGGCCAGGGCAGCGGCGCCGGCCAGAGCGGCGGCGGCCAGGGCCAGGGAAAGGGCCCGGGCTACGGCAGCGGCCACGATCCGAACGTCCAGGGCGGCGCGAGCTCGATCAAGAGCGGCGTCCAGGACACGCAGGTCGCCGGCAACGACACCGGGCAGGGCGGCAGCCGCAGCGAGGTCATCCTCGGCGCCGCCGAGCGCGGGTTCGCGTCGCGCGGCTACCAGAAGGTGTATCGCGAGTATCACACGGTCGCCGAAGAGGCCTTGAACAAGGACGAGATCCCCGGCGGCTATCGTTTCTACGTGCGGCGCTACTTCCAGCTGATCCGTCCTCGCGAAGAGGGCGGAGGCGCGGCCGGTGCTGCGCCTGCTCCCGGCTCCGATCCTGCCGGGCCCGCGGCGCCGCCTTCTCCGTAAGACAGACCATCGAGGAACCATGAGCGAGCAGACTCCCGAGTCCGTGCGTAGCGGCGTCGATCAGTTCCGCGCGTCGATCGCGCGGCTCAAGGAAGAAATCGGCAAGACCATCGTCGGCAACGAGCCCGTCATCGACGGCGTCCTCATGTGCCTGCTCGCCGGCGGTCACGCGCTGCTCGAGGGCGTGCCGGGTCTCGGCAAGACGATGCTCGTCAAGACGCTGAGCGAGTCGCTGTCGCTCCAGTTCTCGCGCGTGCAGTTCACGCCCGACCTGATGCCCGCCGACATCCTCGGCACCACGGTCATCGACGAGACGCAGGGCGGCGGCAAGGCGTTCGAGTTCCGCCGCGGACCGATCTTCGCGAACATCGTCCTCGCCGACGAGATCAACCGCGCGACGCCGAAGACGCAGTCGGCGCTCCTCGAGGCGATGCAGGAGCACCGCGTCTCGGTCGGCCGGCGCACCCACGTGCTCGACGAGCCGTTCGTCGTCCTCGCGACGCAGAACCCGCTCGAGAGCGAGGGTACGTATCCACTTCCGGAAGCGCAGCTCGATCGCTTCTTCATGAAGCTCCACGTGCCCTTCCCGAACCGCGACGAGCTCCACGCGATCCTCGACCGGACGACGGGCGAGACGACGACGAAGGTCGAGGCGGTCCTCCACCGCGAGGACATCCTCCGCATGCAGGCGCTCGTGCGCCGCGTCCCCGTCGCGCGGCACGTTCAGGACTACGCCATCCGCGTCATCCAGGCGACGCACCCCGACGGTCCGGACTCGCCGGCGATCTGCAAGCAGTTCGTCCGCTACGGCTCGTCCCCGCGCGGGGCGCAGGCCGTCCTCCTCGCGGCGAAGATCCGCGCGCTGTTCGAGGGCCGCTTCGCCGCGAGCATCGACGACGTGCGCGCCATCGCGCTGCCGTGCCTCCGCCACCGCGTGCTCCTCAACTTCGAGGGCGAGGCCGAGGGCGTGAAGACCGACCAGGTGCTCGACGGCATCCTCGGGGCGCTGCCGGAGACGAAGACCGGCAGCAAGGCGGAGGCGCAGGTTGGGCTTTCTTGACGCCGTCCTCGGGCGGCGTGGGCCTGCGCCGAGCAAGGCGTCTTCCGACGATCTGTTCGACGACGAGTTCCAGCGCAAGCTGGACTACCTCGCGCTCGTCTCGAAGCGGGTCTACGCCGGCCGCATGCGCGCCGAGCGGCGCACGAAGAAGAGCGGCTCCGGCGTCGAGTTCGCCGACCACCGCGACTACCAGCCGGGCGACGACTTCCGCTACCTCGACTGGAACGTCTACCAGCGCTTCGATCGCCTGCTTCTCCGCCTCTACGAAGAGGAAGAGGACCTCGCCATCTACTTCATCGTCGACGCGTCCTCGTCGATGGGCTTCGGCGACGCGAAGAAGCTCCGCTACGCCAAGCGCGTCGCGGCGGCGCTCGCGTACGTCGGGCTCGCGAACCTCGATCGCGTGAGCATCGTCTCCACGACCGACAAGGTCATGGACCGCATGCCGGCGACGCGCGGCAAGGCGCGCATCTTCAAGGTCTTCCGCTTCCTCCGCGAGCTCGAGCCCGAGGGGCACACCGACCTGGGCGACGCGATGAAGACGTTCGTCGCCCAGAACAAGCGGCGCGGCCTCGCGGTGCTGATCAGCGATCTCTACGACCCGCAGGGCTTCGAGAAGGGGATCAACGTCCTCCGCTACAACAAGTTCGATCCGTTCGTCGTCCACGTGGCCGACAAGGAAGAGGCGCACCCGAAGCTCAGCGGCGACGTCCTCCTCTACGACTGCGAGACGGGCGACGAACGCGAGGTCACCGTCACCGCCAAGGTCCTCGAACGCTTCGCCGAGGTGTATGAACAGTACCTTGCCGACATCGAGCGCTTCTGCACCTCGAAGCAGGTGCCGTACATCCAGGCCGACGTGAACGTTCCCTTCGACGAGCTGATCCTGCGCGTGTTCCGCCGTGGAGGGTTTCTCCGATGAGCGCGAAGCGCTCAGCGGCCGCGTCAGCGGCCGGATTCCCCGAAGGGAGGAATCCGGGGTGATCTTCGCGGGCCTCTCCATCGCGCAGATCGCGGCGATCTTCGGGGCGGCGGCCGCCTTCGCGACGGCGCTCTACATCCTCAAGCTGCGGCGGCGCACCGTCCCGGTGCCGTTCTCGAAGCTGTGGGAGAAGATCCTCCGCGACAAGGAGGCGACCAGCCTCTTCTCGCGCCTGAAGCGGCTCCTCTCGCTCCTCGTGCAGCTCGCGCTCCTCGCGCTGCTCGCGATCGCGCTCGGCGATCCGCGCGCCGCGGCCACGCTGATCAAGGGCCGCAACCTCGTCGTGGTCGTCGATGCGAGCGCGTCGATGCAGGCCACCGACGTGCCGCC
>JBDHVD010000375.1:0-9246 GCA_039809525.1 Labilithrix sp. | reverse complement strand
GCGGAGGCTCGTCGCCGATCTGCTCGACGCGGCCGCGCTCGACAGCGGCACGCTGACGATGCGTCCGTCGCGGCAGGACGCGACGAGGCTCATCGCCGACGCGATCGAAGGGCTCGCGCCGCTCGCGGCGGAGGCCGGCGTCACCCTCTACGACGACGTCCCGCGCACGCTGCCCGCGGTGTTCGCCGATCCCGACCGCATCGGCCAGGTCCTCACGAACATCGTCGGCAACGCGATCAAGTTCACGCCTGCGGGCGGAAGCGTCCGCATCGGCGCGGGTGCGACCGCCGACGCGCTCGAGATCTCCGTGTCCGACACCGGCATCGGCATCGCGGCGAGCGAGCTCCCGCACGTGTTCGAGCGCTTCTGGCGCGCGAACGGCACGCGCAAGCTCGGCACCGGCCTCGGTCTCTCGATCGCGAAGTCGATCGTGGAGCTCTCGGGCGGGAGGATCGAGGCGAAGAGCGAGCCCGGCATCGGCACGGTGATGAGCTTCACGGTGCCGATCGCGCAGCGCTTGCAGCTCGTCTGACCGGCGGAGCTCCGGGCGTCGCGCGATGCGAGGGCGTCCCTTGCAAAGTGCCCGCCCGGGGCCGTCGCATGCATGGACCTGCCGGCAAATCCGCGCGCGAGCGGGGCCGTGGGCGAGTGCACGGATCCTGCTAGCGAACGCGAGCAGAGAAAGGAGCTCGCGGATGGCAGCAGGTTGCACGCATCGATCGCAGGAGGTGGTCGTCGTGCAGGAGTACCCCGAACGTGACGGCGTGACGTACGACCTCGCGTGTCCCGGATCGCCGCTCATCGTTCGCGTGGTCTCGTCGAGCGAGCGATGGCGCGTCGAAGCGCGCACGAGCAGCGCGCGCGACGCGATCGTGGTCATCGCTTGCGGTCCCACGCGTGCCGCCGCCCTCGCGGAGGTCGGCCGCTGGTGGACGTGCCAGGAGGCGCCGCTCGAGCTGCCGCATCTCGACTGGGACGCGATCGAGCGCGCGCTGTCGGGGGTCAGCGCCGTCTGACGGGAGCAAAGGATCGAGGTGCCGCGACGCGCGCCGTGCGCGAGCGGCGCCGAAGCTCGCAGCCAGGGAGCCGGCGGGGGTGGACCAAGGGGGGGAAGAGGGCCGGCTCCCTGACTGCGCTTTTTCGGACGCGAGGACGCGGTATCCTGGGCGTCCTCCATGTCAGCCTCCGATCAGGACGACGGCGCGACGAGGCAGAGGTCGCGCGCCGCTCCGCCGCCGGGGATGCGCCCGGCGTACGCCCTGCTCGTCACCGCGGGCCGCGATCAGGGGAGGCGCTTCTTCTTCGACGAGACCCTCCCGTCGCGCGTGCTCGCGGGCAAGAGCCCGGTCTGTCACCTCCGGCTCGACGATCCGGAGGTGTCGCGGCGCCATGCGGCGTTCGAGATCGGCGACGACGGGCTCCGCGTCGTCGACCTCGGATCGACGAACGGCACGCGCGTCGGCGGCGTCCGCGTGCGCGACGCGTGGGTCGCGGGCGGACAGACGATCGCCCTCGGCGGCACGCAGCTGAAGGTGCTCGAGGTGCCCGTGGCCCCCGACGGTGCGCGCGCCGCCGCCCCCGCCGGCGACCGCTTCGGCCGCCTGCTCGGCGCGAGCACGGTGATGAAGCGCCTCTATCCCACGATCGAGCGGGCCGCGGCGTCGAGCGCCGCGGTGCTGATCGAGGGCGAGACCGGCACGGGCAAGGAGCTCCTCGCCGAATGCCTCCACGAGGCGAGCCCGCGCGCGAGCGGTCCGTTCGTGGTCGCCGATGCGACGAGCCTCGGGCCGGCCGCGCTCGAGCAGGCGGAGGGCGGCACGCTGGTGGTCGACGAGATCGGCGAGCTGCCCGCGGAGCTGCAGGGGATGCTCGCCCGCACGATCGAGCGGAGCGACGTCCGCCTGCTCGCGCTCACGCGCCACGACCTCGATCGACGGGTGCAGGACGGGACGTTCCGCGACGACCTCTTCTTCCGCGTGTCCGTGCTGCACGTCGCGCTGCCGCCCCTCCGCGCGCGCGTGGGCGACGTCCCGCTGCTCGCTGCGCACTTCTGGCGGACGCAAGGCGGCGAGGGAGACCTGCCGGACGACCTCGTGCAGCGGCTCGACCACGCCGGCGACTGGCCGGGCAACGTGCGCGAGCTCATGAACCTCGTCGCGCGCCGTCTCGCGCTCGGCGAGCTCCGCGGGCGCGCGCCGAGGACCGAGGGGCCCGTCGACTCGATCGACAAGGTGCTGGATCTCGATCTCGCGCTCCCCGAGTCGCGCGAGCGCGTGGTGGCGGAGTTCGAGCGGCGCTACGTCGAGCGCGTCCTCGCGAAGCACGGAGGCAACGTCGCGCGCGCGGCCGCGGCCTCCGGCGTCGCGCGGCGATACTTCCAGATCGTGAAGGCGCGGCAGAAGCCGGGATGACGGCGCGCATGCGAGGGGTCCCGATGCTCGCGCTCGTCCTCGGCGGCTCGCTCGCGTGCGAGGCGGTCGCGAACATCCAGGACTTCACCTACGTCGAACCGACCGACACGCAGGCCGACGGCGGCCTCGACGCCGGAGGCGACGCGGCGCTGTCGAACGGTTGTCCGAGCGGACGCGGACCGCGAATGGTCCGCATCGGCACGCTCTGCGTCGACGCGACCGAGGTCACCGAGGAGCAGTACCGCGCGTTCCTCGCCGGCGATCCGGGCACCCCTCCCGCGGCGTGCGCGTGGAACTCGTCCTACGCGCCCGGCGAATCGCCCGACGGCACGCCGATCTGCTTCCCCGCCGGCGGGCCCTTCCCGCAAGGATGCGTCGACTTCTGCGACGCGACGATGTTCTGCCGCTGGGCGGGCAAGCAGCTCTGCAGCGCCGATCAGTGGGCGTTCGCGTGCGGCGAGGCCGGCGCGTATCCGTACGGGCCCACCTACGATCCGCGCGCCTGCAACGGGCGCGATCGCGACGCGGGCAGGATCACGCCGGCGGGCAGCCTCGCGAGCTGCGAGGGCGCGAGCCCGGGCCTGTTCGACATGAGCGGCAACGTCTGGGAGTGGGTCGACGGCTGCACGCCCTCCGATGCCGGCGCGCCGGCGGCGAAGGACGCCTGCCGGATCCGCGGAGGCTCGGTGACCGACGAGGCGGAGAAGCTCCGCTGCGCGGCGACGAGCAGCCCGACGCGCGACTTCATGCAGTACAACGTCGGCTTCCGCTGCTGCGCGCCGGCGCGCTAGCGCCCGATCGGGATCGCGACGGTCACGCGCGCGCCCTTGCCGCGCTCGCTCTCGATCTCCACGTCGCCGCCGTGCTGGTCGACGATCTTGCGCACGATCGACAGGCCGAGGCCGGTGCCGGCCTCCTTCGTGGTGAAGAACGGATCGAACACGCTGGTGAGCAGCTCGGGCTCGATGCCGGGCCCGGTGTCCTCGATGTGCATCATCACGCGCTCGCCGTCCGGCCGCACGCGCGCGGTGAGGACGCCGCCGTTCTTCATCGCCTCGATCGCGTTCACGACGATGTTGATCGTGACCTGCTTCAGCTTCTCGCGATCGCCGAGCGCGACGCACCCGTCCGCGGGCAGCTCGCGCACGATCGCGATCCCCCTGCCCTTTGCGCTCTCCTCCTCGAGATCGAGCACCTCGTCGACGAGCCGCGGGATGTGCACCGGCTCGCGCGCGATGCCGCGCGGCCGCGCGAGCTCGAGAAACTCCGTGAGCAGGCGGTTCAGGCGCCCGATCTCGTCGCCCACGATGCGGTCCTTCAGCCCGGCGCGCGTCGCGTCCTCCGCCTCGAGCCGGTCGAGGTTGCGGTTGAGCAGGTGGAGCTGGAGCACCGCGGCGTTCAGCGGGTTGCGGATCTCGTGCGCCAGGTTCATCGCGAGCTCGCCCATCGCCGACAGCGCCTCGGCGTCGGCCGCGCGCTTCTCGAGCGCGCGCCGCTCGGTGACGTCGAGGCCGATGCCGTAGACCAGCGCGCGCGCGTCCGCCGAGCGCGAGAGGTGCCAGCGCACGCGGCGGCGGCTCGACGACGACGCGCCGTCCTGATCGGCGAAGCCCGTCTCCACCTCCGACGCGCGCGTGGCCGCGCCGTCGCGCGTGACCGCGAGCGCCGCCCGCATCGCCGCGCGATCCTCCTTCGGGATCCACGACTCGAGGAACGGCCGGCCGACGGCGAGCTCGGGCACCGCGTTGACGATGCTCGCCGCCTTGCGGTTCATGAGCGCGACGTGGTCCTCGCCGTCGACCGCGATGACGAGGACGTCGGTCACCTCGACGAGATCGCGGTAGCGGCGCTCGAGCTCCTCGCGCTCCTGCTTGAGCTGCACCTTCGTCAGCGCCTGCTCGACGATGGAGATGAGCTCCTCGGGGCGGAACGACTTGAGGACGAAGGCGAACGCGCCCGAGCGGAGCGCGCCGATCGCCGCGTCGACGCTGGCGAACCCGGTGAGGAGCAGCACCTCGGAGAACGGCGACGCCGCCCGGAGCGGCTTGATCAGATCGACGCCGCTCACGTCCGGGAGCTTCACGTCCACGATCGCGACGTCGAAGCCGTGCTGCGCCCGCACCCGCGCCGCCGCCCCGCTGTTCGCCGTCTCGACGACGAGCCCGGGCATGCCCGAGGCGAGGACCGCGCGGAGCGTGTCGACGAGCTCGGCGTTGTCGTCGACGATGAGGACGCGCCCGCTCACCACCGGACGCGCTGCAGGGAGGGACGGGCTCGAGCTCGGCATCACGATCCGGCGAGCAGCCGCTCCAGCGTCTCGTTCACGAGCTGCGGGTTCGCGCTGCCCTTGGTGGCCTTCATCACCTGGCCGACGAAGAAGCCGAAGACGCCCTTCTTCCCCGCCCTCCACTGCTCGACCTGCTTCGGGTTGTCGGCGACGACCTTCGCGCAGGCCTCCTCGATCGCCTTCGGATCGCTCACCTGCGTCATCCCGAGCGCGGCGACCACGCTCGCCGGAGCCGCGTCGGTGCCCTTCACCTTCGCGTAGAGCTCCTTCAGCTGCTTGCCGCTGATCTTGCCGCTGTCGACGAGGCGCAGCATCTCCGCGAGCTGGGTCGGGGTGACCGGCAGCTCGGCGCGCACGCCGTGGGTGACGACGTCGCGCAGGACCTCGCTCTGCACGAAGTTCGCGACGCGCACCGCGTCGCCGTGCAGCGTCGCCGCCTCCTCGAAGAAGGCCGCGATGCGCGGATGCTGCGTGAGGACCTGCGCGGCATAGCTGCTGAGGCCGAGCTCGCCGACGAAGCGCTCGCGCCGCTCGCGCGGCCCCGAAGGGAGCTGCGCGCGCACGCGCTCGACGAAGACGTCGTCGAGGACGAGCGGCGGCAGATCCGGCTCGGGGAAGTAGCGGTAGTCCTGCGCCGTCTCCTTGCTCCGGAGCGAGAACGTCGAGCCGCTCTTCTCGTCCCAGCCGCGCGTCTCCTGGATCACGCGCCCGCCGGACTCGAGGACGTCCTTCTGCCGCTCGATCTCCGAGGCGATCGCCTTCTCGACGAAGCGGAACGAGTTGATGTTCTTCAGCTCGACGCGCGTGCCGAGCCTGGTCTCGCCCTCCGGCCGGATCGACACGTTGGCGTCGCAGCGGAACGACCCCTCCTCGAGGTTGCCGTCGTTGACGCCGAGGAAGAGGAGGACGTCGCGCAGCGCGCGGAGGTACTCCGCCGCGTCGACCGGCGACGAGAGCTCCGGCTCGCCCACGATCTCGATGAGCGGCGTGCCCGCGCGGTTGAGATCGACCACCGATCCGCCGCCCACGTCGTGGAGGTTCTTGCCCGCGTCCTCCTCCATGTGGATGCGCGTGAGGCGCGCGGACTTCCGGCCGCCGTCGGACTCGAACTCGACCGTGCCGCCCTTCGCGAAGGGCTCGTCGTACTGGCTGATCTGGTAGCCCTTCGGCAGGTCCGGGTAGAAGTAGTTCTTGCGCGCGAAGCGGCTCGCCCCCTGCACCTCGCAGCCGAGCGCGAGCGCGGCCCGCACGGCCATCCGCACCGCCTCCGCGTTGAGCACCGGCAGCGCGCCGGGGAGCCCGAGGCACGTCGGGCACACGTTCGTGTTCGGGGGATCGCCGAACGACGTCGCGCAGGCGCAGAACAGCTTCGTCCGCGTGAGCAGCTGGGCGTGGACCTCGAGACCGATGACCGCCTGCCAGGAAGGCATGGGGCACCCAGCCTACACCGCGTCTCAGCGCTTATCGAACTGGAACACGACCTCGCTCTTCCGGACGAGGCCGAGCTGCTCGCGGGCGATCCGCTCGACGGCGGCCGGGTCCTCGCGCAGGTCCTTCACCTCGGTCCGGAGGCGCGCGACGTCACGGCGCAGCTCGGCGTTCTCCGCCTGGACCCCCGCGAGCTCCTTCTCGAGCGACCGCATGCGCGGGACGCCCTGCGGCTCGAGCACCAGCACCGGCACCGTCACGAGCGAGATCGTGAGGACGGCGAGGGGCAAGCCGCGGAGGAGGGATTCGGACGGCATCGACGGGGCTACCAACCTAGTCCGGACCTCGCCGCATGGAAAACTTCTCGCAAGTTGGCTTCCTGGTAACGTACGCGGGTGGCCGACGAGCTGACGAAGGCCCTCCTCCTCGAGGACGCCGTCTCGCCCAACGCGATCGCAGAGGCCCTGTTCGCGTCGGTCACCGGCCGCGTGCCGCTCGTCCAGGCCCTCGTCGAGTCGGGCGCGGTCACCCCGGACCTCCTCGCGCGGCACCTGTCGCGCGGCGACGTGCCCTTCCTCCGTCACGTCGTGGCCCTCCCCGAGCTCGTCGATCGGCTCCCCGCGGGCCTGTGCGCGCGGCTCCTCGCGGTGCCCGTGCGGCGCGACGCGATCACCGGGACGATCGACGTGGCCGTCGCCGATCCGAGCGATCCGCACCCCGCCGCCGAGATCGGCTTCCACCTCGACGCGCCCGTCCGCGTGGTGCGCGCGCCCTTCGCGGCGATCGACGAGGCGATCCGGCGGGTGCGCATGCAGTCGCTCGCGCCCCCCGCCCCGAGCCGGCGACTGTCGCGTCCTCCGGCGCCGGCGTTCTTCCCCGAGCAGGACCGGCTCTACGACTCGCGTCCGCAAGCGGGCGCGCCCGCCTCGGTCCCGCCGCGGCGGCACACGCTCCCTCCGCCGATCGAGCGCGCGCCCGTGTCCGTCCCGCCCGCGTCGCCGCCGGTCGTTCCGCCGGCCGCGCGCCGCAAGACCCCGCCGTGGGGGACGCCGGTGCACACCGGACCGCCGCCCCGGCACGACAGCGACGGCCCGCGGAGCGGCCTCGGCTCCGAGATCCCCATCCCGCTCACCCGCAAGACGTTCGCCGTCGAGCGCGGCGGCACCCAGAGGCCGCCGCCGATCGCGAAGGAATCGCAGCTCGGCGAGGGCATCCCCGTCGACGTCTCGGCGTACCGCTCGGTCGTCGAGGTGCGGAGCCGCCCGCGCATGGAGGCGGCGCGCCCGGTGGGGTCGTTCATCCCCGGCCCGCCGCCGATGCCGAAGACGGACACCGGCCCGTACGCCGCCTATGCGCCGCGTCCGGAGGAGCACGCGGTCCGCGCCGACATCGGAGGGATCCTCGCGGCGCTGCGCATCGCCCAGTCGCGCGACGACATCCTCGAGCTCGTGCTCACCGGCGCGCGCACGCTCGCGCGCAAGGTCGGCCTGTTCGTGGTGAAGCGCGGCGGCTACCTCGGGTGGTCCTGCACCCCCGAGCTCGGCGATCGGAGCGCGCTCCAGGGCGTGCTCGTTCCGCTCGAGTCGCAGAGCGTGTTCGACATCGCGGTGCAGGAGGGGCTCTACCTCGGCCCGATCCGCAACGACGACGTCCATGCGAGCCTGCTCCACGTGATGCGCGGAGCGTCGCGCGACGTCGCCGTCGTCCCCGTGCGGGTCGTCGGCAAGACCGCGGTGGTCATCCTCGCCGACGAGCTCGGAGACACGATGATCGGCACGCGGCGCCTCGAGGAGATCGCCCGCGCCGCAGGGGATGCGTTCGCCCGCATCGTCAAGAACCGGCGCTGACGCCGGTCAGTGGCGGCTCGCCGGGACCGCCTCGCCCGACGTCGAGCGGACGGTCCGCTCTCCGCCGTTCTCGCCGAGCGACTCGCGCGCCGGCTCGACCTCGCCCGCGTGGACGGTCAGCACCGGCACGTGCGCGGTGCGGACGACCTTCTCGGCGACGCTCCCGAGCAGCGCACGCGGCAGCCCCTTGCGGCCGTGCGTGCCCATGACGATGAGGTCGGCGCCGAGCTCCTCGGCCGTCGCGATCACCGTGCGCCAGGCATCGCCCTGCTTGATCACCGTGCGGAGCCGGACGCCGCGGTCCTCGTAGCTCGAGACCTGGCGCTCGAGGCCGATCTGCGCGCCCTCGAGCACGCGGTTGGTCATCTCCGCGGTGGCGATGAGCGCGCCGTCCGGGAAGCCGACGGCCGGGATCTCGAACGAGTGCATCAGGACGACCTCCGCGCCGAGCGCCTTCGCGAGATCGATCGCGTACGCGATCGCGGCCTCGGACGCGTCTCCGAAATCGGTCGGGACCATGATTGTCTTCGGCAGGCTCATCACGCGCTCTCCTTCTTTCCTCTTCTCGCTTCGCTTCGTGTGGCTTTCCTTCCCGAAGGACGAGCAAGCGACGGGCCACCCGGGGTCGCAGCTGGCCCGGGCCAGCCCCAAATCGGCCCGGCCATATGGTCACGTGCACGAAAGGTCGGAAAAACCAGGGTGACGTGATCGGCATGCAAGCTGCTCCGTGGCGCGCATGCTCACCCGTCCGGTCTGCCATACCGAAAAGCTGAAGCTCCTCCGATTCGCCGCCTCGTTCCTGTGGGCCGATCTCACCATCGAGGACGCCGAGCGCACGTTCCTGCTCGAGCTCGCGTCGGAGCTCGACGTCCATCGCGCCGACGCCGATGCCCTGCTCGCGCGTCCGCCCTCCGCCGACGAGGTCGATCCGGCGCGCGTGCCCGCGCCGCTCGCGGACGCCGTCCGCGCGGTCGCGCTGCTGGCGATCGCCGCCGACGGCGTGGTCGCGCCCAAGGAGATGGAGCTGTTCGATCTCCTCGACGCGCTGCTTCCCCGTGGGGCCGCGTGACGAGCGCCTCAGGCCGCCTTGGCCTCGGGCGCCGGTCCTTCTCCCGCGCCGTCGACGGGCACGGCGCGGCCCTCGAGCATCGACCCGATGCCGATCGCGAGGAGGTAGAAGAGGATCGCCACGTAGCCCACGTGCTGGAAGCCGAGCGCCATCGACGCGTACTCGGCGAGCCCGCCGAGCATCGATCCGGCGATGTTCGCGCCG
>JBDHVD010000374.1:0-9255 GCA_039809525.1 Labilithrix sp. | reverse complement strand
ACTTCGGCGTTCTCGTCAAAGCGGGCGCGCTGCGCATCGCGACGTCGCCGAAGATCTTCCTCAGCGACAAACCCGACGACGTCGAAGCCGCTCTCACCGAGGCCTGCTTCGGTGCTGCTCTATGCATCGTCGACAACCTCCGCACCGCAACGCGCGATCTCGACGAGAACGACTCGAAGATGCGCGGGCCTCTCGACATCATGACTCGGGTGTCGAACGCCACCGGCCGGCGACGATCTGGGTGGCGACCGCCACGTGCTCGTTCGACAGCCAGCTCGCCGCCGCGAGCACGAAGAGCGCGATGGCCCAGCCGCCGACCGCGTGGAGGACCGCGGCGCGGAGCTCTCGGACGGGGGCTGGGATCGTCGTCTCCATGCCCCGACCCCACGCAAGCACGATGCCGCGCGCCTGCGCTGGAATTCCCGCGGTCCCGTGCGCTCCGCCCCTGCAACGCGCTCGCGGCCGCGCACCTCCTGCAGCGCCTCGGCTGACGGAATCGTGACGAAGTCGTGGCCGGCTCCTCGCAAGCCGAGCGCTAGCGTGCGCCGGCGATGGCGATCCTCGTCTTCTTCGTCGGCCACTGGGTCTCGTCGGTCTTCTTCCAGACCTTCTTCCTCCACCGCTACGGCGCCCACAAGCAGTTCACGATGTCGAAGGGGTGGGAGCGCTTCTTCCACCTCTGCACGTACCTCACGCAGGGCTCGAGCTTCCTGAGCGCGCGCGGCTACGCGATCCTCCACCGGATGCACCACGCGTACAGCGACACGCCGAAGGACCCGCACTCGCCCGAGAACTACGGCAACGTCTTCACCATGATGTGGGCCACCAAGCACCGCTACGACGCGTTCGCCTATCGCCGCGAGCAGCCGGAGCCGCGCTTCGAGAAGGACGTGCCCGACTGGCCCGCGCTCGACCGCCTGAGCCAGAGCTGGCTCGCGCGCATCGCGTGGATCGCCGCGTACACCGGCTTCTACGCCGCGTTCGCGACGCGCTGGTGGATGTGGCTGTTCCTGCCCGCGCACTTCGTCATGGGACCGATCCACGGCGCGATCGTGAACTGGTGCGGCCACCGCTACGGCTACCGGAACTTCGAGAGCAAGGACGTTTCGCGCAACACGCTCGTGTTCGACTTCCTCACGCTCGGCGAGCTGTTCCAGAACAACCACCACGAGCACGCCATGCGCCCGAACTTCGGCGTGCGCTGGTTCGAGATCGATCCCACGTACTTCGTCATCCGCCTGTTCGGCGCGCTCGGCATCGTGAAGCGCCGCCCCGCGGTGACCGCGACGGCGCGCGAAGCGGAGCTCGCGTCGGCCGAGCCCGAGGCCGAGCCCGAGCTGTCCTGAGCGCTCAGGCGAGCACGCCGGGCAGGAGCCCCTGCCCGCCCTGGCCGTAAGTGCTGACGGCCTGATCGCCCATCGCGCGCGCGATGGTGCCGAGCAGATCCGAGTGGCGGCGGCCGCCGAAGTCGAAGAGACGCCCGGTGCGGAGCGGCCCGCCCGCCGACGCCGAGCCGCCCGCGAGGACGAACGGCATGCTCGCCGAGCGGCATGCGATCGTCGATGAAGCGAGCGAGCGCGGGCTCCTCGTACTTCTTGTCGATGTCGCGGAGCGCCGGGCCCTTGCCCCCTCGCCGCGGGCGCCGTGGCAGCCCTTGCACATCTCGGCGTAGAGCGCCTCGCCGCTCTTCATGCGGTCGTGACCGTCCGCGCTCTCTCGCGCGAGCCGCCCGATGCCGCGGCGGCCGCGGAGAGGAGAGCGACGGCGAAGCCGAAGACGGATGCGTGGCGTGCCCCCATGACGAGGGGGGCGATGCCACCGGTCGGTCGCCGCGCAACTCAAGATTGAGTGACGAGACGCGCCTTGGACCGAGCGGTGAGGCCGAAGAGCCTCGAAATCCACTCGATCGGGCTAGGCGCCGGGCGTCAGAGGCACTGGAGGATGGTCCACGTCCGGTCGAAGCGCGCGGCGTGGAGATCGGCACGCCCGATCCAGAAGTAGATCCGCCCGGAGTCGCCCCACATCCAGCCGGGACCTTCCTCGTCGCTGTCGATCTGCAGGAGCAGCTGCCACTCGGACTTCTGCGCCTCGAACATCGGCCGGCGGGGATCGGCGTACGCCGTCGCGTCACCGCAGGAGAGCCCGTTCGTCACGAGCTCGGTCTCGAGGCGCATGTCGCCCTGGATCGCGTCGGCCTCTCCGAACATCCGGTGCACGACGGCCGGGTCGAGCCCGTCGAGCTCGCCGCGGACGTCCACGTAGGCGTCCTTGGCCGGGAGGGTCGTGAGCGCTGCCGGGATCGCCTCGGGCAAGGTCCACGAGGGGTGGAACGTGACGGCACACGGCGACGACGCGAAGTCCGCGACGCCGCCCGCCGTCCGCACGAGCGAATCGGCGGGCGCCTCGACGTGAACCACGCGTGCGCCTCCGGCGTGGGTCGGCTCGAAGCCCCACGGCTGCGTGTCGGCGTCGAAGAAGAAGAGCAGCCATCCCGAGCGCGGCAGCCGCGAGGCAACCTCGAAGGGAGCGAGATCCGCCAGACGGATCTGCGCGATGAACGCGAGCGGGATCTCTTCCGGCTCGCCCTCGACCTGCTCGAGGGTCGCGGTGAACGTCGTCCGCCGCGCCCTCCACGACGGCCACGCGAAGCCGCGCGGCACGTCCGGCGCGCCACCGATACGCGATGCACCGAGAGGGAGACCCTCGGAACGTTGCGCGCGCACGCGTATCGATGGCTCGAGCGCATCGATCGCCGCCTCCGCGTCGGAGGCGGAGAGGGCCTGGCGAATCCGCCGTTCGACAGCCGCGCGGGCCGCGGTGCTCACCAGACCTCGCAGCGGTCCTTCTTCACCATCTTCGCGTCGGGCTTGCACGAGAAGGCCTGGGCGAACTCGGGGAGGTTCGACAGCGGGCCGTTCACGCGCAGGTTCGGCGGCGAGTGCGGGTTGGTGGCGACGAGATGGCGGAGCGCCTCGTCCCGCATCTTGCCGCACCAGCTCTGGGCGAAGCCGAGGAAGAACTCCTGCTCGGCGGAGAACTCGCGCTTGCCGAGCGTCTTGCCGCGCCCCTCTTGCGACGCGAGCATCGCGCGGTACGCGAGCTTCACGCCGCCGAGGTCGGCGATGTTCTCGCCGAGCGTCAGCTTGCCGTTGACGTGGACGTCGCCGAGCACGGTGTACTCGTCGTACTGCTTCTTCACGCACTCGGCGCGGCGATCGAACTCGGCGTCGACGGTCTTCGACCACCAGTCGCGCAGGTTGCCGTCGGCGTCGAACTGGCGGCCCTCGTCGTCGAAGCCGTGCGTGAGCTCGTGGCCCATGACCATGCCGATCCCGCCGAAGTTCGTCGGGGGAGGCGCGACGTTCGCGTAGAACGGCGGCTGGAGGATGCCCGCCGGGAACACCATCTCGTTGAGCTGCGCGTCGTAGTACGCGTTGACCGTCGGCGGGCTCATGAGCCACTCCTGCCGGTCGACGGGCTTTCCGATCTTCGCGAGCTGGCGGCGGTACTCGAAGGCCGCGGCGTTCTCCGCGCTCGCGAGGTACGAGCCGCGATCGATGGTGAGCCCGTCGTACGAGCGCCACTTGTCGGGGTAGGCGATCTTGTTCGCGATCTTGCCGAGCTTCGCGATCGCCGCCTTGCGCGTGGTCTCGTCCATCCACGCGAGCTGGTCGATGTTGCCGTGCATCACCTTCTCGATGGCCTGCACCATCGCGACGACGTTCGCCTTGCCCTCGGCACCGAGCGTCTTCTTCACGAACGGCTGCGCGAGCGCCTCGCCCATGCCGCCGTCGACCGCGCGCACGCACCGCTTCCAGCGCGGCGGCAGCTCCTTCGCGCCGACGAGCGCCTGGCGCCACTTGAACTTCTCGTCGACGAACTTCTTCGGCAGCTCGTCGGCGGCGCCGCGGAACAGGTGCCAGCGGAGGTACGTCTTCCAGTCCGCGATCGAGACCTTGCCGTTCAGCATGGTGCCGAGCGCCTTCATGAAGTCCGGCATGCCGACGTTGAACTTCGCGATGTCCTTCGCGCCCGCGCCTTCGAGCCACGCGTTCCAGTCGATGCCCGGCGCGAGCTTCGCGAGGTCCGCGCGCGTCGCCGGGTGGTTCACCTTCTTCGGCTCGCGGCGGTCCTCCTTGCTCATCCACGCCTTCGCGAGCGCGGTCTCGATCTCGAGGACCTTCTTCGCCGCCGCCTTCGCCTTCGGCTCCGGATCGCCCGCGAGCTGCATCATCGCGGCGACGTGATCCACGTACTTGCCGCGGAGCTCCTTCATCTTCGGCGAGTCGTCGAGGTAGTACTCCTTCTCCGGCATCCCGAGACCGGCCTGCCAGATCATGCCGACCACCTGCGTGGCGTCGCCGAAGTCCTGCCCGGACGAGAGCTCGAAGACGATGCCCGAGCCGTCCGCCTGCATCTTGCCGAAGAACTTCGTCAGCGACGCCGGGTCTTTGATCGCGTCGATCCCCTTCAGCCACGGCTCGAGCGGCTTGGTGCCGTTCTTCTCGATCGCCGCCTCATCCATGCAGGCTGCATAGAAGTCGCCGAGCGCCTTCCCGTACGGCGTGTCGCCGGTGCCCTGTCCCTTCGCGAGGCCCTCGAGGATGCCGTGGAGGATCTCCTCGTTGCGATCGCGGATGACGCTGAAGCTCCGGTACCACGAGGCCTCGTCGCCCGGGATCTCCGTCCCCTTGATCCAGCCGCCGCACGCGTACTGATAGAAGTCGTCGCAGGGCGAGACCGACGTGTCGAGCGCGCTCTTCTCGACGCCGGACCTCTGCGGCGGCTCGGTCTTCGCGGTCTCGTGCGTCGAGACCCCCGGCGCGACCTGCGACGGCTGCGCGGGCGTGGCGGGCGCGGGCTCGCCTCCCCCGCAAGCGACGACGATCAGGGCCGAAGAGACGAGCGCGGTCGGGACGATCCTTCGCATGTGGGCGCGTATACCTCACCCCTCGTTCGGGGGACACCGCGGCGTGCCCGGCGCTCGCTAGCCTGGCAGTCGCATGCACGCTCGTCTCGTCCGGAAGGAGTCGGACGGGCGCGCGGAGCGCGATCGGGACCTGGAAGCCAATCTCGTGTAGAGTGCACACGAACGGAGCAAGGATGCGGACGAAGAAGCGCACGCGGTGGTTCGGGCTCGCGACGGTCGCCACCATTCCCGGCATCCTCACGGCGCTCGCCGCGGGTGGATGCGTCGGCGACGATCCGGCGACGACCGAGCCCCCGACGGGCACACCGGACGGCGGCCCCGGCTCCACGGAGGCATCGAGCCAGCCTCCTGCGGACGGCGGGGTCCCCGCGGTCTCGCCGGACGCCGCGCCGTCGCTGGGCTGCCCGCTCGGATGTCTGCCGCCGGCGACCGCCGGGTGGACGGGACCGAGCGCCGTGTACGACGGCCCGGGCTCCGGCGCGCCGGCGGCGTGCCCCGCTTCGTACGCGCAGAAGGAGGTCGACGCGTACCAGGGCACGGTCACCGCGGCCCCCGCCACGTGCGACTGTGGAACCCCGGTGGTGCAGGGAGCGAAGTGCGCCGTCACGGTCTCGAACCACAACGCGTCGGACTGCAGCGACACCCCGCTCGACGTGACGGCGGACACGCCGAAGACGACGTGCGTCGACCAGAGCGCGGGCTACACGTACATGAAGGTCAAGTCGGCGGTGCTGAGCCGCGGGACGTGCACCTTCCCGAACGTGACCAAGACCGGAGCGCCGGCGCCGGGCTTCGAGAAGGCGAGCATCGCCTGCGGCCTGCCCCAGACCGCGGCGTGCGAGCAGCGCGCCGATTGCGTGGCGACGCCGCTGCCGGACGCGCCCTACGGACGCCTGTGCATCCACAAGGCCGGCGACGAGTCGTGCCCGAGCCTCGATTACACCGCGCGGTTCGTCGCGTACACGAAGGTCGTCGACGAGCGCGCCTGCGCGTGCACCGGCAATCCCTCGGGCGGCGCCTGCGGGACGAGCATGCTCTTCGCGAAGAGCGCGGGATGCCCCCTCGGCGGCGTCGCCGGGGACTTCACGACGTGCTCGGTCGCCAACAGCGTCAGCATCGGCGGCCTCGCGCCGTCCGGCATCACGTGCACCGGCACGCCCCAGCCGAGCGGCAAGGTCACGCTGGGCGAGCCGGTGACGTTCTGCTGCAACCGCTGATCACGGCGGCACACCGGCGGCCGAGGTCACCTCGCCGCTCGAGCGCGCGAACGAGCTCGCGGATGCGCTCTTCCGGCGAGGTCATGGCCGATCGATGCCGGTTGCCTTTCCGCGTGGTTCGCCGGTCGGTGTATGCTGGGACACCGCCGTGCTCGAGCGCATCGCCCTCCACCAGACGCGCCTGCGAACGCCCGGCCTCGGGCTCGAGGGGAAGGGTGTGGCGCTGGGCGCGAAGGGGCTCGTGCTCCTCCCCTCACTCGATCGCCTCGTCGCCTGGCTCAGCGTCTACACGCGCGAGCACTCGCTCGAGGACCTGATGCCGAGCCTCGCGATCCAGATCGTGCGGAGCAAGCTCGGCACGCGCGAGATCACGCTCTCGTTCGCGGCGGAGTCGAGCGACCGCATGGATCGCGTCGCCGAGACCGCCCGGCTCGTCGGCGGCTTCACCTTCACCGGGACGAGCCGTCACTTCGTGCAGTACCGCGATGCGGCCGCGCCCTTCGGCTACGACGCGACGCAGCTCATCTCGACGGACGCCGCGCTCGCGCTCTACCACGATCGCTTCACGCAGGTTTACGACCTCGACAAGGAGGTCGGGCTCCGCTCGCTGCTCCTCCGCCTGATGCCGCACGTCGATCCGTCGACCATCGAGGAGGGCGGGCCGCGCTTCATCGTCGCCGAGCAGGGCCTCGGCCCGGCGCTCATCCACTACTTCGTGCGTTCGCGGGTGGAGGGTGACGTGGCGGTCGGCGAGTGGCCGCCGGAGAGCGCCTTCGACGAGGGGCCGGTCCGCCGGTACATCATACGGATCCCCGAGCTGCCGAAGCGCATGCGGCCGCTCATGGCGCGGACGCCGGGCATCACCACGTTCCTCCCCGCCGGACCGGGCGTCGCCGTCGAGATGGGCTACCGCCATCCGGTCGCGCTGCGCGCGTGCCCGGTGTTCGATGCGAACGGGCTCGTGCTCCTCCGCGGGCGCGGCGACGAGCCGTGGTCGCTCGACAAGACCCCGCAGATGGGCGACCTCCGCGCGTTCGCCCGCGTCGAGCTCCGCACGGACGCGACGCGCGACGCGGCGAAGTCCACGGGCACCGGGCTGCCCGATCCGGTGCGCGTGCCGCTCCGCGTCGTGCCCTCGCCCTCGCCATGGCGCAACGTGACGGCGACGTGGATCGATCCGTCGCAGATCGCGCTGCTCCGGCGGATCGCCTACGCGCTTCCGCACCAGACGATCCTCCGCACCCAGATCGCGATCACGCCGCGCGGCGCGTTCCTGCGCTCGGCGGCGGGCATCGAGGCGGTGCCGCTCGGGACGTTCTTCGTCGAGGTCCACCCGAACCTCTACATCCCCGCCGGCTACGACGTGACGCCCGCGGTCGCGCCCGAGGTGCTCTACCGCGCGCTCGGCGCATCGGCCTCGCAGGTCCTCTTCATCGACACCGGCGCGCGCGCGATGGCCGTCGAGGAGAGCGCGTTCTCCCCGCTCGAGACCGCGCTGCTCGAGGCGCAGGTCTGGGAGCCGCTCGTCGGCGAGGCGATCACGAAGGCCCTCGAAGAGAAGCCCGTCGATCTCAAGCTCGAGCCGCTCGGGATGTTCGCGCTGAGCCAGGTGCAGCCGCCGCAACCGCCCGAGGGCGCGCCGCAGCTCCCGCCGGCGAACAAGGGCTGAACGATGGCGAAGGAAGACCCGCAGGCGCTCTGCGATCGGCTCTTCACCACCTTCCTCGCGCCGCTCGTCCTCGGCGGGCCGCTCGTCCCCGGCAAGCCGTTCGGCGGCAAGAACGCGCTCGCGATCGGCGACGGTCGCGCGCCCACCGACTCGGTCACGCTCTCGCTCGTCGATCTCGCGCGCGTGCGGGTCGCGCGACGGGTCGCCCCGATCGATCGCTTCGAGCAGGCGCCGACCGGCACCGAGTGGGCGCTCGCCGCGGTGCTCCACGACCTCGTGCAGGCCGCGCACCCCGGCTTCGACGCCGTGTTCCGGCGCAGCGGACCGAAGCGGCTGCTCGACGTGATCGACAAGACGCTCGACGTGCTCCCCTCGCCCGCCGACGTCGGCGACGCGCTCTCGCGGCACACCTGGCTCTCGCGCATGTTCGAGCTCGCGCGCACGGACACCGACGTGAAGTGGTGGACCGGCTCGGAGCGCTTCCTCGGCACCGAGCCTCCTTCGCGCCTCACCGCGTGGCCGGAGATCCGCCGCGTCCAGCAGACGAAGACGCGCCGCCCGCTCATGGAGCTGCCCACGAGCGGGAGCGCGGTCGACGTCGATCGCTTCACCCAGATCGTCGGACGCGTCCTGCAGAAGACACCGATCACCGATCTCGCCACCCTCGACCGCGCAGCCCCCGCGTTCGTGTGGACCCACGAGAACCTCGCGCTGTCGTCCACGCATGCGGGGCGCACCCTCGTGCTCCGCGCGCTCGCCCACCTGCCCGATCGCGACGTGGACTCCGCGCTCGGACGCGCGACGCGCCACCTCTTCACCGCGAAGGCGGTGCGCGCACTGATGGTCGCCGTCGATCTGCTCCGCGACCGCGCGCTCGCCGCGGCCACGCTCCGGCTCACCGGCGACAAGGACCCGGAGCCGCTCACGCTCGGTCCCGATCAGAACGACGCGGCGTTCGCCGTCGGCGCCGGCGCCCTCGTCGCCACCCACTGGATCGCCCAGACCGGCGGCGGGCTCAGCGAGCGCGACCGTCGCGCGATCCTCGCCGTGCTCGCGCCGGCCGCGCAGTCCTCCGCCGCGAAGGAAGTCCGCGCGCTCCTCCCCGGCTGACCGCGATGGCACGCGGGCTGCTCCGCTTCGATGCATGAAGCGCATCAAGCCTGCACGAAGCATCGCCATGGCCGAGGTCCCGTTCGGTGTCGCCGCGGGAGCGGCGCTCGGCGCGTTCGCCGGACCGGCCGGGCTGGTGGCCGGCGCGATCATCGGCAGCGGCGTGGGCGCCGTGCTCGCGATCGCGCAGAACCGCCAGATGCACCGAAACGCCGAGAGCGACGACCTCTACGACGAGGAGCTCGGCATCATGAACGGTTCGCTCGGCGCCCCGAACCTCGAGCACCCGCCTGCCACGGTGGGTACGTACTCCGCAGCCTCGATGGGCT
>JBDHVD010000373.1:0-9258 GCA_039809525.1 Labilithrix sp. | reverse complement strand
TTCACCCACCGCACGCGCGAGCCCGGGATTTCCGGGCCGTCCGCGCGTGGCACGGACCTCGCTCTCACCTCCGGACATGCAGCGCAGAGTGGACGGCAGCGCCATCGAGGTCATCACGCTCAGCGTGCCGGAGCCCGCGACCGCGTTCGTCCCCACGGTCGTCCCGTCCGTGAACCCGACGCTGCATCCGGACTTCGACGTGTCGGGCCTCGCGATGCGGTCGCTCGCCTTCGACTCGCTCGCGAACCTGCCGCTCGACCTCGCGGTGCCCGCGCGCATCGAGGGCGCCGATCTCGCGGGGCTCGATCACGCCACCCTGTTCGTCCTCATGCACGTCGACGGACAGTCGCCGATCGCGGTCCTCGCGAAGACGGCGCAGATGCCGGTGCGCGAGGTGATCGATCGGTTTCGCATCTTGCTCGAGCGCGGCGTGGTCGCGATGGGATCCCGCCCGCCCGTGGGTGCGGCGCCGCCGTACTCGGGCGTGTACCGTCGCTACGCCGGCGAGTGATCAGGCGACACGCGCGCCGCGGACGCTCGGCGCGCCGCTCGTGCGCTGCGGCGCGATCGGCAGGAGCAGGCGGAACGAGGTCCCGCCGCCCTCGCGGGGCTCGCACGCGATCGACCCTCCGTGCGCCTCGACGATCTGCCGGGTGATCGCGAGGCCGAGCCCGGTGCCTTCGCCCTTCGTCGAGAAGAAGGGATCGAAGATGCGCGAGCGCACCTCCTCGGGGATCCCCGAGCCGCGATCGTCGATCTGCACGACCACGCTCATGCCCTCGGCGCGCACGCTCACGTCGATCGTCCCGCCGTCGGGCATCGCCTCGCGGGCGTTGCGCAGCACGTTGAGCAGCGCCTGACGGATCTGCCCCTCGTCGAACAGCGCCGGCGGGAGATCGTCGGCGACGTCGACGTGCACGCCGAGGCCGGCGCGCTCGATCTCGGGCTTCGCGAACGCGACGATCTCCTGGACCTTGGCGCCGAGGTCCTCGGACTCCATGCGCGGCTGGGGTAGCCGCGCGACGCGCAGGTACTCCTCGGAGAGGTGCTCGAGGCGCTGCACCTCGCGGGTGATCGCCTCGAGGAGCTTCTTCGGCTCCTCGCGCACGCCGCTCTCCGCGAGCTCCTCCTCGAGCAGCTCGATGTTGAGCCCGATCGACGAGAGCGGGTTGCGGATCTCGTGCGTGACGTGCGCGGCCATCTTGCCGATCGCGGCGAGTCGCTCGTTGGCGACCGCGCGCGACTGCGCCTTCGCCACCGCGCCGACCATGCGCTCGAACGCGCCGGCGAGCTGGCCGATCTCGTCCTCGGACTCGGGGATCGGCTGCGGGGTGAGATCGCCGCGCGCGACCGCCTGGGCGCGCTGGGTGACGCGCTCGAGCGGACCGAGCAGACGCCGCGTGTGGATCGACACGCCGATGCCGACCGCGAGGGTGAGCGCGGTGAGCAGCGCGAGCTCGAGGAGGGCGCGCTGCTCGCGGGCGCGCGCCGCGGCGGAGAGCTCGTTCATCTGCCGCTCCACCTTCTCGGCGAGCGCGCGCAGGCGCTTCTCGGCGTCGTGCTCCATCGTGCCGAGCGCGATGAGCTCCTTGTTGATGCCGTCGCGATCGCCCGCGTCGAACGCGGCGAACAGGCGCTCGAGCGACGCGCGGTCGCCGGCGAACGCCGCCTGCGTGGCGTCGAGCTCGCCGGTGAGCACGAGCGCGAGCTGCCGCGTCTCCTCGCTGCCGAGCTCGCGGAGGTCGTTCTGGATGGCCGCCCGCGTCTCGTCGAACATCGCGCGCCGCTCGCTCGTGAGCGTCTCGAGGAGGATGCGCGTCGAGAGCGGGTTCTTCTCGTCCGGGATGCCGTCGACGATCGACGCGAGGGTCGACTGCACCGCGCGCAGGCGGCCGAGCTTCAGCGCGACGGGCACGTAGCCCTTCGCGAGCTCGTCGGAGTCCTCGGCGGCGCGCTTCTGCGCGAGCACGGTGAACCCGACGGTCACCGCGAACGCGAGCAGCGTGACGGCGAAGGAGAGGAGGATGCGCGTCGCGAGCGTCCGGCGAGGCGGTTCGGCCAGTCCGGAGGGGGCGAGCGACACCCGCGCGGTCATCGCGAGAGACCGAGCGCGTCGGCCACGACGGTGACGAGGTCGACCACCCGCGCGCCCTGCTTCTCGAAGGTGCGCCGGCTCGATGCGCATCCGGTGACGACCGTGCCGCCGCCCGAGCGCTCGTGGTCCTCGATGCGCTGCTTCGCGATGCCCGCCGCGACCTCGGGCATGGTGACGGGCAACAGGCCGCCGCCGCCCGAGCACCGGGCGTCCTGCCGCGTCCGCTCGAACTCGTCGGGCGCGCGGCCGAGCGCGCGCGACAGCACCGCGCGGGGGGCGTCGTAGAGGCCGAGCCCGCGCCCGAGCTGACAGGGGTCGTGCCACCGCACCGGCCCGTCGTCCGCGAACGCGCCCGAGCGGCCGATGGTCCCGAGCTCGCGCACCGCGAGCTCGACGAAGTGCTCCACCCCGATCGGCATGGTCGTGCCGGCGTCGGCATGGTGGACGCGGATGGTCGAGGCGCAGCCGGCATCGACGATGATCGCGCGCTCCTTCTGCTGGAGCGCCTGCGCGAGCCGCTGGCCTTGCTCGGCGAAGCGCTTCGCGTCGCCGGCGTAGAGCAGGGGAGCGCCGCAGCACACGTCGACGATCGACACGGGGCCGCCGGTGAGCTTCGCGACCGCGCGCACCGCATCGCGCGCGACGTCGGGCGCCTTCTTCGCGTAGCCGCAGCCGACGAGGACCGCCGTGCGCGCGTCGGGGCTCACCTCGGAGAGAACCCCGAGCTCGCGCGCGTTGTTCCCCAGGCATGCGCTCGTCTCGGCGAACCGCTCGAGCACGCGCTTCGCGCTCTTCGGTCCGACGCCCGCCTCGACCAGCGCGCTGCGCGAGGCGAAGAGCGTCCCGGCGACGTCGTTCCGGTGATCGCAGCTCTCGCGGCAGCCGAAGCATCCGGTGCAGGCCCATGCGGGCGCGGCGAACGACTCGGCGAGCGCGACGCTCTCGTTCGCCACGAAGTAGGACATGCTCATCTTGCCCCACGGCGTGACCGTCTCGCGCGTGTCGACGTTCGACACCGGGCACGCGCTGCGGCACAGCTTCGGACAGAACACGCACCGCTCGAACGTGGCCTTCCGCGGCTCGAGCTGCGGGAGGCGCTTCAGCGGGCGGTCATCGGGGCGCGACATCGCCCGCGCATTGTACACGTTCCGGGGTCACGCCCCGAGGCGCATGCCGAGCTCTTCGAGCGCGGCATGGGCGACGCGCTTCTCTCGCGCGATCGCGATCATCTCGTCGATCATCACGCGGTGCTGCACGCGGAGCTTCCGCGCGAAGTGCTCCTCCGCATAGAAGAGCGCCTCGGGCGCGACGCGCGGGAGCAGGCCGAGCCACGCGCGCATCGCCCACGGCGCGGCGAGCGCCGGGCTGAACACGGCCCACGGCTCCATCGCGCCGAGCCTCCGACCGAGGCTCACGCCCTCGCGGCACGCCCGCGTCGTCAGCGACAGGAGCGTCTCGTCCTTCGCGAGCGCGTCCGCGCTGCCGGCCACCGCGAACGCCATCGCGATCGGGATCCACGCGACGGTGGTCGCGGGGTTCTTCTCGTGCACCCCGAGCTCGAGGTGCGCGCGGAGGCCCGCCTCGTCGAGGCGGCGCGCGAGCTCGCGCACCGCGATGTCCGACGAGCGCCGCGGCTCGTCGATGCGCGTCGGCGCGGGCGGGAGCCAGTAGCGGACGACGCCGTCCTCCTTGCGCGCGTAGGCGATGACGTTCGGCATCGCCGCGAGCACGCGCGGACCGAAGGCGGCACGCATGCGGTCCCAGTCGCGCGGCATCATCGGCGTGAGCACGACGATGGGCACGTCGCGCGCCTCGAGCACCGGCCGGATCGCGTCGAGGTCCTCGGTGCCCACCGCCAGGAGCACGACGTCGGCGTCCGCCGGGACGCTCGCCGCGCGCACCGGGGCGTCGATCGCCTCGCGCTCGCCGTTGCGGATGCGCTCGATGACGATCGGCGCGCGGGACGAGACCTTCGCCGCGCGCACGATCCACGTGACGTCGACGCGCGCGCGCGTCGCGAGGCGAACGCCGTAGACCGATCCGAGCGCGCCCGCGCCGAAGACGGCTACGTGCACATTCGTCGCGTCAGATCACCGATAGGTGAACCTGAGATCATGGTCGCAGATGCGGAAGACGTCGCCCTCGGCGATCTGCTTCCGCGCGATGCGCTGGCCGTTGTACTCGACGCCGTTGGTCGAGCCCATGTCGACCATGAAGTAGACGCCGTTCTGGTACTCGATCATCGCGTGCTGGCGCGAGACGTTCGGGTCCTTCAGCGTCAGGTCGCTCGACTGCTTTCCGCGGCCGATGACGAAGCGGTCCTTGGTGATCGGGACCTTCTCGCCCTGGTAGATGATGCTGAGCGTCGCGCTCGAGGTGCCGAGCGATCCGTTGAAGCCGCCGCCCGGGAGGGGAGGCATCGAGGCGCCGCGTCCACCGAGGCCGCCATGGCCTCCGTGACCACCAGGCCCATGACCCGGGATCGGGGGCGGCGCGCTGCGCGGCGCGCTCGGAGGAGCCGAGCGACCACCGACGGGCATCCCGCCGAGGCGCGCGGGCGGAGGCATCCCCATGCCGCTCTGCATGCCGCCACGCGGAGGCGGCGGCGGCGCGGGCAGACCACCACCGCGCGCGGGCGGCGGAGGCAGACCACCGCCTCCGGCGCCGAGCCCTCGGCTCGGCATGCTCCCCGGACGCATCGACGGCGGCGGAGGCATCGGCGGCGGCGGCGCGCTCGCGAAGCCGGAGCCCGCACCGGAGATGGAGTCGTTGCTGCGTTGCGCGCCGGGGTACGGCGTGCGCTGCCCGTAGCTACGCTGGCGCGCGTACTGCTTCATCGCCTCGTTGACGAGGTAGTCGACGCTGCATTCGAGCTCGCGTGCCATCTGCTCGAACGTCTCCCAGAGCATGTCTCTGCACTGGAAGGTCCGGGGGCTCTTCTTGTTGGGATCCGAGCTCATCGTGCGCTTTTCGGCTGAAACGTAACTTTATACCCCACGGCGGCCTGGCCGTTACTTTTCCATCGACGGGATCAGGCACAGCTTGACGAATTCTCCCACCGTCTTGAGCTCCCGGGGCTCCATCTCCTTCGAGCCGGGCGCTTTCGGCACGTCACACTGCCACGAGCATTCCTCTTCCTTTTCGCACTTCGGAAGCGGGGTGGAGTCGTTCTCGTGGGGCGCGACCGCGGGAATGTCGGCCTTCTTGCCCTCCCAGAAGAAGCCGAGGGCGGTCATCTTCGGGCCGAAGTCCTTGCTGTTCAGGTAGGGGTTGATGACGTCGCGCGGCTTGGGCTCGCCCGGGGGCGCCTCCATCTTCGCGATCACGCCGCCGTACGAGAGCGGCTCGGTCATGCCCATCTTCGTGGCCGACGTCTTGGGGAGGTGCGCCATGAAGTCCGGCACCTGCTTGGGCGTCATCGTCTTGAGGACGGTCTCCGCGGCGACCCAGCGGACCTTCCACTTCGTCGGGTTGAAGAGCGTGTAGAGCTTCGGGACGATCTGCTCGCGCGGGAACTCGGCGATGCGCTGGAAGGCGATGCTGCGCGCGACGTCGGGCATGTTGTCGTCGGACGCCATGGCGAAGATGCGCGAGAGGTCGTTCGGGTTGTTCTTGTCGAGCAGCCCCTCGAGCGCGGCGAGGGCGAGCTTCCGGCGCTCGCCCGGCATCTTGCTGTCGCCCGCGTACTTGAGCAGGTAGTCGGTCGACGGGCGCCCGCCGATCTTCTTCATCGCGGGGAACACCTCCTCGGTGAGGCGGCGCTCCTGGATCTTGTCGACCTGGGCGGCGACCTGGTTGTCGTCCGCCTTCACGTTGTTCTTCGCGTTGTGCTCCTTGACGATCTTCGTCTGCGCGTCGAGCCACTCCTTCGAGTTGTACTTCTCCGCGAGAGCGACGAACGCCTTGGCGAGCTCGAGCTGGGTGGCCGGATCGCCGATCTCCTTCACCAGGGTGGCGATGCGGTCGATGCGGCCGGTGTTCTCGTTCACGATCCCGGGCAGCGTCCGGACGCTGTCGGGACCGAGGTACCGCATCATCTGCTCCATGCCGAACTGCTGGGCGCCGTTCTCGACCCGGTCCTCGAACCCGGTCTGGGCCCACTTGGTCAGCGCGGCCTTCAGGTCGGCCTTCGTCTTTTCGTTACTCACGAGCGTCGGCTCGTGGATCAACATGGCGAACGCCGCGTCCTTGAAGGGGATGCTCTTGTCGAACTCGATGCGCCCGTCGGGCTGGCGCGTCGGAGGCGGCGCCGAGAGGTGCTCGATGAGCGCCGGCGCCATCCGGTCGACGATCTGGCGGCGCGACTCCTCGTTCAGCTGAACGAGCGCGCCGTCGCGGTCCTCGCCTTCCTCGTCCTTGTACTTGTCGATCAGGAACTTGATCCCCTGACGGACGCCGCCACGCGGCGGCATGGCGATGAGGGAGAGCGCCGCCTGCGTGCGGAGCTCCCAGCTGTACTTGTCATGGGTGATGACGGCGACGAGCTTGTAAGGCCCGCGCTGGGTCGTCTCCCATCGTTTGACGTCGCTATCGGCGACGCGGCACCCGCTCGCGACGACCGGGAGCGCGAGCGCGGCAGCCAGGACTGCACAGCGCAGGGTCTTCGTTCCGCCCATCCGTGACCTCGACTCGGGAAGGTGACTGTACGCCGGAAGTCCTTTGTTACCCAAGGAGATTCCCCCCGCCCCCAATGTTGACGGCCTGGGCCTGTCGGCCGTAGGCTCCGATGTAGGTCAACGTAAGCATGGCGTTCCTCAGCCTCTTCGGGGCCCGAAAATCAGGTCAAGTCCCGCTCGCCTGCGACGAGCCGGCTGCCGTCGGCGCTGGTACAGGCCGTTCGGAGCCGCTCTTTTTGCCTCCGCGGCGGGGCACGATCGATCTTCCGGCCAACACGAAGCGCCCGAGCGTCCTCGGGGCGCAGCCGCCGACCTTCGCCCGCGGGCGCGAGGTGGCGGCCCTCCTCCTCTGGACGTTCGCGGTCTTCCTCGCGCTCGCCCTCGCGTCGTACGCGGGCGAGCCGCTGGTCCCCGGCCAGGACGGTCCGAGCCCGATCACCGGCGAGAACTGGGTCGGCGCCGTGGGCGCGGCCGTCGCGCGCTCGTTCGTGTCCACCGTCGGCGTGATGGCGTGGATCGTCCCGCTCGAGGCCCTGCTCCTCGGCATCCCGTTCGTCCGGGGCAAGAAGAGCAACGCCACGCCCGCGCGCATGGCCGGCGATCTCCTGATGATCGTGATCGGCGCCGCGCTCGTGCAGGTCGGCTGGCCGGGCCAGACCGCGTTCGGCCGGTTCCCCGCCGGGGGCCTCGTCGGCGAGCTGTTCGGCGAGATCGCGCGCTCGCTGTTCTCGACCGTCGGATCGTTCCTCGTCGGCTTCGCGCTGATCGGCCTCATCCTGATCGGCCGCGCGTCGTTCTCGTTCATCGCGCTCATGCGCTGGCTCGCGAAGGTCGGCCGCGCGCTGTCGGCGAAGATCCAGGCGACGGCGCACTCGATCACCGACGCGTGGAAGGCCGCGCGCGAGCTCGAGCGCGAGAACGCGGAGAAGAAGCGGCTCGAGGAGGCGCCCGCGATCGCGCTGCCGCCGAAGAAGGGCAAGGCGACGATCCTCGCGCGCTCGATGGACGAGAGCGAGATCCCGCCCGACGTGGTCGAGAAGAGCGCGCCGATCCCGGCGGTGCGCATGCGCATCGACACGCCGGTCGAGCCGTTCGCCGAGGAGTCTCCGCTCGTGGTGCTCGACGACGCGGCGCCCAAGAAGGAGAAGAAGCCGCGCAAGCCGCGGAAGAAGAAGAGCGACGCGCCCCCGAAGGAGGAGATCGCGGTCGAGGAGGCGATCGAGGAGACGTCCGCCGAGGACGAGGACGAGGAAGCCGAGGAGGACGACAACGAGGAGAAGGAAGAGACGCCTCCGCCGCCGCCCGTCTCGCTGCCGGTCACGCCGCTCGACAACGTCGAGGTCGCGCCGAAGCGGCCGCGCGTGAAGGTCCGCAAGGAGCCCGACGGCGGCATCACCATCGTCGACACCTCGGCGGCCCTCGAGAAGGAGAAGGACGCGCCGGCGGAGAAGGAGAAGAAGAAGGAGAAGAAGCCCGTCGATCACTCGGGCTTCAAGCTCCCCGCGCTCGATCTCCTCGCGCCGGCGGAGGCGAGCATCGGCCCGATGTTCGACGAGGCCAAGCTCCGCGCGAACGCCGAGCTCCTGGTGAAGACGCTCGCGGACTACAAGGTCACGGGCAAGGTCGAGGAGATCCTCCCCGGCCCCGTCGTCACCACCTACGAGGTCTCGCCCGTCGCCGGCACCAAGGTCTCGAAGGTCGCGGCGCTCGCCGACGACCTCGCGCTCGCCCTCGCGAAGAAGGTCCGCATCGTCGCGCCGATCCCGGGCAAGAACCGGATCGGCTTCGAGCTCCCGAACGACAAGCGCCTGCCGGTCGTCTTCCGCGATCTCGTCGAGGACCGCCGCTTCCAGACGCTCGACGTGCCGCTGCCGGTCGTGCTCGGCCGCGACATCGTCGGCAACCCGGTCTACGCCGATCTCGCGAGCATGCCCCACGCGATCGTCGCGGGCGCGACCGGCGCCGGCAAGAGCGTCGGCCTCAACGTGATGCTCACGTCGCTCCTCTACCGGAAGACGCCGGAGGAGCTGCGCATGCTGATGATCGATCCGAAGGTCGTCGAGCTCGCGCCCTACGACCGCATCCCGCACATGCTCCTGCCGGTGGTCACCGACATGAAGCAGGCGGCGAACGCCCTCAAGTGGGCGGTCGACGAGATGGAGCGCCGCTACCAGCTCTTCGCCGACGCGGGGACGAAGAACATCGGCACCTACAACCAGTGGGTGAAGCGCGTGCGCGCGGGCGAGATCAAGAACCCCCTGCCGAAGGTGATCCAGGGCAAGGACTTCAACGGCCTGCCGGAGCAGCTCTCGGTGAGCTTCGACGATCCCGAGGGCGAGCAGCAGCTCCCCGAGACCCTGCCGATGATCGTCATCGTCGTCGACGAGTTCGCCGACCTGATGATGCAGCAGGGCAAGGAGGTCGAGGCGGCGGTCGCGCGGCTCGCGCAGAAGGCGCGCGCGGCGGGCATGCACGTCATCCTCGCGACGCAGCGCCCGAGCGTCGACGTCATCACCGGCATGATCAAGGCGAACTTCCCGACGCGCA
>JBDHVD010000372.1:0-9260 GCA_039809525.1 Labilithrix sp. | reverse complement strand
AAGACCGTGCCGCTCACGGTCGTCTTCCCGCCGTTGTCACACTTGACCTGCTGCTGGCAGAGGTTCACGCAGGCGGGATCGGGGTTGCCCCCGTCGTTGCCGCCGATGAATCCGCTGCTGCTGCTGCTCGAGGACGCCCCCCCGCTCGAGCTCTCGCCGTTGTCGTCACTTCCGCAGCCGGGGGCCGCGCCCGCCACCATGGCGAGCGCAGCGAACGTCGAACAAGCACCAAGTACGAAGCGTCGCATGGATCACTCTCCTCGCAAGCGAGTCGAATCAGGGGTAACGGCAGGTCCCGCTGGTGCAGGGCACGCCGCTGCAGCAGTCACCGGCAACGGTGCAGCTCTGGCCGTAGAGCGCGCACGCCTTGCCCGCATCGGTCGCACCCGCGTCGGTGGTCGTGCCCGCGTCCTCCGGCGGAGGCTGGACGCCGCCGTCGGTGCCGATCGTGCCGCCGCAGATGCCCTTCGTGCTGCCGGTCGGGACGACGCACGGCTCGGGCGAGCAGCAGTCCGCGCTGATCGTGCACTCGCCGCCCTTCGCCACGCACATGTTCTGGCCCTGGCACTTGCCGCCGACGCACGGCGCGCCGCAGCAGTCCGCGCTGGTCGTGCAGGTCGAGCCCGCCGGGACGCCCGCGTCGGTGCACTTGAAGTTGACGCCGCGGCAGCGCGGGATGCCGAGCGCGTCGCGCGAGCAGCACTCCTCGGGGTGGCTGTTGCACCAGCCGGTCGGCGTCAGACCGCCGTCGGGCAGGAGGCTCTCGCAGCAGTTGTTCGAGGTGCCGCCGCACGCGCCCGTCGGCGCCTTGCAGACGTCACCCGGACGGAGGCACTGCGCCGACTCGCACCGGCCGTAGGTCTCGCCGTTCGGTACGACGCACGCCTTCTCGGGCGCCGGCTTGCCGTTCGAGAGCTGACCGGTGAGCTGGCCGGGGCCGCCGCAGCAGTCGCCGCTCGTCGCGCAGATCTCGTTCTGCGGGCGGCAGCCCGAGGGCGGCTGGCAGACGTTCACGCCCGTGCTGCCGAGCGGACCGCACGAGAGCGAGCAGCACTTGTTGTCACAACCGTTGCCCGTGCAGATCGAGCCCGCCGGGTTGCACGGCGCGTTGCCGAGCGTCTGGCAGCGTCCGTACGTGGCGCCGCCGGCGACGACGCAGTTGCCGCTGCAGCACTCGGAGTCGGTCGCGCAGATGTCGGAGAGCTGCGCGCAGTACGACGCGTTCGTGCAGAAGCCCGCGGCGCTGCACTGCTGCGAGCAGCAGTCGGTGTTCAGCGTGCAGGGGTTGCCCTCCGTACGGCACGCGCCTCCCGCGACCGCGACGCACTTGCCGGTGCCGGCCGTATCGCACTTGCCGCTGCAGCACTCGGCGTCGGTGGTGCAGCTCGCGGCGACCGGGCTGTCCGCCTTGCACTGCGTGGCGGAGCACTTGCCGCCGACGCAGGAGTTCGTGCAGCACTCGGTGTTGCTGGTGCAGTCGCCTCCGGCCCCGGTGCAGCTGCCGCCGCCGCCGTCGCCGCTCGCTCCGCACTGCCCGAGCGTCTGGCCCGGAGCCTTGAGGCACGCCTTCGTGCAGCACTCGCTCGCCGCCGAGCAGGTCTGCCCGACGAACAAGCACACCTGACCGTCGAGGAGCGAGCCGTCGCCGCCGCCGTCGCCGACCGAGCCGCTGCTGCTGGAGCTGCTGCCGCCGCTCGAGGAGCTGCTCGTGCCGCCGCTCGACGAGCTGCTGCTCGCCGTGCCGTCGGCGCCGCCGTCGTCCGTGGGGATCGCGGACTCCTCGCTTCCGCAGCCGACGAACACGACGTTGAGCCCCGCGATGGCCGTCGCGAGCGCAAGCACACTCCAGGGAAGCTTCCTCATCCGAGTCCTCCTGATCCCGCGTCCGGGTCGGCGCGCGGCTCGCGGCCCTCCCGGCCACGACTCCGATGCGCGTCATCATGATGAGGGATTTTTCCGGAGACGTACCAACTCGGTTCACGTCCTTCTTCGTTTTTGTGGGAGCACCGCGCAGGCAACTCCGCCGTGCAGGTGGTCGCTGGAGGTGCCAGGCGTGATGCTATGTTGCGCGCGCGATGGACCGCGTGCGCTTGTGGCCGGACTTCCGAGCGGACGACGTCCTCTTCGAAGACGACGATCTCCTCGTCGTCGACAAGCCAGCCGGGGTGCCGAGCCAGTCGGCGCAGCCCGACGCGCCCGACGACGTCGTCATGCGCCTCCGCGCGTACCTCGGTGCACGCGACGGGCGCGCCCCCGAGCGCGTCTATCTCGGCGTCCACCAGCGGCTCGATCGCGACACGAGCGGCGTCCTCCTCTTCACCAAGCGGCAGGAGGCGAACGCGTCGATCGCGAAGCAGTTCGAGAAGCGCTTGCTGAAGAAGCGCTACCTCGCGGCGGTCGACGGCTGGCCGAAGCAGGCGAAGGACGTCACGCTCGACGATCTCCTCCGCAAGGGCGAGGGCGGGCGCATGGAGGTCGCGCCGCGGCGATCGCGGGACGGCCAGCGCGCGGTCACCCACGTGCACGTGCGCGCGCGCAGCGGGACGCGCGCGCTGCTCGATCTCGTCCTCGAGACGGGGCGCACGCACCAGGCGCGCGTGCAGCTCGCGCACGCCGGTGCGCCGATCGCGGGCGATCCGCTCTATCGCGGACCGGCCGCGCCGCGGCTCATGCTGCATGCCTCGGCGCTCGAGCTCGAGCACCCGCGTACCGGCAGGCGCCTCGTCGTGCGCGCCGATCCACCCGCGGCGATGGAGCGCTGGCTCGCGCGCGGGGACCTCGGCCTCCGCGTCTACGACGACGTGCCCGCGCTCGACGACGCGCTCGCGCTCGCGATGGAGCGTCGCTGGGGCCTCGGCCGCAGCGCGGAGACGACCGCCTTCCGCGTGGTCAACGAGGAGGGCGACGCGCTGCCCGGCCTCGCCGTCGACGTCTACGGCGATCACCTCGTCGCGCAGCTCTACGTCTCGGAGGCGTGGGACGATCGCGACCGGCGCGAGCGCGTGCTCGATCGGCTGCATGCGCTCGGGTTCGCCGGCGTGTACCTCAAGCTCCGGCCGAAGCAGGCGAACGTGCTCGTCGACACGCGGCGCGACGACCTCGCGCCCGCGCATGCCGTCCGGGGCGAAGACGCGCCCGCCGAGATCGTCGTCCGCGAGAACGGCGTCCCCTTCGCGGTCCGCCTCGGCGACGGGCTCTCGACCGGGATCTTCCTCGACCAGCGGCAGAACCGCAGGCTCGTGCGCGAGCTCGGGCAGGGCGCGCGCGTGGCGAACCTCTTCGCGTACACGTGCGCGTTCAGCATCGTGGCGGCGGTCGGCGGCGCTTCGCGCACCGTGAGCGTCGACGCATCCGTGGCGGCGCTCGAGCGCGGGCGCAAGGGCTTCGAGCTCGCCGGGATCGCGCTCGACGCGCACGCGTTCGTCGCCGAGGACGCGTTCGCGTGGCTCGCACGCATGGCGACGAAGAAGGAGCGCTTCGATCTCGTGGTGCTCGATCCGCCGAGCTACTCGTCGACGAAGAAGCGCCGCTTCGTCGCCGAGAGCGACTACGACGAGCTCGTCGCGCTCGCGGCCGCGATCGTCGCTCCGGGCGGGCGAATCGTTGCATGCTGCAACCATCGGGGCATGTCCCGGTCGCGGCTCCGCCGGCTCGTCGGCGAGGGCGTCCGGGCGGCGAAGCGCGAGGCCGCGCAGATCAAGGACCTGCCGGACGGCGCCGACTATCCGCCTCCGCCCGGGCGCGAGCCGCACATGAAGAGCGTTCTCGCGACGTTACGCTGATCGCGCCGAGCCCGACCGGACGGGTGTAAGGCCCGCGTCCGCGGCCCCGTTGAGGAGGGGACGGAGGCGATGGCGATGATGCGGAAGAAGCTCTGGTTGCTCCTGTGCCTGATGATGGTGCTCGCCGGCTGCGGCGGCTCGACCGACAAGCGAGGCGGAGCGTCCTTCCCGAACGAGTCGGGGTCGGGATCGGGCTCGGCGCCGGCGAAGACCGCGTCCGGCTTCGACGCCGAGTCGTCGTCGCCGGCGCAGCCCGGCGGCTTCGACGCGGCGCCGTCCGCGCCGCCGCCCGCGCCGCAGTCGGCCGGCGCGCCGCGTGATTCGGTGCGCGAGGAGCGAGCGACGGCCGACGCGCGCAAGTCCGAGCCGTCGCCGGAGTCGCGACCGGGCCTCGGCACCGAGTGGGGCGAGGCGCGCACGTCGCGCGTGCACGACGTGTCGTTCGTGCGCGACTCGAGCCGTCCGTTCGCCATCGCGACGCTCCACTACAACGATCGCCGTGGCGTCGACGCGCTCGCGAACCTCCACGCGAGGCGCGACACCGGGCGGGCGCTCACCACCGGCGGCGGCGCGGTCACCGTGTCGGTCCGCGACGCGAACGGCAGCCCGCTCGAGGCGGTCCACGTCGGCGACCGCACGTTCGTGATCGGCCAGGCCGGCCAGCGCTACTCGATCGTCCTCACGAACAACACCGGCCATCGCTTCGAGGCGGTCGCGTCCGTCGACGGTCTCGACGTGATCAACGGCAAGCCGGGCAGCTTCGATCACCGCGGCTACGTGCTGCTCCCGTTCGCCACGCTCGAGATCGAGGGCTTCCGCCAGAGCACCAACGCGGTCGCCGCGTTCCGCTTCGCGGCGGTCGCGGACTCGTACGCGGCGCAGACCGGCAGCGCGCGCAACGTCGGCGTGATCGGCGTGGCGCTCTTCAGCGAGCGCGGCGACGCGTTCGTGCCCGAGAGCGAGACGCGCCTCCGCGACACCGCGAGCCCGTTCCCGGCGGATCCCCGCTTCGCGCAGCCTCCGCGGCGCTGAGCACCGTCGGATCATCCACCGTCCTCGAGGGCCGCGAGCGTGACTCGTGGGCCCTCGAAGCGTTTGCGGACGACGGTCATCCACAGGAACACGAGCGACAGGACGACGCCGGCGAGGAGCTTGGCGGCGAGGGTGTTCGGCGGCAGCGAGCAGACGCCGAGGACGAAGGCGCTCCAGGCCACGGCCGCCCACGCGACGAAGACGCCGGCTCCGCGCAGGTTGAACGGGCCGAGCGTCCTCCACCTGCCGCGATGGCGGGCGATCGCGCCGAGGAGGATCGGCAGCGCGTAGCTCACGTACAGGCCCATCGTCGCCATCTTCGCCGTCGCGTCGAAGAGCGCGTCCGAGAACGGAGCGATCGCGAGCACGAGGAGGAGCGGGCCGCCGGTCGCGACGCCGATCGCGACGAGCGGCGTGCGCGTCCCCGGATGGACGCGGCCGATGGCGCCCGAGGCCGGCAGGCCGCGATCGCGCGCGAAGGCGTAGAGCGTGCGCGACGCGCTGGTGACGCTCGAGAGGCCGCAGAACCACATCGCGGCGATGGCGAGGCCCATCGCGCCGCGTCCCCAGCCGCTGCCGAGCGCGCCCTGCATCGCGGCGAGGGCCGCGTGCTTGTCCGCCGCGATCGCCGGCAGGTCCACGATCGCGAGGGTCACGCTGGTGAGCAGGAGATAGCCGGCGATCGCGCTCACCCCCACGCTCGTGAGGATGCCCCAGGGCGTCCGCCGCGCCGGATCGTGCGTCTCCTCCGCGAGGTGCGCGGAGGCGTCGTAACCGGTGAACGTGAACATGCTGAGCACGAGCCCGTTCATGAACCCCATCGTCGACGGCGGCGGCCGAACGAGGAACGAGGCGGGCTGCGCGCGCCCGAACGCGAAGAGCGCGACGACGATCACGAGGACGCCGACGATGTGCACCGTCGCGGAGAAGTCGTTGAGCACCGCGACGGCGCGGACGCTGATCGCGTTCACGAGCGCGTGGCTGAGGAGGATCAGCGCGAGGAGGCCGAGCGCCGCGCGAGGCGAGAGCCCGAGCGTCGCGGCGAGCTCGCTCGCGCAGCCGAAATCGATCGCAGCGACGATGGCGATCTGGCCGACGATGTTCGTCGCCGCGGTGAGCCAGCCCCAGCCCGGTCCGCCGAGCAGCGCCGACCAGTGATAGAGCGCGCCGGCGGTGGGGAAGGCGCTCGCCAGCTCCGCCATCGCGAGCGCGACGAGGATGGTGCCGGCGCTGACGAGCGGCCATCCGACGCCCAGCGCCGCGGGACCTCCCGGGCCGATCGCATCGCTGTACGCCGTCAGGCAGCCGGTGAGGACGCTGATGATCGAGAAGCTGACGGCGAAGCTCGAGAAGCCGCCCATGCGGCGGAGGAGCTCCTGGGCGTAGCCGAGACGGCCAAGCTGCCCTTCGTCGTCGGCATCCATCGGCGATCCCGGTCTATCACGGCGCCACGCGGCTTGACGCGCCCCCTGTTTCGTCGTCCCTTGTCACGCGCCGTGCCGCCCCTGAAGGACGACGACGAGGAGATCCTCCTCCCGAAGAAGAAGCCGAAGCCGCTCACCCCGAGCAGCTCGTCGAAGAAGCCGTCGCCGCCGATGATGCGGCTCATCCGGATCACGCGCACGATCGGCATGCTCCTCGGCGGCGGGGTCACCCTCGTCGGGCTGATGGGCGTCGTCGGGATGGTCACCGGCAACTTCTGGGCGCGCCTCCTCGTCGCGCTGGTGCTGCTCATCGGCGTGCCGGCGGTCGTCGCCGATCGCCTGCTGAAGCGGACGAAGCTCGGCGGCGGCCTCGGCATGGTCGGGGACGTGTTCGCGATCGTGCTCCTCGCACTCGCGCTGCTCCTCGTCGGGGCCGAGTTCCTCTCGCGGCCGCTCTTCGTCGGCGAGGGCGATCACTACGCGCGCTCGGGCTCGCGCGCGATGGCGCGGCTCGCGTACTGGCTCGGCGGGGTGACGCCGGTGTTCCCCGAGGAGCGCGGGCTCCCCGCGCAGATCGGCCCGGGTGCACCGGCTTCGGCTTCGGGCTCGGCGGCGGTCGACGGCGGCGTGCCCGACGCGGGGAAGAAGTAGATGAAGAGCTACGTCACGTTCTTCGTCATCGCGGTGATGAGCCTCGGCCTCGTCTTCCTCGTGGCCACGCGCGCGCGCACCGCGCACGACGCGCCGCAGGAGATGCTCGAGGCGAAGACGGAGGAGGACGCGGGCGCCGACGCGGGCGCGGCCGACGGCGCGGCGGGAGGCGCGGCGCCGATCGACGCCGCGGCGGCTCCGAAGCCGCCGGCGGAGCGTCCGCTCCGGATCGCCGCGCTCGGCTGGGAGCTCGTCGCCGCGGGCGTCGCGCTGGCGAACGGCGATGCGGGCGCCGCGCAGACGACGCCGCCGATGGAGCTCGCGCCCGAGGCGTCGCTCGACGCCGTCGAGGCGCGCCTCGCGCGCGGCGGGAACGATCCGCAGGGCGCGGACGTCGCGATCGTGCCCTTGCCTGCGTTCGTGTCGTCCTACGAGCGGCTGCGTGCGCTCGAGCCGCGCGTGTTCATGGTCGTCGGCTTCTCGCACGGACGCGAGGAGATGCACGCGAGCCCGGGCGCGCTGGCGAAGCCGCCGCCGGCCGCGGACGAGGCGAAGCTCCTCGCGCTCGCGCCGGCCACGTCGGCGGATGCGAACATGCAGAAGGCGGGCAGCGAGTCGGCGACGGTGCTCGGCCTGTTCGCGCTCGATCTGCTCGGGGTGGCGCCGTCGCGGCTGCGCTTCGTCCCCGCGGGATCGGACGCGGCGAAGGCCGCGCCGTTCGCCGCCGTCGTGCGCGGCGCCGCGGACGACCGGAAGGTCGCGTTCACCACGGCCGACGCGTCGCGCCTCGTGCCGATCGTCGCCGTCGCGCCGAAGGCGCAGCTCGACGCGCGCGCGAAGGCGTACGAGGACTGGGCGCGGGCGTGGGCCTCGGGGCTCGCCCTCGCGGGCAAGGACGCGCCGAACGTCGCGCGCCGGCTCGCGGCGAAGGAGAACATCCCGTTCGCGGCGGGCGTCGGCGGAGCGCCCGAGGCGCTCACGCTCGTCGATCGCCTCGGGCAGATCGACGCCGTGACCACCGCGAAGCCGCCGGTCACCGTCGAGGCGCTCACGCAGCGCACGTGGCAGCTCGCGCGCGCCGGAGGCCTCACGACGTCGGCGGCGCCCGATCCGCTGCCGATCGACATGCGCATCGGCAACGCGGTGTCGCCTCCGCCGGCCGCGCCCGCGCACGACGCGGCGGGGGAGGCCGATGCGGGCGCGGCGTTCGCGCCGGCCCCGGCGAACGCGACCTTGCTCGTGGCCTATCGCGCGACCGACGCGACCGCGGACGTGGCCTCGGTGGCGGCGCAGATCGGCTTCCTGGCCGGCGTGTTCGACCGGGCGGTCTTCCGCGTGAGCGCGAAGGGCGGAGAGAAGGCGGCACGCACGATCGCGGCCGCGGCGCGGGACAAGAACGACGTCCCGGCGAGCCGGCTGGCGACCGCCCCGGGCGAGCCGCAGGGCGCGTTCGCGACGGTCGAGATCCTCGCGCCCCCGTGAGCGGACGCCTATCCGCTTGACACGAACGGCGCGCCGGTTTCCTGTGCCGCGCGCATGGCTACGGCAGACGGCGAGAAGACGCCCGGCGTGCTCTCGCACCCGCGGGGGCTCTACTTCCTGTTCACCACCGAGATGTGGGAACGCTTCAGCTACTACGGCATGCGGGCGATGCTCGTGCCGTACATGCTGTACTACCTGCAGTTCCAGCCTGCGGCGTCGTCGTCGACGTACAAGTGGTACACGAGCCTGGTCTACCTGACGCCGCTGCTCGGCGGCTTCCTGGCGGACAAGTTCCTCGGCCTGCGCATGTCGATCCTCATCGGCGGCGTGCTGATGGCGATGGGGCAGTTCCTCCTGTCCGTCGAGTCGATGGCCGCGTTCTACGTGGCGCTCGCGCTGCTCATCGCGGGCAACGGCTTCTTCAAGCCGAACATCTCCACGATGGTCGGCAAGATGTACAAGCCGGGCGACGCGCGTCGCGACGGCGCCTTCACCATCTTCTACATGGGCATCAACCTCGGCGCGTTCCTCGCGCCGCTGGTCTGCGGGACGCTCCGCCAGGTGAAGGGCCCGCACTGGGGCTTCGCCGCGGCCGGCGTCGGCATGCTCTTCGGCCTCGGCGTGTTCATGACCGGCCAGAACCGCGTGCTCGCCGACATCGAGGCGGCGGGCAACGAGCTCAAGGCCGCCGAGAAGAAGGCCGCCGCCGAGAAGAAGGTCGACCCCGACGAGGAGAAGCCGCGCACCACCGGCGTCGCGAAGATCGTCGGCGACGTCGCTCCCTTCGCCATCGTCCTCCTCGCGCTCGGCATCGCCATCTACTACGCGCGCGAGGTCGCCGGCGGTCACGAGAAGGCGACCTCCCTCATCATGCCGATCGCCTTCCTCG
>JBDHVD010000371.1:0-9324 GCA_039809525.1 Labilithrix sp. | reverse complement strand
CTCGGGCCTCACCGGCGCGGACAAGGCCGCGCTCCTCGCGTACGTACGCACGATGGCGCCCCCGCCGGCGCCGCAGCGCACCGACGCGAAGGTCGCGCGCGGGCGCACCGTGTTCCACGCGGACGAGACGGGCTGCGCGACCTGTCACGGCGTCGACGGCGAGCTGCCCGACGGGACGTCGCACGACGTGAAGAGCCGCGCCGCGGGCGACAAGAAGGGTGCGTTCGACACGCCGTCGCTCCGCTTCGTCGGCGGGACCGGACCGTGGTTCCACGACGGACGCTACCGGACGCTCCGCGATCTGCTCGTGAAGTCGGACGGCAAGATGGGACGCACCAAGCATCTCTCGGAGGAGGACCTCGATGCGCTCGAAGCGTATCTGCGCGCTCGTTGAGACCGTGCTCGCGCTGGCCCTCGCGGGCGAGGCGCACGCGGAGCCGACCACCACGCGCCTCACGGTGAACGCCGCGGAGCTTCCGCTCGCATCGCCCGAGGGCTGGAAGATCGATCCGAAGCTCGCCGTGCTCCCGGGCGGCGTGCGCGAGGGCGCGAGGCCCCCGTCGTCGTGGCCGCTCGCGAACGACGAAGGCACGAACGAGCACTCGCGCTGCCTCGACGATCGCCGGGGCGCGGTGGAGGCCGCCTACGGCGGGACGACGTACACCACGCGCATCTTCGAGAGCGGCGGCAAGGAGTACCTCGATCGCGCCACCGTCGAGACGAAGGGCGGCACGGTGCACGTCACCGACGCGTTCCGGACGCCGGTCGTCCGCGTCGCCGCGGGCGTGTGGGCGTACCGCACGAAGGAGGGCGTTCAGCTGGTCACCGCGGTCGACGAGGGCATGTTCGACCACGCGGTCTTCTACGGGTGCGCGATCCGCGAGCAGGGCATCACCTCGCCGGCCGGCACGACGACGATGGTCTCGTCGGCGGAGGACGCCGACCGGGTGATGCGCGAGATGCGCGGCGACCGGAAGCGCGCGCTGCCGCGCTGGATCGGCGTCGACATGACCGTGCACGCGAGCGTGAGCCGATCGTCGGCCGATCCGGGGCCGATGCTGCGCGTGATCGTCACCAGGGGCAGGGAGAGTAGTCCTTGAGGAACTTCCCGTAGACGTGCTCTCCGGTGAGCAGCCCGGAGAAGAACGGATCGCAGACCCGCGCCGCGCCGTCGACGATGTCGAGCGGCGGCTGGAAGTCGTGCCGCTCCTGCTTGCGCTGCGAGAGCACCGCCGGGTCCTCGTCGGTGACCCACCCGGTGTCGACCGCGTTCATGAAGATGCCGTCCTTCGCGTAGTCCGGCGCGGACGTCAGCGTCATCATGTTGAGCGCCGCCTTCGCCATGTTGGTGTGCGGGTGCTTGTCGGTCTTCGTGCCGCGGTTGAACTGGCCCTCCATCGCCGAGACGTTCACCACGTGCTTGTCGCGGTTCGTCGTCTTCAGCATGAGCGGCTTCAGCTTCGAGCAGAGGATGAACGGCGCGACGGCGTTCACCAGCTGCACCTCGAGCATCTCGGGCGAGGGGACCTCGGCGAGGCGGAGGCGCCAGCTGTTCATGGTGCGCAGATCGATCTGCTGGAGATCGGCGTCCGTCCGTCCCTCGGGAAAGAGCAGCGCGTCGTTGCCCGACTCGTCGTAGGCGCAGGGGATCTGCGAGAGCAGCGCCGACGCGCGGATACCCACCAGCAGCGGCGGATCCGCGATCATCGAGCCCTTGATCCGCTCGTGCCCGGCGAGCAGGCCGCGGACCTCGCGCGGCAGGTCCTCGAACGGCGCGTCCTCGAGGTCCATCAGGTGCTTGTAGAAGGCGGGCGGCCTCCGCACCGTCTGCGCCGCGTTGTTGATCAGGATGTCGAGGCGGTCCTTGGTCGCGACGAGATGGCGCGCGAACAGCTCGACGCTCGGCGCGTGTCGGAGATCGAGCCCGTGCACCTCGAGGCGGTCACGCCACTTCGCGAAGTCGGGCTCGCGCGCGTAGCGGGCGGCGGCGTCGCGCGGGAAGCGCGTGGTGACGATCACGTGCGCGCCCGCGCGGAGCATCATCAGCGCGGCCTGGTAGCCGATCTTGATGCGCGCCCCGGTGATCACCGCGACGCGGCCGTCGAGCGGCGCGGTCTGGAAGCGCTTCTGGTAGTTGAGCTCCGCGCACGACGGGCACATCGCGTCGTAGAAGAAGTGCAGCCTCGTGTACGGCGCCTTGCACACGTAGCAGTCGCGCGGCTTCTCGAGCTCGCGATCGGTCTCCTGGCCGGCGACGAGCTGCGGGGGCGCCACGAAGACCTCGGCGCGCCGGGCGCTCCGGATCTCGGTGGTCGCGACGAGCTCGCGGTCGCGCGCCTCCGCCTGCGCGCGGTCGACGCGGCGGAGCGCCTTGACGAGCCGGCGCTGCTCGTCGCGGTCCGGGCGCGAGACGCGACCGGCGGCCATGAGCAGGGCGCGCCGATCGTGCTCGGGGATCGTCGCGAGGAGGGCGCGGTCCTGCGCGATCGCCTCCAGGAGGGCGATGGCGCGCGCGACGTCCTCGGGCGAGAGTTCGGCCATTTCGGGCGACTCCTCTACCGCAGTGGGTTCGGAAACACACGCCGTGTGGCGGCTTCCACGAGCTCCGCGGGGAAATGGCGGGAAATCCACGGCGGCCTCGGTGGCCCGCGCCTCGCAATGGCAGCGCTTCGATGCGACCGCTCGTGCCCCTCGTCGTCCTGTTCCTCGCCACCCTCTCGAGCCCCGCCCAGGCGGCCCCGGAGATGACGCTCACCCCCGTCGCCTCCGAGCCGAAGGAGGGCCAGTCGAAGGCGTCGGCCGAGGAGCTCGCCGCGCTCCGGAAGGAGGTGCAGGAGCACCCCGACGATCGGACGAAGCGCCTCGCGCTGGTGCGCGCGCTGCTCGTGTCGCGAGACCTCGACGGCGCGCTCGCGGAGGCGAAGGCGTGGCGGGCGAAGGACGCGTACAACCTCGTCGCCGTCCGCGCGCTCGGCGACGTGTACATGGAGCGCGGCGACAAGGACGCCGCCGAGCGCGTGTACTCGGCGATCGTCGAGCTCCTCCCGCGCGACCCCGACGCGCAGCGGGCGCTCGCGACCATCGTGAAGGCGCGCGGCGATCTGCCGGCGGCGAAGGCGCGGCTCGCGGCGGCGCTCGAGGCGAGGCCGGACGACGCGCGGATCATGTTCGAGCTCGCGGACGTCGAGCTCCGGCTCGGCGACAAGGACGCGGCGAAGTCCCGGTTCGAGAAGATCATCGCGAACGAGAAGACGAGCGAGCAGATCCGCCATCCCGCCAAGCAGCGGCTCGGTCAGATCCTCGGCACGGGAGAGAAGAACGACATCCACGTGTACCTCTCGTGGGACACGGACCGGACCGACGTCGATCTCTGGGTGATCACGCCGTCGGGCGAGAAGGTCTTCTACGGCCACCGCGAGGGCAAGGGCGGCGAGTCGCTCTTCGACGACGTGACCTCCGGCTACGGGCCCGAGAGCTTCACCGCGAAGAAGGCGCAGGTGGGCGATTACAGGATCGTCGTCGACTACTTCTCGGCGCGGCGCGGGCCGTTCCCCGAGGCGCGCGGCGAGGTCGTCGTCGTGCTCGACGAGGGGAGGCCGACGGAGCGGAGGCAGGTCTTGCCGTACCGGCTCTACGCCGAGAAGCAGAACGTGACCGTGGCCACCGTCCGCGTGGGAGGTGGCAAGTGACGCGCGCGGGGATCCTGCTGGCGGTGATGGTCGCGATCGGCTGCGCGCGCAGCGTGCCGGCGCCGGTGACGCAGACGAAGAGCGCGGTGCTCGCCGCGAAGATCGAGCCGGCGTTCCTCGGCGAGGGCTCGCTCGAGGCGCAGGGCGAGAAGACGGCGAAGACGAGGCTCGCGCTCGAGCGGCTCGGGATCGTCGCGGTGACGACCGGCGACGTCGCGGAGATGACGATCGAGCACGAGTTCCGGAACGACGCCGACGAGCAGCTCGAGGGGACGTTCCGCTTCCCGCTGCCGGACGGAGCGATGCTCACCGGTCTCGCGATGGAGATCGACGGCAAGCTGATGGACGGCGAGCTCGTCGAGCGGGACAAGGCACGGAAGGCCTACGAGGAGATCGTCGACCAGATGCTCGACCCGGCGCTCCTCGAGTGGGAGAACGGGCACACGTTCAAGCTGCGCGTCTTCCCCATCGAGGCGAAGAAGACGAAGCGCGTCGTGCTGAAGGTCGTCGCGCCGCTGCACCGGGCGAAGGACGGCCTCTACTTCGCGTACCACGCACCGGCGAGCGACGGCGGGCTCACGCTGGAGAAGGTCTCGCTGACGGTGGACGGCAAGCGCACGCCGATGAAGCCGGGGACCGGCGAGGCGCTGGTGAAGGTCGGCGACGTCGCGCCCGAGGCGATGATCGAGCGGACGGGCGACGGGCAGTACGTCCTCGCGCACGTCCAGCCGTCGTTCGCCGCGAGCGCTCCGGCGACCGGCGGGAAGCCGCAGGCGCTGATCCTCCTCTGCGACCGATCGCGCAGCATGCTCGAGGCGCGCGCGCTCCAGGTGCGGACCGCGTCGATGGTCCTCGCCGCGCTCGACGCGCGCGATCGCTTCGCGGTGATCACGGGCGACGTCCGGACGCGCGCGTTCGGCACCGGCCTGCACGAGCCGTCGGCCGAGGAGAAGACGAAGGCCGCGGCGTTCGTCGACGCGGTCGAGCCCGACGGCGCGAGCGATCTCGGCAAGCTCCTCGCGGCCGCGAGCGACGCGGGCAAGCAGGCGCGCGCCGCCGGCCTCGAGCCGGTGTTCGTGTACCTCGGCGATGCGGCGCCGACCTGGGGCGAGACGCGCGCTTCCGAGCTCGAGACCGCGGCGAAGGACCTCCTCGGCGGCGCTCCGCTCCACACCGTGATGCTCGGCAAGTCGACGGACGAGTCGACCGCGCGCGCGCTCACCGGCGCGACGCACGCGCGCCTCTTCCGCCCGAAGACGGAGGACGACGCGAGGCGCGTGGCCGAGCAGGTGGTCTCGGCGCGGAGCGCGAGGCGCGTCGACGACGTGAAGGTGGTGGCCGCCGGCGGCGTGGACGTGCCGGCGGTCGTCCCGAGCACGATCTTCGAGGGCGACGACGTGGCGATCGCCGCGTTCGTGCCGAAGGACACGTCGGCCACCGAGCTGAAGATCGTGGGCACCGCCGAGGGCAAGCCGTTCGAGAAGACGATCGCCTTCGCCTCCGCGACGCCCGCCCGGGACGTGGGCAAGCGCTGGGCGAAGGCGCGCATCGAGAAGCTCGAGCGCGAGGGCGACGCGCACAAGGACGCGATCGTGAAGACGAGCCTCGATCACGGCGTGATGAGCCGTTACACCTCGTTCCTCGTCCTCGAGAGCGAGGAGGCTTACGCGCGCATGCAGATCGCGCGGAAGGCCCGGCAGAACGACGCCGCCGAGGCCCGGGTCACCGGCAAGGACCTCGAGGGCGCCGACGGACGCACCGCGAGCGTCACGCCCGATCACCTCCAGCCGGGCGATCCCGAGGTGCGCATCCCCGCGCCGGCGGACGCGCAGAGCGTGGTCGTGCTGTTCCCGTTCGGCGAGACCAAGAGCGCGGTCTTCGAGCAGGACGAGCACGGCGGGAGCTGGGTCGCGCGGTTCCTCGTCGACGCGCACACGCCGGACGGCACCTACGAGATCACCGTGCGCGTCACCCATCGGGACGGCCGGGTCGAGATCCTGAAGCTGCCGTACGTGGTCGACACCAAGCAGCCGGACCTCGAGGTCACCGTCGAGCCGAAGGGAAGCGGCGGCTTCGTCATCCGGGCGAAGCAGAAGCTCGACGCGGAGGAGAGCCAGCGCCCGCAGGTGTTCACCGACGCCAAGCGCGTCGAGGTCCGCGCGCCCGACGGACAGGTGCTCTCGCTCGTGCACGTGCGCCTCGGCGAGTTCGTCGGCACGTGGCGGCCGACCGCGCCCGTCGCGCGCGGGAGCAAGCTGCGCCTCGTCGCGGTCGATCGCGCGCTCAACGAGCGGGCGATGGAGGTCGAGCTGCCGTGATCGCCGCCCTCGCGCTCGCCTCGCTGGTGACGCTGACCGACGTCGACGACGCGCGCGCGTGCACGCCGCTCGCGAAGGGAGGCTTCGTCGCCGCGACCGGGGGCGGGCTCCTCTTCGTCGACGAGTCGGGGAAGACCTCGACGATGACCGCGCTCGACGGTCTGCCCGAGACCCGCGTGCACGCGGTCGCCGAGCAGGGCGACGCGCTCTGGGTCGGCACCGAGGCCGGCGCGGCGCTCGTCACGATCGCGGACAAGAAGGTGGTGCGAACCGTCGGGACCGCGCCGGTGCACGCGGTGCACGTGTCCGCGAGCGGCGCGATCTGGCTCGGCACGCGCGGACAGGGCGTCCTCCGGCTCGACGGGCGCGACGCGAGCGCGCTCCCGGTGCCCGGCGTCGCGACGGGCAAGCGCGCGGCCGCGTTCACGGAGAGGGACGGCGTCGTGTTCGCGGCGTACGCCGACGGACCGGTCGCGCGGCTCGAGGGCGGAGCGCTCCGGCCGATCCCCGGGAGCCCCACGCACGGGCAGGCGCTCGCCGCCGTGGGAGGCGACGTCGTGCTCGGCGATCTCGAAGGGCTCTACCGGCTCGATGCGCGCGGCGCGGTCCCGATCGCGTCGGTCGACGCGCGCGCGATCGCGCCGTCCGGCGAATCGTCGCTGCTCGTGGCGACGTACGGCGCCGGTCTCCTGAGCGGCACGATCCGCGGCGCGCTCCGGCCCGAGGCGGCGATCCCGGCGAACGCGCGTGGCGTGGCGGTGCGCGGCTCGGCGCGATGCGTGGCGACGACGAGCGGGCTCTACGTCGACGCGGGGAAGGGGAGCTTCACGCGCGTCGCGACCCGATCGCTCCCGTCGAACGACGTCACCGCGATCGCGCCGCACGGCGCTCGCATGGCGATCGGTACGTTCGACGGCGGCGCGGCCGTCGTCGAGAACGGGCTGACGGCGCGCATCGAAGGCATCGATCGCACCGAGACGATCAACGCGCTCGCATGGCAGGGCGACACCCTCTGGCTCGCGACCGCCCGCGGCCTCGTCCGCAGGAGCGCCGACGGGACGATCCGCAGGTTCACGTCGCACGACGGGCTGCCCTCGACGACCACCCGCGCGCTCGCGGTGCTCGCGAAGGGCCGCGTCCTCGTCGGCACGGAGTCGGGGCCGGCGATCGTCGACGGCGATCGCATCGCGCCGCTCGCTCCGACGAAGAAGGGCACGCCCGCTCCGCTCGCGTCGCCGATGCACGCGACGTGGGCCGTCGCCGCGCGCGCCGACGGCACGCTCTTCATCGGGACGGCATCGGGGCTCTACTGGGGCAAGGACGGGACGTTCGCGCGCGCGTCGCTCGCGACCGGCGAGCTCGACGACGACTGGGTCACCGCGCTGGCGCTCGACGGCGATCGCGACGTCTTCGTCGGGACGTACGCGAAGGGCGTCACCCGTCTCCGCTTCACCGGCGGCAAGCCGACGGCCACGCATCTCGGCGGCGGGTACGTGAACCCGGACGGCCTCGTGATCGAGGCGGGCAAGCTCTACGCGGCGACGATGGACCGTCTCCTCGTGCGCGCGAAGGACGACGACGGCGCGCGCTGGGCCGCGCTCGCGCAGGCGAGCCCCGGCCGCGACGTCACCGGCGTGCGCTTCGCGGCCGGGCGGATGTGGACCGCGAGCCGGCGCGGGATCGGCGTCGGGCCCTGAGCCGGCCGTCCCGTCCCGTCCCGCCGCCTATATAAGGAGAGAGCCCGGATCTGAGGCTCGGAGACCGCACGCGCCGGAAAAATCGACCGCCGGATAGGCACGATGTTCCGCGCACTTGGAGGTGAAGTGAGGGCGGCCGACTACCACATCAGCGTACGTATGCTACCCCGTCCTACCAGGAGATGGTGGGTCCTCGTCTGTTCCCTGGGTCGTCGCTCCGGCGGGGCGACACGATCGCGGGGCGCTATCGGCTCGAGTCGTTCGTTCGTGGAGGTCGCGCCTCGGCGCTCCTCGGCGGCGTCGACACGACGAAGAAAGCGCCCGTCGCGATCGAGGTTCTCATCGCCTCGGGCGACGAGGCGGACGCGGTCGGCGTCCGCTTCCTCGCAGCGGCACGCCGGGCGGCGTCGCTCGAGAGCGCCCACGTCGCGCGCGTCCTCGACGCAGGCGTCACCGTCGACGGACATCCGTACGTCGTCCGCGAGTGGATGCGCGAGCGCACGCTCGCCGAGCTCCTCGCGGAGCGCGGCTCGATCGCGACGAGCGTCGCGGTCGACATCGCGCTCGACGTCTGCGACGCGCTCGAGGAAGCGCACGCGCATCGGCTCCTCCACGGCGACGTGAGCGCCGCGTGCATCCATCTCGATCTCTCGAGCGGCGCGCCGGCGAAGCTGAAGATCGTCGGCATCGGCACCGCGGCCGCGACGCTCTCGCTCCGCGGGCCCGACGAGCTCACGTTGCGCGCGCCCGAGCAGCTCGACTCCTCGAAGGCGATCGATTCGCGCACCGACGTCTGGGCGCTCGGCGTCGTGCTCTACACGATGCTCGCCGGAGCATCCCCCTTCGCCGCGGATACGCCGTCGGGCGTGACCCTCTCGGTCGCGCTCGACGAGCCGGCCCAGCTCGCGGGCGTGCCCGACGATCTCGCGGACATCGTCGAGTCGTGCCTCTCGAAGAACCCCGCGCTCCGCCCGATGTCGATGCACCGCCTCGCGGAGGAGCTCGCCGCGTTCGCGTCGAACCCGTCCGCCGCCGCGGCGCGCGTCGCCGCACGCGAGCACCGTGCGCCCGAGAGCTCGCCCACGATCATCGCGGGCAAGACCTACGACGCGCTCAAGCAGGAGGCCGCGCTGACCGACGCGGACGCGACCGCGCCGCGCAACGCGCTGGCGAACGACGCGATCCGCGTCCAGGCGCAGCCCTCGAAGCGCGAGCTCGACGTCGAGATCGAGGTCGAGCCCTCGGTGCGCGACGTGTCGAAGCTCGCATCCGTACCGCCGCCGCCGGTCTCGCGCACGGTGCCGCCGCCTCCGAGCACCGCGCGCAACGCGGTGACGGTGCTCACGCGGAAGCGCGGATCGTCCCGCCGCCTGCGCACGACCGCGCTCGCTGCGGCCGCGGCCTGCGCCGTCGTGGGGATCGTCGCGTTCGCGCAGATCGCCTCGAGCAAGGACGCGCCGACCGCCGCGGCATCGCCGGCGGCCCGGCCTCCGGCCGCCGAGCCAGCGCCCGTGGTCGCCCGCGAGGCGACGCCCGCCGCGGTCGTCGCGCCGCCCGCGCCGACCACCATCGCGGCGAGCGCGCTGCCCGCCTCGCCGCGCGCGGTGCCCGCGCCGGCGC
>JBDHVD010000370.1:0-9342 GCA_039809525.1 Labilithrix sp. | reverse complement strand
GCGGTGTCCCCCTCCGCCGCGACCGCGCCGGTCGTGCGCGCGCCGATGCCCAGCACCGAGGCGCTCGACTCCGAGAACGTGATCGAGGTCGCCCCCGCGGCGGCGAAGAAGCCGAAGGCCGCTCCGGTGAAGGCGGCGCCCGCGCCGGTCAAAGCGGCGCCCGCGATCGCGCGCGCATCCGATCCGTTCAAGGTCGAGTCGACCGACGAGATGGAGGCCCTCGTCGCGAAGAAGGGCAACAAGGGCGTCGTCTACGGCGTCATCGGCGTCGGCATCGCGGTCGGCCTCGGCCTCTTCTTGAAGTTCGCGCTCAGCGACGAGCCGCCGGCCACGACGACCGCGCCTCCCACGACCACGGCGGCGGCGACGACGGCGGAGATCCCGCCGCCCCCGCCGAAGGACGAGACGCCCCCGGCGACGGCGACGGCGACGGCGACGGCCACGGCGACGGCGACGGCGAAGGCCGAGCCCCCGGTCGCGAAGACCGAGCCGACCCCGGCGAAGACGCACGAGCCGGCCAAGGCGCCCGATCCGCCGCGCACGGTGGCGGCCGCGCCCGCGCAGCCGAAGGCCCCGAAGCAGCCGGCGGCGCAGCCCGCGAGCACGCCGAAGACTCCCCCCAAGGCGCCGAGTGGCGGTATCGTGCGCGACAGTCCGTTCTGACCATCCTCGGAGGCCTCCGGAACCGCGATGCGAACGCGCCGAATCGCAGCACTCGTCCTCGCAGCTTTCGTCTCCTCGACCGTCCCCACGACGATCGCCCGGAATGCCGCCGCGCAGGCGGACGATCCGGTCACGACGCAGGCGCGCCAGCGGTTCAAGGAAGGCGTCGAGTTCTACGACAAGGGCAAGTACGAAGAGGCGCGGCTGTCGTTCCTCCAGGCGTACACCCTGAAGAAGCACCCGGCGGTCCTCCTCAACCTCGCGCAGAGCACGGCGAAGGCCGGTCACGCCGCGGAGGCCGCGAAGTACTTCAAGCAGTTCTTGAAGGAGTCGACGACCGCGTCCCCGCAGCAGCGGCGTGACGCGGAGTCCGGGCTCGCGGAGGCGAGGCAGAAGCTCGGTCGCATCGAGGTCATCGCGCCGTCGGGCACCGAGATCACCCTCGACGACGGCGAGAAGATCGGGACGACGCCGCTCGCCGAGCCGATCGACGTCGAGCCCGGCCCGCACACGGTGAAGTCGCCGACCGAATCGGTGAAGGTCATCGCGACGCTCGGCCAGAAAGTCGAGGCGAAGCTCGGACAGCCCGCGGCGGTGACGCCGGTCGTGCCGGTCACGCCGCCCGCGAGCTCCTCGTCTTCGCCCACGCCGGCGCCGGGCACGGAGCAGACCCCGCTGCCGTCGGAGACCGCCCCTCCGCCCGCCACCGAGACGGGCGCGAAGCGCACGAACCTCCTCACGCCGCCGGAGACGATGACGCCGGTCTACGTCGGTCTCGCGGCGGGCGGCATCGGCCTCGTCGGCGCGATCGTGTTCGCGGCGTTCAAGGCCGACGCGCAGTCGAAGGCCGACGCGGTCGCGAACGACATCCGCCGCGCCGCGCAGCTCCGAAGCATCCCCCCGCAGGGCGTGTGCAGCAGCACGAACCCGACGATCCAGAAGGACTTCGGCAACGCGTGCACGACGCTGAAAGACAACAACGACAAGGTCGACACCAACGCGACGATCGCGAACGTCTCGCTCGTCGTGATGGGCGTCGGATTCCTCACCGCCGCCGGGTGGTACCTGTTCGCGCCGAAGCGCGACGACTCGAAGTCGGCGAAGGCGACGACGCCGTCGACGAAGCCGGTGATCACGCCGTATGCCGGCTGGGGCAGCGGCGGGCTCACCGTCTCCGGCGCGTTCTGACCCGGCCTTCGCCATGACGCGGCGCGCGGACCTCTCGAATCATCGGGGGTCGCGCGGAGCACGGCAGCTTCGGTCCTCGCCTGCGAGCCGGCGAAGCCGAGGTGCTGCCTGGCGTCACGAAGGAAGACCTCGATGCCAGGCATCCTCTCGATGCTCAGCGCCGGATCGGACGAGAAGAGGACGCGCATGGGGAGCAGACCGCGTTGCAGTACGCAGCGTCGGCGGCGACCTCGACGCGATGCCCTTCGCTCCACTGCACGATGAGACCGAGGGAGATCGTCGGCCCCTTCTTGGTGGCGAGGGTGTCGTCGAGGACGAGGTGGATGGTCTCGACGCCGCAAGCAACGATGCGACGAACAATGCGCTCACCGAGCGCGTCGACGCTCCACGTCGCTCGCGAGAGCACGCGATGGAACGCTGCCCAGTGACGCCGGCGCGTGACATCCGTCGAAACGAATGTAGGTCGGACGAGTCAGCACGGGCCGGAAGCAGTCTTCCCGACCGCGCGCAACCTGCGATCGTGCCTGCGCGCGGCTCCGCGCAGCTTCGACCCCCCTCGAAAGAGCGAAACCCGAGCCTCCGACTCGCTTCGCCCTCTCAGCGATAGCGCAGCACGCGCACGGGGCCGGGCACCATCCCGTCGGTCCCCGGGGTGCGCTCGAGCGCGGCCGCATAGCAGCGCTCGGCATCGCAGCCCGCGTCGACGAGCGCGTCGGCCGCGACGTCGAGGCGCTGCGCGGACGCCGACGTCCCGGCGAGCGGCACGAGGACGTGCGCGAGCGCGACGATCGGTGCGCGCGCCTGGCCGAGGGCGGGGACGCGCTCGACCCACGCGACCGACACCGCGTCGCCCACCGGGCCGGTGAAGAAGGGACCGACCTCGCGCCCGCACATGCCCGCCGAGAGATCGAGCGTCGCCTCGTCGCCGCTCGCGCGGTCGATGCGGAGCGCCTTCACCCTGGTCGACGATCCCTTGTCGCCGCACGCGTCGCTCGCGTCCTCGGTGAAGACGATCACCAGCTCCTTCGGCGACGCGTCGACGGCGACCACGTCGTCGTCCCGCGGGATCGACGTGCGCAGCCTCTTCAGCGCGCCCGCGACGCCGTCCTTGACCTCGCGCACGGCGAGCGCGCCGGACACCGCGACGCGCACCACGCCGAGGTCGTCGCCCGACGTGAACTCGGCGCGCTCGCGCTGCTCGTCCTCGCCGAACTCCTTCTCGCGGAGGAGCGGGACGCTCGCGGCGCCCTTCGCCAGCGGCATGTACGACGTGCCGTCGTCCTCCTCGAGCAGCGCGAACGCCTTCGTCGCGCCGCACACGATCGACGGCTCCTTCTCGCGCGGGAGATCGACGTCGAGCGCGGCTCCGCTCCACGGCCGCGCGTGCGCGCGCTTGCCGTCGGTGAACCAGATCCCCTCGCGCGTGGCGCACGACGGGCCGGACACCTCGACGGGCGGTCCCTTCGGCGCGAGGTCCGGGCCGACGACCACGAGCGCACGACCGAGCTTGCCGCCGCGGAGCCCGCGCCACGTGACCGCGGCGCCGTTCGGCGACGCCACCACCTTGAGGTCGGCGTCGTTCGACCACTTGATGTCCTCGAGCACGGCGCGCTCGGAGACGACGGCGTCGTTCGCGCCGACACGTCGCATGCGGATGGCGCGCGACGGGACGTCGAGCCCGGCGACGAGGACCTCGCCCCCTCCGGCATGCGCCGCGGCGATCGGCGCGGACCATCCGCGCGCATCGGACGCGCTCGGGCTCCCGGAAGGCTGCGTCTCGACGCCCGCGTCCGCCTGCGTGCCGTCGGCGTCGCCCTTGCTGCAGCGGCATCCGCCCAGCGCGACGAGCGCCGAGAGGCCCAGGATCGAACGCGGACGCCGCGCGCCGATCACGGCTCCTCGGCCGAGCCGCCTTCGCTACGCAGCAGCTTGCGGAAGGTCGTGCGCGGGATCCCCGCCGCACGTGCCGCCGCGCTCACGTTGCCGCCATGGCTCACGAGCCACTCTTTCGCCTGCTCCGGCGTCAGCGTCAAGGTGCGGAGGTCCTGGCGGCGGAGCGCGCGCTCGACCACCGAGGCGTCGATCCAGCGCTGGCCGCGCGCGAAGTCGGCCGCGCGGAGGAGCACGTTGCGCAGCTCGCGTACGTTGCCCGGCCAGTCGTGCGCGGTCAGCTGGGCGATCGCCGCGGGCGTCAGGCGCCGGCGTCCGATCTCGGGCTCGAGCTGGGAGAGCAGCCGGCGCGCGATCGGGAGCACGTCGCCGGGGCGCGCGCGGAGCGGCGGGATCTCCACCACGAAGACCTCGAGCCGGTGATAGAGGTCGCGGCGGAACCGGCCGCGGCTCACCTGATCGAGCAGCGGGACGTGCGTCGCCGCGACCACGCGGGCGTCGGCCTTCCGTCCCGATCCCGCGGCGCCGACGCGGCGGACCTCGTAGCCGTCGAGCGCGCGGAGGAGCTTGGGCTGCGCGTCGATGGTGAGCTCGCCGATCTCGTCGAGGAACAGCGTCCCGCCTTCCGCCTCGGTGAACGCACCGACGCGCCGCTGCACCGCGCCGGTGAACGCGCCGCGCTCGTGACCGAACAGCTCGCTCTCGACGAGCTCGCGCGGCAGGGCCGCGACGTTCATCGCCACGAACGGACCGCTCGCGCGGCCGCCTTCGGCATGCAGCGCCCGCGCGACGAGCTCCTTGCCCACGCCGGTCTCTCCCGAGACGAGCACCGGGGCGCTCAGCCTCGCGAGCCTTCGCACGACCGTCGCGATGCGGCGCATCTGGAGCGACGCGCCCGCCATCGAGGCGAGCGGCGGATCGAGCTCCTCTTCGTCCTCGTGCTCGGTCGCCGGGACCACCGCCATCGTCGTCTGACCGATGGTGATCGTCGTCCCCTCCCCCGCCCAGGCCTCGGCGATGCGCGCGCCGCCGATGAAGGTCCCGTTCGTCGAACCGAGGTCGCGCACCACGATGCCGTCCGGGAGCAGCGACACGCTGCAGTGGCGCGCGCTGACCGTCTCGTCGTTCACGAGGACGTCCGCGCCTCGCCGCGAGCCGATCACGCTCGTCTCCTGCTCGACCGGCACGCGACGCGCGCCCTCGTCGTCCTGGATCTCGAGCACCCATCCGTACGTCCGCGGACCGGGCAGCGCGATCTTCACCGTCTCGAGGGTCTGCGATTCTGACATGCGCCGCCGTTCGGCCACACGCGACCGGAAGTTGCGACGCGCGATCGAACTATTTTCTCCACAGGGCGCATGCCCCCGAGCGGCTCACTCCGGCTTGCGGACGAACTGCTCGAACACCACGACGTCGATCGGTCGCTCGGAGGACGCCTCGGTGATCACGCGCTTGACGCGCGTCCAGTCGAGGCCGGTCTTGCCGCCACCGATGCGGGGAACGAGGAGGCGCACGATGCCGTCGGCGGCCGCGCGCTCGAGCGCGCTGCGGAGCGATCGCTCGACGCTCGAGACCCTCGGCTTCGCGCCGCCCTTCTGCACGCCGAGCGCGTAGACGCGGAGGTCGCCGTCGCGCCATTCGAACACGTCGCCGAGCTGCATCTTCCCGCTCGACGCGTGCGCGGCGAACGCCTCCGCCAGCGCGGGCCACCTGCTCTTCAGCGCGACGGCGATGCCGCGGTTCATCGTCCCCGCGCAGTCCGCGGCGAACGCGAGCGCGCGCGGCCCGGTCGACTGCGAGGCCTCGTCGAGGATGTCGCCCTTCACGAAGTTGGCAGGCATGCGGTGCACCTTACGCGAGCGGCTGCCGGCGATCGATCTCGTTCGACACGAGCGTGACCACGTCGTCCGAGTGCAGGCTGGTCGGTCCGACCGCGACGGGACGCGCGCCGACCGCGCCGAGGCGCTCGCGGGTCGCCTCGTCGAAGCCGAGGTGGTCGCCGATGACGAACGTCGCGTCGCCCGCGAGCTCGGCCCCGACCGCGCGCACGTCCGGGGCGCCTTCCTCGAGGACGAACACCACCGAGCCCTGCACCTCGGCGAGGACCGCCTCGAGCCCGGCACAGGCGACCGCGATGCCCGGCTTCACCTCGACGAACCCGGCGTCGTCGCGCTCGACGCGCGCGAGCGTCTTCTTCAGGAGCGTCGCGAGCGGCCGCTCGTCCGGGCGGATGAACTTCGCGGTCGCGCCGTCGATGCGCACGGTGCGCGGAGCGCTTCCTCCGAGGAGGACGAGATAGACGACGACGTCGCGGCGGAGCCCGTGCGAGACGAGCAGCGCCGCGCGCACGCAGCGGACGAGCACGTCGAGCCGCCCGCTCGTTCCCGCGAGGTCGTCGAGCGAGACCTCCGCCGACGCGCGCGCGGTCCGACCGACGATCACGAAGCGACGCACGGGCGAGGTCTATCACGGCACCGATGACGTCGCATGCAGGCGCATCGTTTGCGTGACGTTTGCCCCGTTTTCCATCTCCAGCCGCGCTGGACGTGCCGAACGCGAGGGCGCATGTTCGGCCTGCACCGTGAATGACGACCTGCACGATCCCGCTGCGCGGTCCGGCTCCTCGCGATCGGCGGCCGACCTGCTCCGCGCCGCGGTGGACCACATCTCGGCGATGGTCGCGTACTGGGACTCGTCGCTCCGGTGCCGGTTCGCGAACCGGGCGTACGAGCGCTGGTTCGGCGTCTCCCCGGAGGCGCTGATCGGACGTCACCTCCGTGAGTTCCTCGGCGAGGCGCTCTACGAGGCGAACCGCCCGTACATCGAGGGCGCGCTCCGCGGCGAGCCGCAGGAGTTCGAGCGCACCCTCTCCGATCCGGCGGGCGGCCCCCCGCGCTCCAGCCTCGCGCAGTACATCCCCGACGTCGTCGGCGGCGAGGTCCGCGGCTTCTTCGTCCTCGTCAGCGACGTCTCGGCCGTCAAGCGCGCGGAGGAGTCGCTGCGCGCATCGGAGGCGAGGTTCTCCGGCATCGTGAGCATCTCGGCGGACGCGATCATCTCGATCGACGAGCAGCACCGCATCGTCGTGTTCAACGAGGGTGCCGAGCACGCGTTCGGCTGGTCGCGCGAGGAGGTCCTCGGCGAGCGGGTCGAGAGGCTCGTGCCCCCGCGCCACCGCGAGGGGCTCACCCGCTACCTGGACGGGCTCTCGGCGCGCGACGTCCGCGTCGAGCGCTTCGCCGGCGGCGAGGACGAGCTCTGCGGCGTCCGCAAGCACGGCGAGGAGTTCCCCGCCGAGGCGACCGTCTCGAAGCTCGTGCTCGGCAGCCGGACGCTCCTCACCATGTCGCTCCGCGACATCGGGGAGCGCAAGCGCGTCGAGCGCGAGACGCGACGGCTCGCCGATCAGCGCGAGGAGCTCCTCACGCGGACCGAGGCGGCGAACGCGCAGCTCCGCGAGGCCGAGGAGCGCTTCCGGCTCACGATCGACGAGGCGCCGATCGGCATGGCGATCGTCGCCCTCGACGGGCGGTTCATGCGCGTCAACCGCGCGCTCTGCGAGATCGTCGGCTACGCCCCCGACGAGCTGACCGGGCTCACGTTCCAGGCGATCACCCATCCCGAAGACCTGGACGGCGACCTCGCGCTCCTCGAGCAGCTCGTCGCCGGGGAGACCGCCCGTTACCAGGTCGACAAGCGCTACGTCCGGAAGGACGGCGCGGTCGTCGACATCGCGCTGAGCGTCTCCGTCCTGCGCGGCGTGGACGGCAAGCCGGTGCACTTCATCTCCCAGATCGAGGACGTGACCGCGCGCAAGCGTGCCGAGCTCGGCCAGCGTCTGCTCGCCGAGGTCGGATCGACGCTCGCCGCATCCCTCGACTACGAGCAGACGCTCACGACGCTCGCGGAGACGGCGGTCCGGAGCTTCGCCGACATGTGCTTCGTCGACGTCGTCGAGGACGATCAGGTGCGTCGCGTGAAGGTCGCGGCACGGGACCCTTCGCGGCGCGAGCTCTGCGAGCGCTTCATGGCGATCCCGCCGGATCCTCCGCGGCGCAACCTCCTGCGCACCGTGCTCGACACGCGGAAGTCCCTCCTCATCCCGCGGCCGACCGACGAGGCCATCGCGGCCTTCGCCCGGAGCGAGGAGCACCTCGTCCTGCTGCGCGCGGCGGACATGCGCTCGATCATCGCCGTCCCGCTGCTCGCGCACGGTCAGGTCCTCGGCGCGCTCGGCTTCGTGTCGTCGACGCCCGCTCGCATCTACGATGACCTCGATCTGCGGCTCGCCGAGGAGGTCGCCCAGCGCGCGGCGCGCGCGATCGAGAACGCGCGCCTCTACCGCACCGCGCGCCGGGCCACGCAGGCGCGCGACGACGTCCTCGGGATCGTCGCGCACGATCTCCGGAGCCCGCTCGGCGTCATCCTGATGCAGGCGCAGGCGCTCCGCCGGCAGGAGGCCCTCGCCGCCCGGGAGCCCGCCTCCGGCGAGCGCTCGCGGACGCCGGCCGACGTCATCGAGCGCGCGGCCAAGCGCATGAACCGCCTGATCCAGGACCTGCTCGACGTCACGCGCATCGAGGCGAAGCGGCTCCGCATCGAGCCGTCGCCGCTGTCGGCCGAGCGGCTCGTCGGCGACCTCGTCGAGGCGCACCGGCCGGTCGCCAGCTCCGCGTCGCTCGAGCTGTGCGCCGAGCTCGCGCCCGATCTCCCCGACGTGTGGGCCGATCGCGATCGCCTCGTGCAGGTGTTCGAGAACCTGGTCGGCAACGCGCTGAAGTTCACGCCCGCGGGCGGCCGCATCACCATCGGCGCCGTGCGCCGGTCGGGCGAGGTGATGTTCTGGGTGCGCGACACCGGCAGCGGCATCGCCGTCGACGACGTGCCCCACGTGTTCGATTGCTTCTGGCAGGCGGACAAGGGCGGTTTCCGGCGCGGCGCCGGCCTCGGCCTGCCGATCGTGAAGGGCATCGTCGAGGCCCATCACGGCCTCATCTGGCTCGAGAGCACGCCCGGCCGGGGCAGCACGTTCTTCTTCACCATCCCCACCGCGAAGCGTGCGCTCGCCTCGCGGCCCGAGCGCGCCGCCTCCCCTGCACGCTGAGCTTCAGGACGACGCGCGCGCGCGCTTCCGCCCCGGGCGGCGGCGTGCGCCGGGTCGGCCGAGGTGCTGCGCGGCGCTCCTTCGGGCCCTCGGATGCTTCGCCTGCCAGCGCGAGAGCTGGCGCTTTCGCGCGGCCTGCACCTTCTTCTCGCTCGAGGTGGAGCGCGACGCCGGCTTCTTCCGGCAGCTGCCCTGCTCGTGCGCGCGCTTGCCCGGCACCGGCTCCCAGCCCGGCCAGCACCGGCTCGTCGTGCTCGACCTCGTCTTCCTCGCGGTCTTCCTCTTCGCGGCCATGCCGGACCACCGAGCAACGGCGGTGCCCGAACCCTGGACGAAGCAGAAGAGGCCGCGACGCGCGAGCGCCACGGCCTCCTCCGAGGTCACGTCCGTGAGGACGTCGATCAGCCGATCGCGATACCGAGCGCCTTGCGGAGCGCGAGGTACTGCTCGCTCACGCTGAAGACGATGAGCTCCTTCAGCTTGTCGGGCGGCGAGAG
>JBDHVD010000369.1:0-9344 GCA_039809525.1 Labilithrix sp. | reverse complement strand
CGTCGCCCCCGCCGGCATCGCCGGCGCCCGCGTCGCCCGCGCCGGCATCGCCTGCGCCGCCTTCACCCGCGTCGGCCGCTCCGGCGTCGCCGGCCCCGGCGTCCTCCTTGCCCGCGCCGCACTGACCGCCCACGCTGGTCTGCGCGTCGGAGGCGAGCTGGGCGTGCTCGGCGATCTTGGCGCGCGCCGCCGTCGCCACCGCGAGGAGCGACGCGTCCTTGATGCTCGGTGCGATGAGGTGATCGGCGACGCCGAGCACCATCACGTGCTCGAGCAGCTCGTGCGCGATGTACGCGCGGTCGAGCTCCGCTCCGCTCTTCGACTGGAGATCGGCGATCGCCGACTTCGTGCTCTGCCGGATGTCGTTGCTGTTGTCGCTCTCCTCCGGCGTGATCCCGGCCTGGCTCAGCGCGATCTTCAGCGTGGCGCCGAGCGCGGTGTGGTCAGCGATCATCCGCCGGGCGAACGCCTTCGCGCTCGCGTCCTCGAGCTGGTCGACCACGGCCTGCGCGACGTCGATCTCCCCTTGGTTGATCGCACCGAGCAGGTCGGCGGCCTGCGCATCGGAGCAGACCGCGAGCTGCGGCTGCGTGAGGTCGACGCCCGCGTCGCCCGCGTCCGCGTCGGCAGCTCCGGCGTCGGCGACCTCCTGGCCCTGCCGCGCCTCGGTCGTGGACGACCCGCTGCCGCTGCAGGCGAAGAATGCTCCCGCCGCGAGCGCCGCCGGAAGAGCGAGGTATCGAATCGTGAACTGCATGGAATCCTCCTTTGGTCCCGTGGTCGCGCGGCACCGGTGCAAGGGGCGGTGCATCGCGGGGCCCTGCGACTTCCGAGGCGCGATCGGCGCGGCGCTCGGAGAACACGCGCTGGCGTTCCACGCGGGCCGTGCTCGATGGCCGTGCATCGTCGTCACGCTCGCCGGAACGGTGGCGTGCGCGTGCGCTACGCCCGATCGACGTCCGCCCGACGGGACGGGCACCGAGGAAGGCTCTACGACGCGCGCGTGGTGGGGCCCGAACGAACGCGACCGGCTCCTCCCGGAGCTCTTCGGCGCTCCGGGTGCGAGCGTGGAGCTCCGCGTGGACGACGCCGACGCCCCGATCGGCCGGAATTGTTGCGACGCAACATACGGCCGACGCTGGCAAAATCGCGGACGCTTGACGGTCGCTCCGGGAAGCGCAATGTTGCATCGCAACATGAGCCCTCGAGCCCCTTCCCCCGCCGGAGTCGTCGCCGTCCTCCCGAAGCGGAGCAAGCGCGCGCTGCAGCGCGCCGAGCTCGAGGGGCTCCGCCGCGAGCTCGTCGAGGCCCGCGCGCTCGACGATCGGAACCTCCTCGCCCTGCTCGCCTACGCGACGAGCGGCGACGGCGATCCGATGGTCGGCTTGCTCGAGGAGGCGCGGGCGATGGTGAGCGTCCTCGGCGACGCCCTCGGCGGCGAGGACGAACGCGCGCTGCTCCTCGGGGTGGAGCGCCGGCTCGCGGTGGCGCTCGAGGTGTATGCGCGCGTGACCGCTGGCGCAGAGCGCGCGTCCACCTGACAGCGCTGCCAGGGTTCGCGCGGGGAGGACCGCGCGATCCATCGCATTTCTCGTGTCTTTGCCGCATGGCATGTACGTTGCGGACGAGGATGCGAGAGGTGCGGATGAGACGACGTTCGGTCTCGGGATGGATCGTGCTGGCCCTCGTGGCCAGCGCAGGGTGCGGCGACATGGCGGCGGAGACCTCGGGCTTCGCCGGGGACCGGAACGCGCCAGGCGCGGCCCCCGGTGACGGAGCGGGCGGCGCGGGCGCGGAGCCGCCGCCGGAGAAGGAGGTCGAGAGCGAGTACGAGGCGCCGGTCGCGACCGGCAACTTCGTCTGGGTCGCGAACCCGCGGAGCGGCCGCGTCGCGTTCGTCGACGCGACCACCTTGCAGGTCCGCACCGTGGAGGCGGGCAACGGCCCGACGTACCTCGCGAGCGTCCCGGGACAGAGCTCCGACACCACCGTGGTGCTCAACGTGCTCTCGCAGGACGCCACCATCCTGCGGGCGACGAAGGACTCGATCGCGGCCGAGCGGCTCCCGACGGCGGCGCAGGCGAACGCGCTCGCCTTCTCTTCCGACGGCCGCTTCGCGATCGCCTGGGCGGACGCGAAGAAGGTGCCGAACGCGCCCCGGACCGAGGGCTTCCAGGACCTCACCGTCATGGACCTCGCGAACAAGACGTCGACCATCCTCGCGGTCGGCTACCGCCCGGTCACCGTGGGCTTCGCCGCCGGATCGGCCCGCGCGTACGCGGTGACCCAGGACGGCGTCTCGATCCTCGACCTGAGCGGCCCGCCGGCGCTGGTGAAGAACGTCGCCATCTCCGACAACCCGAACGAGGACCCCGGGACGCGGGACGTCTTCGTGACGAAGGACGGCGCGTACGCGTTCGTGCGTCGCGACGGATCGGCGGACATCACCGCCGTGTCGCTCGAGAGCGGCACGCGCACGACGATCACGCTCGGCGGACCGGTGACCGATCTCGACCTCGCCGACACCGGCGATCGCGCGGTCGCCGTCGTCCGGAGCACGTCGCAAGCGGTCGTCCTCCCCGTCCCCGGCATCGTGACGAACCCCGCGGGCGGCACGACGGTGACGGTGACCGGCGAGACCATCGGCAGCGTCGCGCTCGCGCCCGGAGGGCAGCGCGGCCTCCTCTACACCAACGCGGTCGCCGCCGAGCGCGTGACCATCCTCGAGCTCGCGACCGCGCAGTTCCGGACCGTGCGCCTCTACTCGCCCGTCCTCGGCGTGTTCGCGTCGCCCGACGCGCAGCACGCGGTCGTGCTGCACGACAAGACCGACGGCCCGGAGGGGACGCCGGGCGCGTTCAGCATCGTCCCCATCGGACAGACGCTCCCCGCGAAGATCGTCGCGACGAAGGCGCCTCCCGTCGCGGTGGCGGTGACGAACGATCGCGCCGTGGTCGCCGAGCGGAGCGCGAAGGGCACCGCCGTGTACGGCGCGTACCTCGCGCGCATGCCCCAGCTGATGGTCGATCGGTACGAGCTCGCGAGCCCGCCCATCGCCGTCGGCGTGGTCGCCGGCGCGAAGCGCGCGTTCGTCGCCCAGGAGCATCCCGACGGACGCCTCACGTTCATCGATCTCGACAGCGGGACCGCGCGCACGTTGACGGGCTTCGAGCTCGCGTCGCGCGTCGTCGACGGGAGCAGGCCATGAGGCGGTGGATGAAGACGACGGTCGTGTTCGCGCTCCTCGCGATCGCCGCTTGCGGCGAGCGTGACGAGGTCTTCGAGGCGCGCTTGCCCCAGCCGGTGCAGAGCGTCGGCCTCGAGTCGCAGGTCGCGCTGATCGACGCCCCGGCCGAGCGCGTCGCCCTGCTCACCCCGCGCGCGGGCCAGGAGCTCGATCGCACGTTCGTGCACGTCGGGCGCGGCGTGGTCCGGACCGAGGCCTCCGCCGACGGCAAGCGCCTCTTCGTGCTGACCAGCGGCGACATCCCGCGGAGGAGGGACCGCGATCAGCGGCCCGCGCTCACGGTGATCGAGAACGGCGCCGCGCGCAGCTACCCGCTCGAGTCGCCGCACTCCGGGTTCGCCGTCGATCCGCTCGGCCGGTGGGTCGCGCTGTTCGCCGCCCCGCAGAACAACGGCGTGCAGGCGAGCTTCGTCGAGAACCCGAACGAGATCGTCTTCGTCGATCTGCAAGCGCCGCCCGAGAAGGCGATCACGCCGCGCACGCTCCGCAGCTTCGGCGGACGACCGCAGCGGATCTCGTTCACGCCCGTGCTCACGCTCCCGGGCGGGCAGCGACGGCTCGCGGTGATCGAGACGGAGCAGGACCTCACGGTGCTCGATCTCGACAACGTCGCCGCGAAGCCCGAGCGCCCGGAGATCACGCTCCGCCTCACGAGCGGCGGCAGCAACGTGGCGCTCCGTCCCGCCGGGGTCGTGTTCGACGACGGCGATCCGGGGCGGAACGACGACGCGCGCATCGGCGTGCGCATCGCGGGCAATCCGAACGTGTTCACGTTCACGCTCGTCGCCGCCGCGCCGGGCGCCGTGCCCTCCGATCCGAACACCGTCCCGAACGACTTCCGCGCCGAGCCGAACCTCACCGACGTGGGCGGAGCGCCCGAGGACATCGTCTTCGTGCGCACCGAGGCCGGCGTGCGGCTCGCCGCCATCGTGCCGACCACCCAGCGCGCGGTGCTCGTCGATCCCGCGACGAGCATCACGTCGAAGGTCGAGATGGGCGGCTCGTTCGCGAAGATCTCGCTCATCACCAACGTCGTCGGAGGGGCCGCCGGCACCGACACGGCGCTGCTCTACGGCCCGGGATCGAACGGCGTCGCCTTCTGGTCGCTCGGCCGCGCCACCGGACAGACCTACCGCACCGTCGAGATCGTCCCGCTCACCATCCCGGTGGCGCGCATCGTCGACGTCCCGCCGCCGCGCCCCGAGCTCAAGGTGCTCGAGGCGCCGAGCGCGAACGCGTTCTTCGTGCTGAACCTCGCGAGCCGCACCGCCGCGCCGCTCACCACCTTGAGCGCGCCGACCCTGCACGTCGCCCGCGACGGCCAGCGCCTCTGGGCGTTCCAGCGCGGCGGCGAGAACCTCTCGCAGGTCGCGCTCGAAAACCTCCATCCGACGCCGCTCCCGCTCGATCGTCCGATCGACGCCGTCTACGACGTCGCGCGCCCGGACGGAGGCCGCGCGCTCGTCGCGGTCGACGCCCGCGGCGCCGCCGGCGCCACCGTGCTCGACGCGCTCGTCCCGGACACGACCGCGTCCCGTTCCTACTTCGGCCTGCTCCTCGAGGACCTGTGATGAAGCGCGCCACGTTCACGTTCCCGATCGCGATCCTCCTCGCCTCGACGCACGCGCTGGCGCAGGAGAGCCCCGAGCCGCTCCCGGCCCCGCCGAGCGCTCCGGCGGAGCCCGCCACGACGACGACCACCACCACCACGAACACGACGACCACGACGGTGGCTCCACCTGCCGCGCGGGCGGAGACGCCCGACGCCTACGCGGTGGACGAGCGACCGCGCGAGCCGTTGCCCGACCGCTTCCGCCTCTCGGCCGGCCTCCGCATCGCCTACGTCCACACGCACGGCTTCGACACGTTCGCCGACACGAACACGCTCCCCCAGCTGTCGATCGACGGAACGTATGCATTCTACAACTCCGGACGCCTCGCCCTCGCGGCGGGGCTCGGCTGGGACGTCGGCGGGAGGAGCTCCGATCTCCGCGGGCTCGACACCAGCCTGACCGCGCATCGGTTCCTCGTGCCCCTCGAGGCGCGCGTCACCGTGCTCCCGTGGCTCTGGGCGTTCGGCAAGGTCGCGCCGGGCGCCGCCCTCGTGCTGACGGACATCGAGGATCCGTCCGCGCCGCGCTCGCTCGGCAGCGCGGGGTGGGCGTTCGCCGGCGACGTCAGCGCGGGCGCGTCGTTCGTGATCGGCAAGCGCGCGCCCGGCAAGCACCGCGTCCGAGTGCTCCTCACGCCGGAGATCGGCTACTCGGTCACGACCGCGGCGCCCGTCCACGTGAGCCCCGGCCGGAACGAGGACGAGCTGCTCGGATCGGACGCGGACACGAACCTCCGCTCCGTGGCGCTGAGCGGCCTGTTCTGGCGAGCGACGCTCGGCGTGACGTTCTGATCCGCGCGCCCACGGAGGAGGCGGAGCGCCAACGACGTTGACGGTGGTCGAGGGCATCGCACGCGGTGAACGCCTCGATTCCGGGCGGATCGTCGCTTGCACGGCGGCGCACCGATGCGCGCCCTCGCCACCGTCCTCGCGTCCGCCGCCCTCCTCGCTTCGTGCGGCGGCGCCGTGGAGGACGCTCCTCCTTCGGTGACGGTGACGCGCGCGTCCCTCGTCGACGACGGCGCGTACTTCGTCGCGACGATCGAGGCGCGCGTCACCGGCGGCGCGCAAGGAGGGCGCGTCGCGCTGTGGGCCGCCGCGGCATACGACGCGAGGCCCCTCGCGCCGGCCTATGACTCCCCCGCGTGCGAGGCGTACGCCGGCTGGCTCCTCGACGGCGAGGCCCTGCCGGAGCTCGAGCTCGCGCCGAACGAGAGCCGCGACCTCACGCTGCGCGCGACGAGCGACCGGGCGCCGTCGTGCGCCCCACGCTCCATCGTCGCGCGCTGTGGCGAGCCGATCACGGTCGTGCTCGTCCCGGAGGGCGAAGGAACGAAGGGCGGCGGCTTCTCGACGCAGGTCCGCTGCGAGCTCGACGCATTCGCCCTTCGTCGCTGAAGCGCGGCCATTCGTCTGGCGCGTGCGATGCACAGTGGATCGCCGTGACGAACCGCGCCGGGAACAGCGACGAGGCAGCGAGCCTCACCGAGCTCCTCACCGAGACACGCATCATCCTGCCCGGCACCGAGGTGTTCCTCGGCTTCCTGATGACGCTGCCGTTCACGAGCCGCTTCGGCGCGCTCGACGCCACCCAGCGGCTCGTCTACCTGAGCACCTTCTTCGGGAAGCTCCTCGCCGTCGCGCGCTTCGTCGCGCCGGCGGCGTACCACCGGATCGCGCGGCCGATCACGCACAAGGCGCGCTTCAAGGTCTTCGCGAACGCGTTCATCGTCGCAGGGCTCGCCTTCGCGTCGGTCTCGTTCGTGCTCGTCACGTACCTGGTGACCTCGGTCGTCGCGCCCGAGCACGAGACGATCGCGGCGGCGGCCATGGCTGTCGTGATCGTGACACTCTGGTGGGTGATCCCCCTGATCCGAGCCCACGACTTCCTGGCGCCCCGCGAAAGACCGACCAGCCTTGATCGCAAGGGTCGGCCGGCGTAGATCGAGGCTGCCATGCTCGACGAAGCGGTCCGCACGAAGCTCGAGGACGTCATCAAGAAGAACCGCGTGGTTCTCTTCATGAAGGGGAACAAGCACTTCCCCCAATGCGGGTTCTCCGCCCAGGTGGTCGGGATCCTGAAGGAGCTCGGCACGCCGTTCGAGACCGTCAACGTGCTCCAGGACCCCGCGGTGCGCGACGGGATCAAGGAGTACTCGAGCTGGCCGACGATCCCGCAGCTCTACGTCGAGGGCGAGTTCATCGGCGGCTGCGACATCGTCAAGGAGCTCTATGCGTCGGGCGAGCTCCAGCAGAAGCTCGGGGTCAAGGAGGAGCCGATCGCCCCGCCGAGCATCACCGTCGACGCCGGCGCCGCCAAGGCGATCCAGGCCGCGGACGAGGGCACCGACGACAAGCTTCGCCTCGAGATCGGGCCGCAGTTCCAGTACGAGCTGTACTTCGACAAGAAGAAGCCCGGCGACATCGAGGTGACGACGGCCAACGGCGTCACCGTGCTCTTCGACCGCGCGAGCGCGAAGAAGGCGAACGGCATGCGCATCGCGTGGGTCGACACGCCGGACGGCGGCGCCTTCAAGATCGACAACCCGAACGAGCCGGCGAAGGTGAAGCCGCTCAGCGCCACCGAGCTCAAGTCCTGGATGGACGAGGGCAAGAAGCACGAGCTGTTCGACGTGCGCGGCGAGGACGAGCGGCGCATCGCGAAGATCGACGCGGCCAAGGCGCTCGATGCCGACGGCGAGAAGTACCTCCTCGGCCTCGACAAGGAGACGCCGATCGTCTTCCAGTGCCATCACGGCATGCGCAGCCGCAACGCGGCGGAGCGCTTCCTCCGCGAGGGCTTCAAGAACGTCTACAACCTCGAGGGCGGCATCGAGGCGTGGTCGCAGAAGGTCGACTCGAAGGTCCCGCGCTACTGATGGACGTCCCCGCTTCGATCCGCCAGGCGATCCTCGACAAGATCCCGGACGCCGCCGTCGACGTGCAGCCGGGATCCGGCGGCCACTACTCGATCGCGGTCGTCTCGCCGGTGTTCGCCGGCAAGGGGATGCTCGAGAGCCAGCGCCTCGTCTACGGGGCCATCGCCCACCTGATGAAGGGCGACGGCGCCCCGGTGCACGCGATCGACAAGCTGTCGACGAAGGCGCCGTAGGCGCGCCCTAGCCTTCGCTCACCTCGGGGACCGCACCATCCGGCCCATGCGGACCGGCGGGTGCGCCGGCGGCACCGGCGGCGGCTGCACGTGGGGGGTCTGCGTCTCGGGCTGGACCGGCGGCACGGTGTCGACCGGCGCCGCGACGGACCCCATGACGACCGGCTGCGGCGGCTCGATCGCCATCTCGCCCATCGTCGCGCCCACGACCGGCTTGCCCATCGTGCGCGTGAAGAGGGTCGTCGCCGCGAGCGCCATCGCGCCGGCCCCCGCCGCCGCGAGCACCGCCATCTTGCGGCGCTTCTTCGACACGCCCACCGGGCAGTCCTGCGTCATGATCGTGCCGTCCGCGCGCTGGTAGAAGCGGACGCAGACCTCGCCGCCGATGCGCTCCTGGATCAGCTGCTCGGCCTCCTCGCGCGACATCGCCGAGAGGTTGAACACGTTCTTCTCGCAGCTCGTGCAGAAGCGGACACGTTCGTCGCCGAGCATCTCGTCCCAGCTCGCGCTGCAGGGGCTCGCGACGCGGACCTGGTCGAGCATCGGCAGCCGCTTCTTCGCCTCGATGCGCTCGTTGACCGACGCGAGCTCGCTCTCGAGGGCGACCTTCTTCTGCTGGAGGGACTGGAGCTCGTTCCGGTAGGGCGTGGTCACCCTGGCTTCGACGCACGGCCGCGATCGAAGATCTGAAGCGCCTGCGCGACCGGATGCGTCAACGCCACGCCCAGCGCTCGGCCCACTCCACAAGTGGCAGGAATCGCTCGAAGAGCTACCGGCCCAGCGGCGTGAGCGCGTAGCCGGCGGCCTCTTCGCAGACGACCAGCCCCGCGTCCCGGAGCTCGTCGAGGCGGTCCTGGAGCACCGTCGGGCTCACATCGTCGCACGCGGCGCGCAAGGTCCGCGACGTCCGCGGTCCTCCGCGGAGCTCCCAGAGGATCGGCAGCCTCGAGCGTGCGTGATCGCCACCCGCGGCGCGACGTGCGTCGCGGCAACGCGCGACCGCGCGACCGCGCGACCGCGCGCCGGCGCCCTGAGCGGCGCCCTGAGCGGCGCCCCTTGCGGCGCCCCTTTCCAGACCGCCAAGATCGTCAGCATGCTGACGTTCTTGAGCGTTCCACGCGCGTGGGACTGGCCCGGCCACCTTCCGATCTGGCCCGGCCACCTCCCGATCTGGCCCGGCCACCTCCCGATCTGGCCCGGCCACCCCGCGATCTGGCCTGGCCACCTCCCGATCTGGCCTGGCCACCTCCCGATCTGGCCCGGCCACCTCCCGATCTGGCCTGGCCATCCGGAATCGTCAGCATGCTGACGAGATCGGCGTCTCACGATGGGGGGCGAGAGCCCGCCCCCCGCCGGGCCCGCCCGCGCGCGGC
>JBDHVD010000368.1:0-9409 GCA_039809525.1 Labilithrix sp. | reverse complement strand
CTTGGCGGGGAAGCCAGGCGGAGGCAGCGGCGGCGCGAGAGGGCCGCTCGCATCGGCGAGCGCGAGGAGCGCCTCGACGCCGTCGGGCTCGGACGCGCCGCTCATCTTCGGCAAGTCCTTACCGATGTCCTTCACGAGCGCGTCGATCGACTTCGCGTCGGGCGGCGGCGGCGTGGGGCTGAGCCCCGCGATCGCCTTCAGCTCGCGCGACATCTGCTTGTCGCCGTGGAGGTTCGAGACCTCGAACGAGTCGAGCAGGCTCTCGACCTCGTCGCCCGCGAACAGCTTGTCGTGGTTGCGCGCGGGCGGCGGGGGCGGGACCGGCGGGCCCGATGCCGGACGCCCCGGCGGAGGCGGGATGGGCGACGCGCCCCGCGGCGCAGGGGCGGGCGCGAGCGTGGGCTGCTCCGACAGCGGGTTCACCCGCTTCGGGACGGTGGCCGCCTCGTCGTCGAAGACGCGGCTCGGACGGAGCTCGACGTCCTTCGGGATCCCGGGCAAGGGCGGCGCCGCGGCGGAGGAGGGCGGGGGCTCGTCACGCTTCGGCGGCGACGAGAGGACCGGAGGCGAAGACGCGTTGCGCCCGACGCCGAGCATCACGCGCTTCACCTCGCGGGCCAGGCGCGCGAGGGCACGGCGGCCGGCGGCGCGGTTGACCGGGATGAGCGCGGCCTCGAGCTCCTCGACGAGCGCGGGGAGGCCGTTGCCCGGCTTGCGGCGCGCGGCGAGGGTGAGGGCAGGGGTGGACGAGCCGCTCGCGTCGAGCAGCTTCGTGAGCAGCGCGCGGATCGACGACTCCGCTTCGCCCGTGACGACGTCCTTCCGCGGACGGACGAGGGCGACGGTGCCTTCCTCGCTGATGAAGACCGTCTTCGGATCGACGTCGCCGCTGCCCGCATCGGTGCCGTCGGCGATCTCGAGCGAGAGATAGCCCGCGAGCTCCGGCGCGAGCGGGACGCGCTTCGCCTCGACGACGGCGAACACGTCCTCCAGCGTCACCGACTGATCGAGCGCGCTCATGCCGCGGCCTCGCCGGACCCGATGCGCATCGGGATCCCGGCCTGGGCGAGGAACGCCTTCGCCTGACCGATGGTGTACGTCCCGTCGTGGAAGATCGACGCGGCGAGGACCGCGCTCGCGCCGCCGACGAGGATCGCGTCGCGCAGGTGCTCGAGCGTCCCCGCGCCGCCCGACGCGATGACGGGCACCGGCACCGCCTCGGCGATGGTGCGGAGCAGGTCGAGGTCGTAGCCGCTCTGAGTGCCGTCGCGATCCATGCTGGTGAGCAGGATCTCGCCGGCGCCGAGGCCGGCGACGCGCACGGCCCAGTCGCGCGCGGAGATCCCCGTCCGAGACCTACCACCGCGCGTGTGGACTTCCCAAATCCCGTCCGGACCGCCCGTGCGCTTGACGTCGATGGCGACCACGATCGCCTGCGAGCCCCAGCGCTTCGCGCAGCGCTCGACGAGCGCGGGCTCGCTCACCGCGGCGGAGTTGAGGCTCACCTTGTCGGCGCCGGCGGCCAGCAGCGCTTCGATGTCCGCCTCGGTGGAGACCCCGCCTCCGACCGTGAGCGGCGTGAAGGTCGCCTCGGCGGTGCGCGCGACGACGTCGAGCATGGCCTTCCGGCCCTCGTGGGTCGCGGTGATGTCGAGGAGCGTGATCTCGTCGGCGCCCTCGTCGTCGTAACGGCGCGCGTGCTCCGCCGGGTCGCCCTTGTCGCGGAGATCGACGAAGTTCACCCCTTTGACGACCCGACCGTCTCGGACGTCGAGGCACGGGATGATGCGCTTCGTGAGCAACTCGCTCGCTCGCCTTGTCCGGGTCTACACCTTGACGGAGTAGCCCTTGCTCTCGTGCTGCTCGAGGAGCTTCTCGACCGACGCGAGGTTGTTCTCGATCGATTCGTGGACGATCTGCGTCATCGTCGCGCTCGAGCCCTTCAGCGCCTCGTAGTAGCGCTGGCGGTCCGTCGAGTGGACGATGGCGGGCGGAAAGCCCGAGCGGAGCAGCAGCAGGTTCATGAACAGCCGGGCGACCTTCCCGCTGTCGGTGGTGAAGGGGAAGACGCGCAGCAGATCGTAGTGCGCGCGCGCCGCGATGCGAACCGCGCTGCGCGTACGGCGGGTCTCGGGATCGTTCACCCAGTCGACGATCTGGCGGACCTTGTACGTGATCTTGTCGGGCGGCGCGTACTCGTGGAAGTACAGCCGGTGCTGCGGGATGTCCTTGCGGTACTTGACCGTCTTGATGTCCCCCTCCTCCGGATGGAGGATGAGGTAGATCTTCTTCACGACGTCGATGTTGATCGGCTGTCGCTTCTTGATCGCGTAGTCGCGGATGTAGTCGAGCGCCTCGCGGTGGCGCCGGATCTCCTCGCACACCGGCTGGATGCTCGAGTCGGTGACGATCGCCCCCGTCACGGCAGCCGCGCTGTCGAGCGCGCTCTTGAGCTCCTGGCCCGTGTACACGGTCCCTTCGAGCGCGCTGTCGTGGTAGATCCACGACATATCGAGGTTGTCGCGGTACGCCTTCTGGAACTCCGGATCCGCCTTCTGCAGGCGCTCCTCCAGCAGGGTGACGCGCTCCTCGACGGTCAGCGGCTTGGGGGGCGACTCGACGGGCGTGGCCGCGGCGAGCTTACGCTTCGACGACCGTGCGGGCGCAGCCACCGGCTCCTTGCTCGTGGACTTGCGGCTCGAGACCGATTTCGCGGAAGGTTTCGCGGCCATGGTGCTCTTCTGCCGCGCGGGGCGGCCCCCAGGCACGACGGGCGCGCAGGCTAGTGGCGTGATGTCGCGATCGTCAAGGGAAACCCGTGAAATGCAAGTGATTGCAGGCACTTGTATAATGTGGTGAAAGGTGAGGGAGATCGCGGAAAAAGCGCGGGCGTAGCGGCGCCCGGATGGCCCGGTTGTTGGATCGGACCGGGCCATGAGCCTCACCCCGAAGAACGTTCCGCTCGCGGCGATCGTCGCCACGCTCGCGATGTCGATGACCGGCTGCCGCGCGGTCGCCGGCATCTTCAAGGCCGGCGTGTGGACCGGCGTCATCGTCATCGGCTTCTTGCTGCTCCTCGGCTTCGGCGCCACGCGCCTGTTCGCGCGCCGGACGTGAAGCGCGCGCGCCTCAGCGTGCGTCCCACCACTTCGAGAGCGCGGCCGTCGCCTTGCGGGGCCAGTCGGCGTAGTGGGACGTGTCGTTGTAGAGCATGAGCCTCGCCCGGACGTGGTCCTTGAAGTCGACCACGTTGAGGCACGCCGGCGCCTGATCGAGCCGGTCGCGGTAGCCGCGCGGATCGAACCCGAGCAAGCTCGAGAGCACGAGCCGGATGGTCGCCTTGTGCGAGACGACCGCGACGGTCTCGCCGGGGTGCCGGTTCACGACCGCGCGCAGCGAAGGGAGCGCGCGCGCCATCACCGACAGCCCGCTCTCGCCGCCCTCCGGCGCGAACGTGAACGGGTCCTCCTCCCACGCCGCGTACTCCGTCGCGTGCCGCGCCTCGACCTCCTTGCGCGTGAGACCTTCCCAGCGCCCGTGATCGATCTCGCGGAGGCCGTCCTCGATGCGCGGCTCGAGACCGTGCGGGGTCGCCACGATCGATGCGGTCTCCTGCGTGCGCTTCATCGGGCTCGCGTAGACGGCGGCGACCTTCTCGTCCGCGAGGCGCTCGGCGAGCATGCGCGCCTGCCGCCGGCCCTCGTCGGAGAGGTCGACGTCGGTCGCGCCGGCGAAGCGGTCCTCCGCCGAGAGGACCGTCGCACCGTGGCGGATCAGAAGGACGCGCGTGGTCATGGCGGGCCGAGCGTAACCGACGAGGTCGTGTCGTGGACTGGACAGGTGTTCAGTCTTCGACTAGCGTCACGTCATCCGATGCTGCACGAGCTCACCATCGAGAACGTCGTCCTGATCGAGCGCCAGACGCTCGAGCTCGCCTCCGGCTTCAACGTCCTCACCGGCGAGACCGGCGCGGGGAAGTCGATGGTCGTCGACGCGCTGTCGCTCGTGCTCGGCGGGCGCGCGCGCCCCGACGCCGTCCGGTCCGGCGCGCGCGAGGCCGAGGTCGGCGCCGTCTTCGAGGTCGAGCACGGCTCGCGCGTCGCCGCGAAGCTCGAGGCCGCCGGCGTCCCGTTCGATCGCGAGCTCGTCGTGCGTCGCGTGGTGCAGGCCGAGGGACGGAGCCGCGCCTTCCTGAACGGCAAGCCGTGCACCGCGGCGCAGCTCGCCGAGCTCGCGCCCGATCTCTGCGACATCGCCTCGCAGCACGAGAGCGTGAGCCTGACCGATCCGGCGACGCACCTCGAGTACCTCGACGCGTTCGGCAAGCTCGAGGCGCTGCGCGACGAGCTCGGCGCGAAGGTCGCCGAGCTGGCGGCGGTCGTGCGCGAGATCGAGCGGGTGCGCGAGGCCGAGCGCGATCGCGCCGAGCGCGAGGACTTCGTCGCCTTCCAGCTCCGCGAGATCGAGGAGCTCGATCCGTCGCTCGGCGAGGAGTCGGAGCTCGAGAGCGAGCGCGCGCGCCTCCGCCACGCGGAGAAGCTCTCGCTCGCGACGCAGGGCGCGGCCGATCGGCTCTACGAGGCCGAGGACGCGGTGTGCGATCAGCTCGCGCGCATCTCGAGCGATCTCGACGCGGCCGCCGCCATCGATCCGGCGCTCGCGTCGCTCGCGCGGAGCGTCGAGTCGGCGCGGTCCGAGCTCGCCGACGCCGCGCGTGGGCTCGGCCGTTACGCCGCGGGCATCGAGTCGAACCCGGCGCGCCTGGCGGAGATCGAGGACCGGTGGTTCCGCCTGCAGAAGCTCCTGCGCAAGCATGGCCCGACGACGACCGAGCTGCTCGCGCACCGCGACGAGCTGAAGACGCAGCTCGAGGGCATCGCCGGCGCGGGCGACCGGCTCGTCACGCTCGAGAAGAAGCGCGAGGGTTGCCTCGCCGCGGTCGCGGCGGAGGCGCGCGCGCTCTCGCGCAAGCGGCGTGACGCGGCGGCGACGCTCGCGGACGCGATCGGCAAGGAGCTCGCCGGGCTCGGCATGGGGCGCGCGCGCGTGGTGGTCGACGTCTCGCCGGTGCCCGCGCCGCAGGCGGGCGAGCTCCCGCCGGTCGACGGCGCGCGGCTCACGCTGAGCGGCATCGATCGCGTCGAGTTCCTGATCGCGCCGAACAAGGGCGAGGACCCGCGCCCGCTCCGCAAGATCGCCTCCGGCGGCGAGCTCTCGCGCGCGCTGCTCGCGCTCAAGCGCGTGCTCGCGGAGAAGGGGCCCGCGGGGCTCTACGTGTTCGACGAGGTCGATGCCGGCGTGTCCGGCGCGATCGCGGAGGTGATCGGCCGCGCGATCGCCGACGTCGCCCGCCATCGCCAGGTCCTGTGCATCACGCACCTGCCGCAGATCGCGGCGCTCGCCGACGCGCACTACGTCGTCGGCAAGCACGAGGCGAAGGGCCGGACGACGAGCAGCGTCCGCAAGCTCTCCACGCAGGAGCGCGTCGAGGAGATCGCGCGCATGATCGGCGGCGTCCGCGTGGGCGAGGCCGCGCGGCGGGCGGCGGTCGAGCTGCTCGGCGCGCGGAGGTGACCGCGCGCTCGATCACGCCAGCGCGGGCGCGCGCGCGACGGGCAGGAAGCTCAGCGCGGTCGCGACGAGGACGAGCGCGGCGGGCACGAAGAAGGCGGCGTAGCCGAGCGGACCCGCGAGCACCGCGCCCGCTGCTGCTCCCGCACCGAACGCGGCGATCTTCGCGGCGCGCAGCCCGGCGTGACGGAGCGACGCGAGGCGCGCGTGGCCTTGCGCGTAGAACGCGGTCGTGAGGTGCAGGCCGAGATCCGTCGCCGGCCCCGTCATGTGGGTCGTGCGCACGAGCTGGCCGGTGCTCGACGCGACGGCTCCGTTCTGCAGGCCCATCGCAAAGGCGAGGAGGAGGACGAACGGGAGATCGCGCGCGCTCTCGATCGAACCACCGAACGGTCCGAGCATCCCCGCGCCCCCGGCGGAGGCGATGCCCGTGAGGATCGCGCTCACGATCAGGAGAGGGACCGCGAAGAGCGGACGCTTGTGGCGGTGGCTCCGGCCCTCGACCAGGGCGGCCGCCGACATCGCGCCGACGACGAAGCATCCGACCACGACCGCGTAGTCGACCGCGAGCTCGCCGATGTCCATGCCGAGCTGGGCGACGCTGCCGGTGACGTGCGAGACGAAGCGCGAGCACGCGAAGAACGCGATCACGTTCACCGCCCCCGCCGCGAACGCGAGCATGAGCCAGCTCGGCAGGTGGCGCAGCGAGAAGACGCTGCGCGGCTCGTGGAGGGCGGACATCCGCCCGTGAGGTTAAGACGCGGCCTTCAGGGGCGCACGGTGACGCGCGTCGCGAACGTGTCGTCGGCGAACGGCGCGACGCGCGCCTTCGAGAGCGCATCCTTGACGCACGCATCCTCGGGCTTCGTGCCTCGCAAGTCGATGCGTGCGACCGAGCCGTCCGACCTGAAGACGACGAGCCCCGTGCGGATCGCGTCGTCCGGACCGAGACACGCGCGCGCCGCGGGGAGCACGGAGTTGATCGCGCCGACGACCGCGCCCTGCGAGGGGCGGACCTGACCGGCGCTCGGCCCGCTCGCTTCGTCGGTCTTCGCGGCGCCTTCGGTGCCTCGATCGCCGACCGCCGAGCGCATCGCGCCTCCGAGGTCGCCCTTCGTGTCGGCCGGCGCGCTCGCGAGCTCGTCGAGCTTCGCCGTCGCCGCCGGCTCGGGCGTCGCGACGGTCGCCTTGGGGCGCGGCGCGACGGCCGCGGCGGCCGTCACCGGCGGAGCCGGCGCTTCGGCGGTCGTCGCCGCGGGCAGCGCGTTCGGATCGATCGGCGCGGGGGCAGGGTTGGTGTCGACGCGCGGTGGGGGCGCCGGCGCCGGCGTCGGCGTCGTCACCGCCACCGCGGGCGGCGCCTGCGGGCGCGGCGCGCGCGCGAGGGTGATCGTCACGGTCATCGCCGCGGCGACGGCGACCAGCCCGAGCCACAGACGCCCTCGTCCGCGCGAGACACGCGATGCCGCGACGGGCGCGGGTGCAGGCGCCCGCTCGAGTGCAGGTGCAGGTGCAGGCAGCGGCTCCGGCGCGCGCGGGGGCGTCGGCTCTGCGGCGATCGCGGGGATCTCGCGCGTGCTCGTCACGTCGGCGGTGACCGCCTCGAGCGAGTCGTCGGCGCGGGAAGACGTGGGGAGGCTCGGTGCGGACTCCGCCTCGCGCATGAGCGCGTCGAGATCGATGAGGCCGCTGTTCTCGTTGCGTTGCTTCATGGGGTGATGCTCACGTCGAGGGTCGGGACGCCGGTGGCGCCCTCGAGCCCGTCGACGAACAGGAAGTACTCCGTGCCCGCCGTCGCCTGGATGGTGACGGTGTCGTGGACGACGCCGGTGCACGTCGCGTACTGGCTCTTCGCGATCTCGGTCGTCGGGTCGATGCACGTGGTGCGTGCGTAGACCGTGGCGCCGGTCATGTTGCGGGCCTTCGCCTTCAGCGTTCCGCCGATCGGCGCCACCACGCGGACGACGCCGTCCTTCGCGTTGCCGCCGCAGGCGCCGACGTAGTTCGCGTTCAGCGCCTCGGTGGAGAAGGTGAGGGTGCCCTTGCGCGACGTGCCGGTGCCGGAGAGCGTGAGCGTCTTGCCGGGGCACGTGTCGACGCCGGTGATCGGCTCGAGGGTGCACGTGGCGCTGCAGCCGTCACCGCTGCTCGTGTTGCCGTCGTCGCACTGCTCGGTCGGGCCGGGCACGAAGAAGCCGTCGCCGCAGCCCGAGGGCGTGATCGCGACGTCGAGCGTGAAGCGCCCGAAGTCGAGGTCGCTCTTGCCGTCGACGACGAGCCAGACGGTCTCGCCGGCCGTCACCGGCAGCGCGACGGTCTCCTCGTTGCCCTTGCCGCTGTCGTTCGCGCAGAGGAGCGGCGCGCCGGTGAGCGCGCAGCTCGGCTTACGCACGCCGAGGACGACGTCGAGCTGCGTGCTCTTCGCCGTCGCTCGGAGGACGCCCGCGGCCGGAGCGGTGACCGAGAAGAACGCGTTCTTGCCCGGCGCGAAGCACGGGTCGCTCGCGCCGGAGGCGAAGTTGCCGTTCGCGAGCAGGTTCGTCGTGCCGCGGGCGAGCGAGGTCGACCAGTTGCCCGGCGCGGTCTCGGTCAGCGTGATCGCCTCGGCGTCGCCGCAGGTGCTGCGCGAGGTGACCGGCTCGAGCTGGCAGGCGGCGTCGCAGCCGTCGTTCGCGTCGGTGCCGCCGTCGTCGCACGTCTCGGTGCCCTCGATCACGCCGTTCCCGCAGACCGCGGGGGTGACACGCAGGTCGAGGCGGTACGGGCCCTGGTTGAGGGTGCCGCTGCCGAAGTGACCGTCGACGACGACGTAGTACGTCGTGCCGGCCTTCACCGGCGTGCGCGCCGTCTTCGGGATGGTGCCGAGACCGTCGAGCACGAAGGGATCGGTCGACGCGTTCGCGCCGAAGCTGCACGCGAGCACCGACGCGGGCGCGCCGGCGGGCGCGGTGCAGTCCGAGAGCACCGAGACCGTCGAGTTGAACGGGCCGCGCGCGGTCGCGGTGAGGTAGCCGTCGATGTCGGGCGTCACCGCGTAGATCGCGTCGCCCGCGTTGCTGCTGAACGCGCTCGAGCAGCCGGAGACCGCGTTCGAGAGGCCGAGCGTGGTGCCGGACAGGACCGCGGTGCGGGAGCCGTCGGCCTCGGCCGCGAGCGTGACCGGGTGGCCGGGGCACGTGTCGACGCCCGCGAGCGCCTCGCGCTTGCACGCGGCGCTGCAGCCGTCGCCCGCCGCGGCGTTGCCGTCGTCGCACTCCTCGTCGCCGTCGAGGAGGCCGTTCCCGCAGGAGGAGGGCGTCACCGTGACGTCGAGGGAGTACGGCCCGGCGTAGTCCTTCGAGCCGGACTTGTGCCCGTCGACGAAGAGATAGAACCACTGGCCCGCGCTCACCGGGAACTCGACCGACGCGGTGCCGGGCGCCTCGATCTGCGTGCAGCCGAGCTGGTAGCTGTTCGAGCCGCACTCCGAGCGCGCGTGCAGGTTCGCCTTCTCGTAGCCGGCGAGGAGCTCGGCCTTCACCGAGCCCGCGACGTCGGACTGGACCGCGTAGACGACGTTGCTGCCGGCCCAGTAGAAGCAGCCGCTCGGGCTCTGCGTGGCCTGGCCGCTCGTGAGCGTGTTGCCCGCGAAGCTGACCTTGCGCGGTGCGCCGGGCGCGCCGCTCAGCACGAACGGCTGGCCGGGGCAGTTGGTGAGGACGCCGCCCGCCTCGAGCGTGCAGGTCGCCGAGCAGCCGTCGCCGTTCGTCTTGTTGCCGTCGTCGCAGGTCTCGGGGAGCTCGGCCACGCCGTTGCCGCAGACGGCGGTGGAGACGGCGACGTCGAGGGTGAAGCCGCC
>JBDHVD010000367.1:0-9419 GCA_039809525.1 Labilithrix sp. | reverse complement strand
TCCCCCGCCAAGCCGGACATCGTCGAGGTCGCGCCGCCGCCCGCCGCGCCGCCGTTCGCCGCCGCGCCGCCGCCCGTCGCATCGGCGCCGCTGCCCGCGCCGCTCCCCTCCGCGCCCGCGCCCGCGGTGCCCGCCCCGGCGCCCTCCCGCGGCCCCACGGCCTCGTCGCGCCGCGAGAAGGTCACCGACGTGCCCGCCGATCCGACGAGCTCCTCGCGGCGTCCGCGGCGGACGACCGGCGGCACGGGCCGGAGCCGCGAGCCCCGCGCGCCGAAGACCAGCCTCGCGATCCTCGTGTTCGTGCTGCTCGTCGTCGTCGGCGCCGTCGTGTTCATCTGGATCAAGGCGCCGCGCCTGTTCACGGGCAAGAAGAAGCCGGTCGCGAGCGCGAGCGCCTCGGTCGCGCCCGCCGTGCCCGCCGCGCCGAAGTGCAAGGTGGCGCTGGTCGTCGGCGACGTCCCGGCGAACGCGGAGATCCTCCTGCGCATGGGACAGGCGCCGCTCGACGTCGAGCGCATGCCCGTGGGCACGCGCCTCGAGCTCGTCGGCACCGCCGAGGGCTACGCGCCCAAGCGCGCGGTCATCAAGGCCGAGTCGACGTGGGACAAGGGGCCGGACGGCAAGCCGCGCATCGACGTGCCCATCCAGCTCGATCCGTCCAAGGCCAAGCCGGGCGCGGTCGATCCCTGGCCGGGCGCCGAGCCGGGCAGCCAGGTCGGCGGCTCGGGCGCGCCGGGGACGGTGCACGTCGTGTCGAACGTGCGCGGCGCCGAGATCTGGCTCCTCGCGGGGCTCGGCCCCGAGGCGCGCATCGAGCAGCTGCGCTGCGACTCCGACATCGACGTGCTCCTCGCGGGGCCGCCGACGCTGCGCAAGCGCCTCCACGTCGCCGAGAAGGAGATCACCGATGCACCCGCGGATCCGCAGGGAAACAAGGTGATTTCCGTCAGCGCGAAGTGAACGTATCCTCGCGTCATGCACGAGCAAGAGTACGCGATCGTCCGCGCGCTGGTCCCCGTCGCCTGGGCCGACGGCCACTTCGCCGAGAAGGAGAAGGAGATGCTCGAGGCGCTCCTCGACGCGTACGAGGCGACCGAGGACGAGAAGAAGCAGCTCCGCGAATACGCGCAGGAGAAGCGGACGCTCGACGACATCAATCTCCAGGAGCTGTCCGCCGAGGATCGGCGCGTGCTCCTGCAGCACGCGGTGCTGCTCACGTTCGCCGACGGTCACCAGCACGCCGACGAGACGAAGCTCCTCGGCGATCTCGCGACGAAGCTCAAGGTCCCCGCCGACGAGGCCAAGGCGGTGATCGCCGACGCCGAGGCGCGCGCGAAGAAGAACCTGAAGCTGCTCGGCTGATCGCCGTCCGGGGGCTGCCCGCTACCACTGGCCCGAGCGGCGGTGCAGCCCCTCGATCTCCTTGAGGAGCGCGAGCGGGCTGAACGGCTTCTCGTAGAACGCCGTGGCGCCGGCCTCGTGGGCGCGGCGCTTCAGCTCCTCGTCGGACTGCGCGCTGATCACGATGACCGGGATCTCGCGCGTCTCCGCGGACGCGCGGAGCTTCTCGAGCAGCTCGATCCCGTCGAACGATCCGGGCAGGTTCACGTCCGCGAGGATGACGTGCGGCTTCCACGCGAACGCGTCGTCGAGCCCGCGCGCGCCGGACGCGGCGCTCTTCACCTCGTAGCCGCGCGGCGTGACGAGGGCCTCGATCATTCCGACGATCGAGTCGGAGTCCTCCACGATGAGAAGGCGCATGGCGATCAGGTCTTCGGGAACGTCACGGCCACGCGGAGGCCGCCCTGCGGCGCGTCGGACAGCTCGAGCTGCGCGCCCTGGCAGCCCGCGAGCTCCGCGGCCATGAAGATCGGCAGCCCGCTCGGGCGGCCGTACGCGCCGGCATGCGTCTCGAGCGAGAGGAACGCGCGGCGCGCGGACGCCGGCAGCGGCGGGCCCGCGTCGTCGACGACCAGGCGCAGCGCGCTCTGTTCGGCCTGCACCGTGAGCTCCACGGCGCCGCCACGCGGCGAGGCGGCGATCGCGTGGTGCACGAGCTCGCGCGCGAGCGCGCCGACGGCCTTCGGGCCGCGACGCACGTAGGCGCGGGCGCCCTCGGGACGGACGCGGAGGCTCACGCTGACGCCCTCGCGCTCGGCATGGGCCGCGGCGTCGGCGACCGCCGCGCGGGCGCACTGCGCGAGATCGACCTCGGCGTGGAGCTCGTCGGCGCGGAGGCTGCCGATCGATCCGATGCTCGCGAGGATCGCCTGCGCGTGGGCGAAGCGCCGGCGCAGGGTGTCGAGCTGCTCGTCGGTGACGTCGTGGCGGCGCATCGACGCGACGTCGCGCGCCGCCGATCCGAACGCGTTCTTCAGCTCGGACGCGATGCCGGCGCAGATCTTCGTGAGCGTCGCGAAGCGCTCGAGGCTCGCCTGCCCGGGCGGCGGCGGGACGGTCGACGTGGTCGTGACCTCCTCCCACCGATCGAACACCGCGGCGAGCTCGCGCGCGTAGACCTCGCTCTGCTTGCGGACCTCGTCGAGCTCCTTGCGCAGGGCCTCGCGCTCGCTGCGTTCGCTCGCGCCCTCGGCGGGGAACGACACGATCTCGTTGCCGCCTTCGAGCTCGTGGCGCCCTCCGTAGCGGAGCGCCATGCGCGAGAGCCACGCGCGCTCGGTCTCGGCGGTGGGGGACGTGTCCGGCCCGAGCGTCACGCACACGCGGACCTCGTCGCCGTCACGCCGCACGGTGATGGGCGCGCCCGCGCCGCTGCCGTGGCCGACGAGGATCTGGAGCATGCGGCGGAGATCGGCCTCGTCGCCGTACACCTCCGTGCCGCTCCCGGGCTCGATCTGCACCGGCGACTCGGGCGCGAGCTCGACGAGCAGCGCCGCGACGTCGATCCGCCCGCGCCGCGGAGCCGCGCCCGGCGTGGGTGCCGCACGGTTCAGGTTCAGGTTCGAGAGCATCTTCATCACGTCGTCGAGCGCATCGAGCGACGCATCGACGTGATGGGCGGGATCGTGGACGCCGGCGTCCGGCACGGACGGCGGAGGCGCCTGCGTGCGCAGCACCTTCACGCCGTCGCGCAGGCGCTCGGCCGCGTGCTGCGCTTCCTGCGTGAGCAGCCAGCTCAGCTCCTGCCGGGTGAGGCGTCCCTTCGTCACGAGCCCAGGATAGGAGATCAGCTGCGTGAGCGCGAGGCTCGTGGAGATGCGGTGCCGGCGCTCGCCCACGCGCGCTCCGGCCCCAGCGCGAGCCACGTGAGCGGCACCTTCTGCGATCCGAGGGCCACCACCGTGGGCTCCTTCTCGTTCCACTGCGCCGGAGGCGGGAGCTGGATCGTCTTCTGACCCTTCGCGCCCTTGAGCGCCTGGGCGTCGAGACGGATCGCCGCGATGCCGAGCCCGCTGAACAGGCTCACCGCGCCGCTGGGGATGAACGGCGCGAGCACCGCACGGACGCTCGCCGCGAGCTCGGTCGCACGCGAGGCGACCTCGCGGACCTCGTCGAGCGTCGCGCAGAGGACCGCGATGCCGCCGCTCGCCGCCTTGCCGTTCGAGAGGTGGGCGGGGCCCTCGACGAGATCGAGCGTCTGCCCGCCCTTCCACGGCGTGGGTGCCGCAGGGACGAACGAGGCGGCCTTCTTCGCGTCGCCGCCCGCGCCCTTGCGGTCGCGCACCACGAGGACGTCGTCGGTCGGCAGCGCGCGCGGGATGGTGACGCGCACGGGGCGCTTGAAGCTGCGCGGATCGCCCATCTCGCCGGTGGCGACGGCGTACGCGAGCGTCTCGGCCGAGGCGACGGCGACCGGCTTCGGCAGCGTCGCTCCCGGCTCGAGGTCCTGCGTGCGCGCGGAGATGCCGCCGGGCGCCGGCGGATAAAGCTCGCCGGTCATGACGCGGCCGTCGGGCTCGATGAGGCGCGCGCCGGTCGCGATGAGATCGGTGAGCGCGCCGCTCGCCGAGAGCACCTCGAGCATCTGGCGGGAGGGCACCGCGAGGAGGAACTCGACGCGCGCGGGCACGCGCTTCGACTTGAGCAGCGCCGCGGCCGCGAACAGATCGCGCAGCGTGCACCCGCTGTCGCCGCCGAGGAGCACCTGCGTCACCGGCTTGCCGGCGAGATCGCGGACGCTCTTCACCGCGCCGGTCTCGTCCATGTAGAGCGGATCGACCGCGCCGAGATCGACGTTGAGGACCTCGTCGCAGGGCGCGCCCGCGTCGGGCACGAGCGCGCGATGCGCCTTGCTGCGGCGCTGATCGCGGAGGAAGACCTCGGTGCGCTCGTCGCTCGTGAACAGCGCGCCCGCGGCGCCGAGCATCGGCGCGATGCCGGCGAGGACGGCGCGCTCGCCGACGGAGAGCAGGCGCGCGCTCGGCCCGGCGAACTCGATGATGACGGGCGCGGCGTGCTGCGCCTCGATGCGGGTCACCGCGTCGCCGAGGCCGCGGCGCACGAGCTCGTGCGCGATGTCGCGCGCGCACACGAACGGGCGCGTGCGCCCGGAGAGCAGCACCTGCACGCTCCGCGGCGGACGGACGAGGATGCTCCCCTGCGCGAGCGCCTGGGCGAGCATGCCCGGCGGCACGACGAGGCTCATCATCCCGATGCCGCCCACGCCCGCGAGGCGCGGATCGTCGGTCACGCACAGGCGCGCGGGGCTCGCGAAGCGCTCGAGGTGCACCGGCGCGGGGTAGCCCACGCCGGGCCGCGCGAGCACGATGCCGTGCGCGAGCATCTCGCTCGTCGCCGCTTGCATCTCCTCTTGCTGGGCCCGCGAGGCCGCGCCGGTCGCGCACGTCGTGTCGTAGACGATCGCCACCTCCGCCGACGTCTTCTTCAGACCCGCGTCCCGGGCCTCGGCGACGGCGCGGAGAGGCGCGCGCGTCAGGACGATCTGGTCCACCTTCACCTGGACGACGTCGCCCGAGAGCATCGGGTCGGCACACCGACCAGCAAGGATTTTCTGGGCCATCGTGCGGGGGGGGTCCCCTGCTCGTGCGCGCATCGTCCGCGGACGTTAAACGTTGCCGTCCCGTATGGTCAAGGGCTCCCTGGGCCCTTCGGGCGCGGGATTTCCTCTGCGATGTTGACGCAAAGGAAGCCTCGCCCGTAGCCTTCTCAGCCATGTTCAAGGAAGCGCTTCGCGACCTCGTGGAGGGGACCGAGGGCGGGCTCGCCGGCCTGCTCATGGACTCGAGCGGAATCGCTCTGGAGAGCTACGCGAAGGACGGCTCGCCGTTCGACATCAACACCATCGGCATCGAGTTCAGCGTGGTGATCGGCCAGATCAAGCGTGCGGCAGAGATGCTCGAAGCGGGCGGCACGAACGAGATCGCGGTCGGGACCGACCGGCTCGTGACCATCATCCGGACGCTCGGCGAGACGTACTTCCTCGCCCTCGCGATGAAGCCGGAGGGCAACTTCGGCAAGGGCCGGTACCTGATGCGGACCGCCGCCCCGAAGCTGATCGCCGAGCTCCAGTGAAGGGCAAGGCGCCGCCGAAGCTCCGCGTCCTCTGCCTCTCGGGGCCGAACCTGCAGCTGCTCGGCACGCGCGAGCCCACGATCTACGGGACCGAGACCCTCGCCGACGTCCATCGCCGCGTCATCGCCCGCGGCAAGGAGCTCGGCGCCTCGGTGACGTGCGCGCAGTCGAACCACGAGGGCGCGCTGCTCGATCGGATCGGCGCCGCGCGCGGCAAGTTCGAAGGGCTGCTGCTCAACGCCGCCGCGTACACGCATACGTCGCTGGCGCTGTTCGACGCGATCAAGGCGGTCGCCCTGCCCTGCGTCGAGGTCCACCTGTCGAACCCCGAGGCGCGCGAGGCCTACCGACACAAGTCGTGGGTCGCGCCGGCGTGCGTCGGGAAGGTCGCGGGCTTCGGCCCCGACAGCTACGTGCTCGCGCTCGAGGGCCTCGTCCGGTACCTCCAGAAGCGCGCTTAAGAAACTCTCAGGATCCGCAAAGGATCCATTTAGGAACGCGTGATCGGGCGCGGATCCAAAGTGGAGCTGGGTCGAACAGAACCCCACTTCACGGAGGACTTCCCCGATGCGCTTCTTCGTCACCGTCGCTTCACTCTCTGCCCTGTCCACAGCCGTTCTCGCCTGCACGGTCGAGACGAAGACGACGGGCCCTGCCGCCTCGAACGACGCCGGCGTCACCGGATCGGGTGACGGCGGATCGTCGAAGCCCGCGCCGCTGCCCGGCTCGGGCACGAAGAAGGACGCCGGCACCGGGACGAGCGATCCGCCCGCGGACGCCCCGAAGACCTGCCGCGCCGCCGCCGAGTGCCTGGGCGACTGCGCCGAGAACGACGAGAAGTGCCAGGACGCGTGCCTCGCGTCGCTGCCCGACGCCGAGATGCAGGAGCTCGGCGACCTCGCGGTCTGCATCCAGAACAGCGACTGCCAGGACCAGGCGTGCGTCGAGGAGACGTGCGCCGCCGAATTCGCCGCCTGCGCCAACTGATCGACCGTGCCTCTCAGGAGATCGAAACACGATGTTCTCGCGTAGCCACCTCACCGCGCTCTTCCTCCTCGCCTCGTCGCTCGCGGCGTGCACCACCTCCTCGTCCTCGTCCTCGTCGTCCGGCGGCAGCAGCCCCGGCCCCGGCGGCGGCGAAGGCGGCCCGGCGGCGAAGTTCTTCCTCCCGCCCAACGCTCCCGGCGGCGATCCCACCAACACCGCCGCGCCCACCGTCGAGCTCGACGCGAACGACGGCATCCACACGGTCTACCCCGCGTACGCCGGCGGCGACGCGTTCTACGGCTACTGCCCGGCCGACTGCAGCGGCCAGGACCAGGTCAAGGTCGTCCGGCTGCCGACCGACGGCGCCACCGTGCACAACGCGATGATCGCGCTCGACGGAAACGGCAAGCCGCAGCTGCTCCTCTCCACCATGATGCGCGTCTACTACGCGACCTGCGACGGCGACTGCACCGATCCCAGCGCGTGGACGAGCACCGTCATCCTCGAGCACGGCGGCAAGCGCGAGGTCACCGGCGAGGCGTTCACGCTCGACGGCGACGGCCGCCCGCGGTTCCTCATGCACACGTACAAGGCGTATCTCGGCGTCGGTCAGGAGGCGCCGGAGGCGTTCTTCGTGGCGTGCGACGCCGACTGCCACGACCCGAAGTCCTGGAAGACGAGCAAGATCGCCGACCAGATGTGGCGTAGCTCGTCACTGAAGTACGACGCCGAAGGCCGGGCGCACGTCGCCACCGTCATCGGCGTCCCGGCGACCGAGACGTCGTCGTCCACCGAGATGGGCGCCTACGCGGTCTGCGAGGCGGGCTGCGACCGCGAGGAGAACTGGGTCGGCACCGGCCTCGCGCCGGCGTTCGAGAGCGAGATCGACGCGGTGAGCATCAAGCCGGCGATCAGCCTCGCGCTGACGAAGGCGGGGCACCCGCGCATCATCCTGCTCGGCAAGCTCGAGGACACCGGCAAGAGGAACCTCACCTATCTCGAGTGCGACGCCGACTGCACGGCCAAGGGCTGGGTCGGCAGCATCATCAGCGACCACGAGAAGCTCGGCGCGGGTCTCGATCTCGCGCTCGACGCGAACGATCACCCGCGGTTCGTCCACACGCTCGACTACAACATCGCGCTCGCCTACTGCGATCAGGACTCCTGCGCCCAGGCCGACTCGAAGTGGGACCTCACGAAGGTCGAGTACGGCGGCGAGATGAAGCCCGACGAGATCTTCCTCTACGAGAACTGCACCGTCGGCGCCTGGTTCCTCCACTCGCCCTCGATCGCCCTGACCAAGGCCGGAAAGGCCCGCGTCGGCTACCAGGCCCGCGACATCAGCGGCGGCTGGAAGAACCCGGATCCGGCAACCAAGGCCGATTGCAAGGCCGGCACCGACATGACGTGGAGCCGCCTTGCAGTGCTCCGATAGTGCGATTAGCGTGCGCGGCGAGCCATGGTCGACATCGACAAGCTGCGCGAGCTCCTCGCCGTCCTGAAGGCCGAGAACGTCGCCGAGTTCGAGCACGAATCGGAACAAGCTCGGATCCACATCGTCCTCGCCACCGCGCATCATCACGCGCCGGTCCACTTCGCCCCCGCCGCCGCGCCCACGGTCCACGTGAGCCAGGCGGCGGCGCCGGCCGCTGCAGAGGAGGCGCCGAGCGACTCGGTCGACGTCACCTCGCCGTTCGTCGGCACGTTCTACCGGGCGCCCAGCCCCGACGCGCCGTCGTTCATCGAGGTCGGATCGGTGGTCCGTCCCGGGCAGACGCTCTGCATCGTCGAGGCGATGAAGCTGATGAACGAGATCGAGGCCGAGGTCTCGGGCACCGTCGTCGAGGTCTACGCCCAGAACGGCAAGCCCGTCGAGTTCGGCCAGAAGCTGTTCCGCATCAAGAAGGCATGAGCCGGCCGTTCAAGAAGATCCTCATCGCGAACCGCGGCGAGATCGCCCTGCGGATCATTCGCGCGTGCAGGGAGCTCGGCATCGCCACCGTCAGCGTCCACTCGGAGGCCGACGCCCGCGCGCTCCACGTGCGCTTCGCCGACGAGGCGGTCTGCATCGGTCCGAGCCCGGCCAACCGGAGCTACCTCCACATCCCGGCGATCATCAGCGCCGCGGAGATCACCGGCGCCGACGCGATCCACCCGGGCTACGGCTTCCTCTCGGAGAACGCCGAGTTCGCGCGCCTCTGCGGAAAGTGCGGGATCACCTTCATCGGCCCGACGCCCGAGGCGATGCGCGCGTGGGGTGACAAGGTCACCTCGCGCAACAACGCGAAGAGGTTCGGCCTGCCCCTCCTGCCCGGCAGCGAGGTCCTGCGCGACGAGAAGCACGCGGTCGAGGAGGCGAAGCGGATCGGCTTCCCCGTCATCCTCAAGGCCTCCGGCGGCGGCGGCGGGCGCGGCATGCGCATCGTCCGCCGGGAGGAGGACGTCGCGGCGAACTTCACCCAGGCGACCCGTGAGGCGGAAGCGGGGTTCAAGAACCCCGACGTCTACATGGAGAAGTTCATCGAGCGCCCGAAGCACATCGAGTTCCAGGTGCTCGCCGACACGCACGGCGGCGTCTGGACGCTCGGCGAGCGCGAGTGCTCGCTCCAGCGCCGCCACCAGAAGGTGATCGAGGAGGCCCCGAGCCCCGCGATGACCGCCGAGCTCCGCCAGGAGATCGGCGACGTGATCCGCAAGGCGGTCCTCGAGACGAAGTACCACGGCCTCGGCACGTTCGAGTTCGTGATGGACGAGGACAAGCGCCTCTCGTTCCTCGAGGTGAACACGCGCGTGCAGGTCGAGCACCCCGTCACCGAGATGGTCACGGGCCTCGACCTCGTCTCCCTCCAGATCCGCGTCGCGGCCGGCGAGAAGCTCGGTCTGCCCGACACGCGTCCCTGGAGCTTCCGCGGCCACGCCATCGAGTGCCGGATCAACGC
>JBDHVD010000366.1:0-9440 GCA_039809525.1 Labilithrix sp. | reverse complement strand
CGCGCGCGGGCATCGTCCGATCCCGGCAGCCCCGGCTCGGCGCGGACGATGCGCTCGACCGCGCCCGCGGCGGCCCACGCGGCGGCGCCGTCCTCGGCCCGCGCGCGACCGAGGATGCCGAGCGCACGCTCGACCTCGCCGCCCTTCGCCGCGAGGTTCGCCGCGTCGACGAGCAGCAGGCCCTTCCACGTCGGATCGACGGTGAGCTCCGCGCGCCCCGCGAGCGCCTCCTCGCGCTGCGCCGCATCGCCGAGCTTCGCCGCGACGAGCTCGAGCGTGAGCCACGCGGGCCCGAGATCGGCCGCGACCGCGCCGGTCTCCGTCGCCTCGCGGGCCGCGCCGCGCGCGCCCTCGAGGTCCTTCTGCACGTCCTCGAAGAACACCGCGCGCTGCGTGAGCGCACGCGATCGCTCCTCGGGCGTCGCCGCCGCGGCGACGAGCGCCTCGATCAGCTTGCCGAGGTTCGCGAGCGATCGGCGCCGCTCGAGCACGCGCACGAGCCCCTCGAGCGGCTCGCGGAAGCTCGTGTCCGAGTTGTACGCCGCCAGGTAGTCGCGCGCCGCGCCCGGCTCGTCGCCGCCGCGCTCCTGGATCTCGCCCGCCTCGTGCAGGAGGCGCGCGCGACGCGACTTGTCCGTCGTCGCCTCGACCTCGTCGCGGAGTCGACCGACGGCGGCGGCGATCGCCTCGATCGCGTCGATCGGCGCGGGAGGAAGCTGCGACGCACCCGGGATCACGCCGGGCGGAGGAACGGGATCGTCCTCTTCGAGAGGGACGTCCGCGAACTCTTCCTCCTCCCCCGGCGGAGCGTCGTCGCGCTCGGCTTCGTTCGGCTCTTCCGCCATCTCCTGCGGGGTGAAACCATACCTTACGTGAGCGCCCGCGTGGCCGCTTTTCGTCCGCGAAACGCAGGCTTGACCGCTGCCGTTCGCGGCAGCCGAGCCCGTCAGCGGACCGCGGTCACCTGCTTGCCCACGATGCCGAGGGCGAGCTCGATGCCGGCCGCCAGGTCCGTCGTCGTCTGCATGCCCGCGAGGTTCACGCCGAGCTGCACGATCGTGCGAGCGGCGTTCGCCGCGATGCCCGTGAGGATGGTCGACGCGCCGAGGAGCCGCGCCGCGGCCGTCGTCTCGACGAGGTGCTGCGCGACGTGCGTGTCCATCGCCGGTACGCCGGCGACGTCGAGGATGAGGACCTTCGCGTGCTCGGACGTCAGCCGCTCGAGGATCGTCTCGTTCATCGCCGCCGCGCGCTTCGCGTCGAGGTGACCGATCAGGGGGACCAGGAGGACGCCGCGGTGCACGCGGATCACCGGCGTCATGCTCGCCTGGAGCGCGCGCTGGTGCGCGGCGCGCTGCTGGTCATCCTCGCGCTTCTGCTCGGTCACGTCGCGCGAGACGACGACGATGCCGGCGGGGCAGGGCTGGACGTGGAGCTCGAACCAGCCGCGCGCCCCGTCGGGGAACTCGAACTCGTTCTCGAGCGTCTTGCGGCGCCGGTCGGCGAGGCAGCGTCGCATGACCGCGAAGACCGGCGTCGTCTCGATCCCCGGGTACATCTCGAGCATCGAGCGTCCGACGAGATCGCCCGGCGACCGCCGCCCGTGCCGCGCCGCCGCGACGTTGACGTAGAGATAGGTCCACTCCGGCGAGAGGACCTGGATCCCTTCGCCGATCGCGTCGAGCGCTTCGCCGAGAACGCGCGGATCCGCCCCGCTCATCATCAGAGCAGCGCGTTCAGCTTCTCGTTGACCTTGTCCTCGATCGTGCCCTTCATGACGCGCAGCATGAACGGCAGGTCGATGGCCACGCGCACGTCCTTGTCGGACACCGCGACCTCGCCCTTCGTGCCCTTGGCCGCGCCGCTCGGCGCATCGAAGCGGATGGTGTTGCCCTCCCACTTCCAGTTGATGCCGAAGCGGCTCTCCATGCCCTTCGCGAGCTCTTCGGCCTTCTTCTTCGCGTCGTCGATGCTGAGCGTATGCGCGCGCTTGATGTCAATCGTCGCCATGGTGGCCGACCGTCCTAACATCATTCGACGGTCTATTCGATACGTTTCACGACCCAGTAGCCGCGCGGCGTTTCGATCACGTCGCTGACGTCGCCGGGGGACATCGAGAAGAGGACCATCTCGGTCCGCGACTCGAGCGTGCCGCGCGGGATGCGGCCGATGTCCTCGGCGGATCCGGGATCGCCCTGCGTCACCGCGCGGCGGAAGTCGCCCTTGGCCTGCTGCGCGAGGTCGTTCGCGCGCGCGAGCGCCTCGGCCTTCGGACGCGTGCTCGTCGCCGCGCCCTCGGCGCCCTGCCACTGCACGAGGACGACGCCGATCTTCACCGCGCGCGGCGCGCTGGAGGGCAGGGGACCGGCGTCCGTGAGGCTCAGCGCGTCCAGCGAGAGCGACGACAGGCCGGCGTCGACCGCGTCGATCGCCGGCGGCGGCGCCGCGTCCACGTCGGGCGCGCCGGTCGTGACCAGCGCGCTCGACGCGTCGGACGCCGCGGCCTCCGCGCCCGCATCCGAGGCGCGGCGCGGCGTCGGGAGCCGCTCGACCTGCTCGAGCGTGATCCAGCCGACGAGCCCGATGACTGCCGCACCGACGAGGATGGTCGCCCATCGCTGCGTGGGGGCGTAGTCGCGCTCCGCCATGCGTCAGGGAGAGCCGTGCGGGAGATCGCTCGTCGGCTTGCCCTCGGTCTCCTCGACCACGGGCGAAGGCGGCGGGCCCCACTCCTCGAACGGACGGTGCGTCGCCGCGGGCGGATCTCCGTACAGCTCGAGCTGCACCGCGAGCCAGTTCTCCCGCTCGATGAGCGCCTTGCGCTCGTCTTCGAGCTCCGGCGTCTTCTCGAGCTGCGAGAGGGCCTTCTCGAGCTTCGCCTCGACCTCGGCGAGCTCCTTGCGGACCACCACCGGATCGATCTGCGATTTCTCGATGTAGTCCTCGGCGAGGACGAGGAGCTTGTTCTGTCCGGCCTCGGCGAAGCCCGGTCCGACGGCGACCTTCTTCGACTCGCTGCCCTGCCGATAGGTGACGAGCCCCGTGCGGAGCGACGCGACGACCGGGAGGTGGCCCGGGAGCACGCCGAACTCGCCCTGCACGCTGGGCGCGGTCACTTCGTCGACCTGCACCGAGAGGGCGCGGCCCTTCGGCGTGACGATCTCGAGGTCGATCTTGTCAGCGGCCATGGCTCACTTCTTCGCGCTCTTCTTCGTGAGCTGCGCGGCCTTCGCCTTCATCTCCTCGATGTTGCCGACGAGGTAGAAGGCCTGCTCCGGATACTCCTCGTCGTTGTCGAACTTGCCCGAGAGGATCTCCTTGAAGCCGTCGATCGTCTCGCTGAGCGGGACGAACTTGCCGGGCGAGCCGGTGAACTGCGCCGCGACGAAGAACGGCTGCGAGAGGAAGCGCTGGATCTTGCGCGCGCGCGAGACCGTCAGCTTGTCGTCCTCGCTGAGCTCGTCCATGCCGAGGATGGCGATGATGTCCTGCAGGTCCTTGTACTTCTGGAGCGTCGACTGGACCTTGCGGGCCACGTCGTAGTGCTCCTGGCCGATGACCTGCGGGTCGAGCAGCGTCGAGGTCGAGTCGAGCGGGTCGACGGCGGGGTAGATGCCGAGGGCCGCGAGGTCGCGCGAGAGGACGGTCGTTCCGTCGAGGTGCGCGAACGTCGTCGCGGGCGCCGGGTCGGTGAGGTCGTCCGCGGGGACGTACACCGCCTGGATCGAGGTGATCGAGCCCTTGTTCGTGGAGGTGATGCGCTCCTGGAGCGCGCCCATCTCCGTCGAGAGCGTCGGCTGGTAACCGACGGCGCTCGGGATGCGGCCGAGGAGCGCCGACACTTCCGAGCCCGCCTGGGTGAAGCGGAAGATGTTGTCGATGAAGAGGAGGACGTCCTGGCCCTCCTCGTCGCGGAAGTACTCGGCGACGGTGAGCGCGGAGAGCGCGACGCGGGCGCGGGCTCCCGGCGGCTCGTTCATCTGACCGAAGACGAGCGACGTCTTCGAGAGGACGGGCTCGCCCGACTCGAGCTTCGCGCTCGCCATCTCGAGGAAGAGGTCGTTGCCCTCGCGGGTGCGCTCGCCGACGCCGGCGAAGCACGACACGCCGCCGTGCGCCTTCGCGACGTTGTTGATCAGCTCCTGGATGAGGACGGTCTTGCCGACGCCCGCGCCGCCGAAGAGGCCGATCTTGCCGCCCTTACGATACGGAGCGAGGAGGTCGATGACCTTGATGCCGGTCACGAAGACCTCGACCTTCGTCGACTGGTCCTGGAAGGTCGGGGGCGCCTTGTGGATCGGCGAGTGGCGCTTGGCGTTGACCGGGCCCGCCTCGTCGACCGGCGCACCGACGACGTTGAGGATGCGGCCGAGGCACTCGGGGCCGACCGGCATCGCGATCGGCTGGCCGCTGTCGCGGACTTCCATGCCGCGGACGAGGCCGTCCGAGGTGTCCATCGCGATGGTGCGGACGGTGTTCTCGCCGAGGTGCTGCGCGACCTCGAGCGTGAGGTTGTCGCGCTCGTTCGAGATCGCGGGGTTCGAGACCTTCAGCGCGTTCATGATCTTCGGGAGCTTGCCGTCGGGGAACTCGACGTCGACGACGGGTCCGATGACCTGGAGGATGCGGCCCTTGCCGGTGCCGGTCGCGGTGGTCTGCGCAGAGGACGAGTTCATCTTCTCGGAGGCTCCTTGTTCGATCGCGCGGGCTCGTGCGGGGGATGTCCTAGGGCCGCGGCACCTCGGAGAAAAGTGCCCGAATCCCGCACGAGTCGGCGGAACGCAGCGCGCCTGTAACACGGCATGCCCGCCAGTTCAATCGCCGCCTTGGACGCGCGGGGCGGCGCGTGTTGGAATGGCCTCGCTTGCGTCTCGCCCCGACCGCCCTCGCCGCGCTCCTCCTCTGCGCCTCGTGCTCGCTCTTCACGGACCTCGGCGGCTTCACGGGAGGCGACGGGCCCGACGCTGCGGGCCCTGCGGACGGCGCCGCGCCGCCCGGGCAAGGGGCGTCCGACGCCGCGGGGGCCGACGTGCCCGACGCGGCCGCGCCGACGGGCTGCGCGCGCTTCCCCGGCGCGACGTACTGCAACGACTTCGATCGCGGCGATCCCCTCGGGCCCCTCGCGTGGACGGCGGTCGATCGCGACGTCCCGTTCGGCTCGATCGACGTCGTCTCCGACGATCGCGTGAGCGCGCCGAGCGCCGCGCGCGTGGTGGTCTCGTCCTCCGACGGCTGCGCCTTCCTCACCGCGACCCGGCGGACGAGCGGGACCTTTGCCCGGGTGACCGCGCGCTTCGCCGCGCGGCCGACCACCCGCGGCGTGTTCGCGTCGTTCGAGGCGTGGGTGGACGACACGACGTTCTACGACGTGCTGCTCGCGAGCGACGGCCCGACGATGCTCATGGCGTGGGTCCAGGAGCATCGCGGAAGCATGCAGCGCGACCTCGACCGCACGATGCTGCCGCTTCCCGTCTCGATGTTCACGCGCTGGAACGAGCTCGCCTTCGAGGTCGAGACGACGCCGCGCCGCTCGATCGTGATCCGCGCGGACAACCAGACGGCCGCCCTGCCGATGCCGGCCGACTTCGTGTTGAGCGAGCCGCGCCTCGTCCTCGGATCCTGGTGCTCGCCGATCCCCACCGAGATGCGCTTCGACGACGTCGCCATCTTCGCGACGCCGCCCTGAAGCGCCCCGGAAAGCGACGACGACGACGCGCGCAAGCGCCGTGCCACGACGACGCGTTCGGCGTGGAAATTTTCGGTGCGGAACGGAAGCCGACTCCGATGAAGACGCGCTCGGCGGCGAGCTTGACCACGGGGGCGCGTACACCTAGACGTTCCTGTTCGTCGCTGGTCCGCACGCGCGGCACATCGGCGATCGAGGCACCCCGTTTTGATCTCGCCCGAGACGATCGCGCAGGTTCGTGACCGAACGGACATCGTCGCCGTGATCAGCGAGTCCGTGCCTTCGCTCAAGAAGGCGGGGCGCAAGTTCGTCGGGCTCTGCCCCTTCCACAAGGAGAAGACGCCCAGCTTCCACGTGAACCCCGATCGCGGCTTCTTCCACTGCTTCGGTTGCAAGGAGTCCGGCAGCGCGATCGACTTCTTGATGAAGCACGAGGGCTACACGTTCCCGGAGGCGGTGCGCGCGCTCGCCGAGCGCCTCGGCATCGCGATCGAAGAGACGCGCGACCGCGCGCAGATCACCGAGGCCGACCGCGCGCGGAAGCAGAAGGACGATCTCTACGCGGTCAACCAGCTCGCGGCCACGTACTACGAGGAGCAGCTCCGCTCGAACGAGCACCGGCAGTACGCGCTCGACGAGCTCGGCAAGCGCGGTCTGGTCCCCGGCACCGACGCGAAGACCGACGACGCGCTCCAGGCGTTCCGCATCGGCTACGCGCCCGCGGGCTGGGACGGCCTCGCGACGTACCTGAAGACGCACGGCGTCTCGCCCGCCGCCGCCGAGAACGTCGGCCTGCTCGTGCCGCGCTCGAGCGGCTCGGGCTACTACGATCGGTTCCGTCACCGCCTCATGTTCGCGGTGCTCGATCCGCAGGGGCGCGTCGTCGCGTTCAGCGGTCGCGCGCTCCGGGACCTGCCCGGGACGCAGCAGGATCAGCCGCCGCCGAAGTACATCAACTCGCCCGAGAGCCCGATCTACTCGAAGGGCCAGATGCTCTTCGGCATCCACCAGGCGCGCCACACGATCCGGCAAGAAGAAGAGGCGGTGCTGGTCGAGGGCAACTTCGACGTGCTGTCGCTCCACGCGCGCGGGATGACGAACGTCGTCGCGCCGCTCGGCACCGCGTTCACGCCGGAGCAGGCGAAGCTCCTCAAGCGCTTCGCGCCCGCGGTCGTGTTCCTGTTCGACGGCGACGCCGCGGGACGCAAGGCGGTGCGCCTGTCGCGCGAGGCGATCCGCGCCGCGGGGCTCACCGCGCGCGTCGCCGATCTGCCGAACGGCGTCGACCCGGACGAGCTCTCGCGGGACAAGGGCGTCGCGGCCGTGCAGAACGTCGTCGCGAACGCGAAGGGGATGCTCGAGGCGCTCATCGTCATGGCGCTCGACGAGAGCTTCGCCCAGGCGGACGCGCACGAGCGCCAGACGCGCATCCAGTACGTGATGAAGCTCGTGACCGAGGAGGACGATCCCGTCGTGCAGGCGATGGCGAAGTCCTACTCGGACATGATCGCGGGCCGCCTCGACATCGTCCGCGCGGGCAACGGCGCGTTCGAGGCGCTCGAGCGCGCGGTGAAGGCGCAGATGCAGAAGGAGGCGGCGAGGCGGGCGCAGCAGCAGCCGCATCCGGCCGCACCCGTGATGACGGACAAGCAGGCGCGCATCGCGCCGCGTCCGCCCGGCCTGCAGGAGCGGCGGGCGATCGTCGGCATTCTCATCGAACATCCGGCCCTGCTCGACGATCCGGACGTCGAGGGCGAGCTCGCGCTCCTCGAGGGGGTGAGCGTCATGATCGTGGCCGCCCTCCGGCGGGCCTGGCGCAGCGACGGGAGCGGCAAACCCTCGCTGGATACCGAGGGTTTTCTTGGGCAAATCCCCGAGCAGCACCGGGCCTTCGCCCACGCCCGTCTCGCGAGCCCCGAGACGGAGAGCGAATCTGCCGCAAAAGGATACTTGCTCGAAAACGCAAACAAGCTAAAGAGGCTGCTCCTTTCCCAAGAAGCGGCCCAAATCACCCGCGAGACGTACCGGGCGCAGGGGGATTGGGACACCGAGAGGGAGCTACTCCGGGAAGCAGCCGATCGACTTCGAGCGAAGCACGGGCTGAGCAGCCCTCGAGGGAAACAGGGAGAGGAGCAGTAAGAGGAGGACGACCGACGTAGAGGGGAGGAGCCGCGCGAGACACCACGCACGTGGGCGTGGGGCCGCGGCACCAGAAGACTTCACGGGGAACCCGGGAGCACGGCGGGACCGCACGGATAGAGCGTCGCCGAGCGCCAGCAGCAGCAGCAGTGGAAAGAACTCCGATGGCCAAACAGAACCGGAACGGCAACGGCAAGGGAACCGAGCAGCTCGTCGAGAACGGCAAGGCAAAAGGCTTTCTGACCTACGACGAGGTCAACGAGTCGATGCCGCAGGACGTCGCCGTCGATCAGATGGACGACGTGATGGGCGTGCTCGGCGACGAGGACATCGAGATCGTCGACGCCGCGACGCAGGTGAAGATCGCTCCGAAGCGCATCGTCGAGGAGCAGGCCGCAGAGAACAAGACCGTCCCCCGCCAGGCGGAGAAGGACGACGACGACGGCAGCTACTACTCGAAGTCGAACGACCCGGTCCGCATGTACCTGCGGAAGATGGGCTCGGTCTCCCTCCTGACCCGCGAGGGCGAGGTCGAGATCGCGAAGCGCATCGAGCAGGGCGAGCACATGATCCTCGGGGCGATCCTCAACTCGCCCGTCGCCGTCCGCGAGATCATCGACCTCGGCGACAAGCTCCGGAAGCACAAGATCCGCGTCAAGGAGATCATCCGTGACGCCGACGACGAGAACGCCGAGTTCGACGAGGAGGAGGCCGATCGCCGCATCCTCCGCCTGATCGACAAGGTGAAGCACCTCGACAAGGTCGCGCAGGACCTCGCCGCGCAGCTCGAGACGTGCGCCGCGTCCCGCAAGAAGGGGATCGAGGGCGACATCGAGGCGAACCGCACGAAGATGGTCGAGACGCTCGAGGAGATGCGTCTCAACAAGAAGACGATCGACAAGATCGTCCTCAAGCTCCGTTCGCTCATCCAGAAGGTCGAGCGCGCGGAGAGCGGCTCCACCGAGCTCGAGAAGCGCACGGGCGTCGACTGGGATCTGCTCCGCAAGGAGGCGCGCACCGCCAAGGGCGACGTCAACGGCGAGAAGAAGTTCAAGCGCAAGTACGGCGTCACCGCCGAAGAGGTCATCGCGAACCACTCCGCGAGCCTCAAGAACCTGCGCAAGGTCGAGGAGGAGCTCCAGCTCGACATCAAGGCGCTCCGCGAGACCTACCAGCAGATCCGCGACGGCGAGCGGCTCGCCGAGCGCGCGAAGGCGGAGCTCGTCGAGGCGAACCTCCGTCTCGTCGTCTCGATCGCGAAGAAGTACACGAACCGCGGGCTGCAGTTCCTCGACCTCATCCAGGAGGGGAACATCGGCCTCATGAAGGCGGTCGACAAGTTCGAGTACAAGCGCGGCTACAAGTTCTCGACCTACGCGACGTGGTGGATCCGTCAGGCGATCACCCGCGCGATCGCCGACCAGGCGCGGACCATCCGCATCCCGGTCCACATGATCGAGACGATCAACAAGCTGATCCGCACCTCGCGTTACCTCGTCCAGGAGTACGGCCGCGAGCCGACGCCGGAGGAGATCGCCGAGAAGATGGAGCTGCCGCTCGACAAGGTCCGCAAGGTCCTCAAGATCGCGAAGGAGCCCATCTCGCTCGAGACCCC
>JBDHVD010000365.1:0-9459 GCA_039809525.1 Labilithrix sp. | reverse complement strand
CGAAGCGCGCCGCGTCCACGCCCGCGGCGTAGCCCACGTTCTGCGGCATCGAGCCGGGCTGTTGCACCACGAACGGTCCGTGCTGCACCCCGAAGAACCCGGCGCCGACGCTCGGTCCGCCGAGGCTGACGAACGACGGCAGCCCGCTCTCCGGCTCGCCCAGGCGCTTCGAGACCCACCCGCCGAGCGACGGATGCATCACCGTCGGGTTCGGCGCGTAGCCCGTGCGCAGGAAGTACTGCGCGCGCTGGTGGTTGCCCTCCTTGCTCGTCATCCCGCGCACGATCGCGAGCTTGTTCGCCTTGGCCGCGAGCCGCGGCAGGTGCTCGCTGATCATCACGCCGGCCGCGCTCGTCTTGATCGCCTTGTGCGGCCCGGCGACCTTGCCCTGCTTCGGGTCCCACGTGTCGATGTGGCTGGGCCCGCCGTTCATCCACAGGAGGATGACGTGCTTGGCCTTCGCCGCCTTCGCGTCGTCGGCGCGCGCGGTCCGCGCGAGCCAGGTGCCGAGGACGAGGCCGAGACCGCCGGTGAGGATCTGACGTCGGGTGTGCATCGCTCTCGCTCGGTCAGTGGTTGAAGACGAACTCGCTCGAGTTGAGCATCGCCCACAAGAGGTCCTCGTACGCGAGCCGCTTCGGATCGCCGCCGGCCCTCCGGTTGGCGAGGCGATCGAGCGGCCCACCGCCCGACGCCTTCTTCTTCGCCGCCGCGCCGGGCGCCGGCGCGATGGTCGCGGGCGCGGGCGTCGTCGCGGTCTGCACGTAGGCCACCCACTTCGCCCGCTCGTCGTCGGTCGGCTTGCGCGCGAGCACGCGCAGCGCCAGCGCCTCGACCTTCTGCGCGTCGTCGCCCGGGAGGGCGAGCACGTCGGCGAGCGCGGTGCCCGGGAACGCGCGCGCGCCCTGCGCGACGAGCGCGCCGTTGAGCATCGCGAGCGCCTGACTGACGGTGCCGGAGTAGTCGGGCACGTCGTCGGTCTCGTCGACGTCGAAGAGGAAGGCGTACTGGCGAACGAGCTGGGTGCGGAGCGCGTCGAGGTTCTTGATGCCGGCCTTCTCCGCCGCTTGCTCGACGCTGGTGACGCGCAGGAGCGCGTTCAACAGCTCCTCGGGCCCGAGCGGCACGAGGTGGAACCGGGACCAGAGGAGGTTCTCCGGATCGGCGCCCTTCGGATCGCCCGCCTTGCTCGCCGCGAGCTGGTACGCCTCGGTCGCGCAGATCGTCCGGATGAGATGCTTGACGTCGAAGTCGTGCGCGACGAAGTCGGCCGCGACGCGATCGAGCAGCTCGGGCATGGTCGCCGGGTTCGACGGCCGGATGTCGTCGACCGGATCGGTGAAGCCGCGCCCGAGGAAGTGGCCCCACATGCGGTTGACGAACGCCTTCGCGAACCACGCGTTGTCCCTGGAGGTCATCCACGCGGCGAGCGCCTTGCGCGTGCCGTCGCCCTTCGCGAGATCGGTGCCGTCGAGCGCCGTCGCCTTCGCCGCGGCGATCGGCGCGGTCTCCGCGTTCTTCGCGAACCGCGGCGCGACGCGAGGGATGTCGACGAGCGCGACGCGCTTGATCGCGCCCATCGGCTTGCCCGTATCGATCGGATCGATCTTCGCGTGGAGGAACGCGCTCGCGAACCGGCGGAAGTCGTCCTGCTTCCACTTCTCGGTCTTGTGATCGTGGCACTGCGCGCACTGGATCTGCACGCCGAGGAACACGCGCGACGCGCTGCCCGCGAGGTCCTGCGGCGCCTGCTCGAAGCGGAGCGACCAGTTCACCGCGCCGTTCACCTTCGCGCGCTCCGCCGCGCCGTCCTCTTCGGCGTCCATCGGCACCTGCGCCGCGAGCCCCGGCCCCTTCAGTCTCGGACCGCCGGCGCTGTTCTGCCCCGTCGCCGCGACGAGATCGCGGGCGATCCGGTCCCATCGCGCGTCCTCCGCGAAGCGCGCGCGGAGCCACGTACGGAACGCCACGCGATCGACGAGGTTGCCGCGGGTGTCCCGACCCATCAGGACGTCGTCCCAGTAGTTCATCCAGTGGTCGGCGTAGGCGGGCGACGCGAGGAGCTCGTCGACGATCTTCCTCCGCTTGTCGGGCGACCGATCGGCGAGGAAGCGCGCGGTCACCTCCGGCGGAGGCACGGTGCCGGCGACGTCGACGTAGACGCGCCGGAGGAACGTCGCGTCGTCGGCGCGCGGCGCGGGCTCGACGCCCTTGCCTCGCCACGCCTCGCGGAGCGCGGCGTCGATCGCGTCCGGACCGAACGCGGGCGCCCGCTGCTCCTTCGCCGCGATCGGAGCGGCGGCGACACGTGGAGGCGGCGCCGGCGCGGTCCGCCCGCAGGCGACCACGGCCGAGAGCGAGACGACGGCGACGAGCGAGCGGCTGGAGAGACGCATCCTGCGCATCGGAGCTTATCGTTTCGACACGCGTCGCCGGCGATCCCTTCACCCCGCGCCGTGTAAGTTTGCGTAAAGGGCCGGTCGTCGCAGACGATGATGGGCGACGATGCCCGACACGCCCGCGCGAGCTCGACCGGAGCGCCCGTGGAGACCGGTCCGCGCGGCCTTCCTCTTCCTCTTCCGCCGGATCGTCGCGATCTACTTCCGGGACATCGAGGTGGCCGGCGAGGTCCCGTCGAGGGAGACCGGCGGCCGCCTGTTCGCGGCCAACCACGTCAACGCGCTCGTCGATCCGATCCTCGTCCTCACGCGCGCGCCGTGTGACATCTCGCCGATCGCGAAGAGCACGCTGTGGAAGATCCCGGGGCTCCGGTGGCTGCTCGAGACCGCCGACGCGGTCCCGATCGTCCGCCGGCGCGATGCGCCGGGCAAGAGCGCGGAGGACAACGAGGCGGTGTTCGAGCGCGTCGCGAGCCACCTCGCGATCGGCGGCAACATCCTCATCTTCCCCGAGGGCACGAGCCACAACGAGCCGCGCCTCCTCGCGCTCCGCTCGGGCGCGGGACGGATGCTCGCGCGCGCGCGCGGATCCGCATCGCCGGGAGCGCTCACGTTCCAGGCGGTCGCGCTCGAGTTCGACGCGCGCGACGTCTTCCGCTCGCGGGCGCTCGTGCTGTTCGGTCCGGTCCGCCGGGTGCACGATCTCGCGCGCGCCGACGCGGCGCCCGACGCGATCGCCGCGGCGATCACCGAGACGCTGCGACGCGACCTCTCCGAGCTGCTCGTCGAGGGCGCGACCTGGGACGAGCGCCTGCTCGTCGTGCGCGTCGCCGAGCTGTTCGCGAACGAGTCGCGCGAGACGTCGCTCGAACGGCTCAACGTCCTCGGGCGGCGCATCGAGGACGCGCGGCGCGTGCTGTCGGCGACCGCGCCCGAGACCGTCGCCGCGCTCGAGGAGCGGCTCCGCGCCTACTTCGCGAAGCTCGCGGCCGAGGACGTCGACGACGCGCACGTCGCGCGCGTCGCGCACGGCGCGCGGGGCGATCGCGGCGAAGGCCGCGTGGCGCGCGCGGCCGCGATGGTCCTCGTGCTGCCGCTCGCGGTCCTGGCGGTCCTCCTCTACTGGGTGCCCTACCAGCTGCCTCGCTTCGTCACGCGGAGGCTCGGCGACGATCCGGACGTCGCGTCGACGTACAAGCTCGGCGTCGGCCTCGTCGTCTACCCGCTCTGGGCCGCAGCACTCGTCGCGATCGCGCTGCTCCGCCTCCCGCCCGGCGTCGGGATCGCCGCGGCCGCGGTCGCGCTCGCCTGCCCGTTCGCCGCCCTGCCCTGGCTCGACCGCTGGGACCGCCTCGCGGCACGCCTCGGCGCCCTCGCGCCGTCGGAGCAGCGTCGCGAGCGGATCGAGACCCTCGCGCGTGAGCGGATCGCGCTCGTGCGCGCCCTCGAACGCGCGCGCGACGACGCCGATGCATCCGCCGAGGCGGCCCGCGCGTAGGGTCCTCGTGCCTACGACGTGGCGGAAGCAGACGCGCCGGATCCTCGCCCTCGCCTCCGTGTCGCTGCTCGCCGCGGCCTGCACGAAGAACGAGGCGCCGCGCGCGACGATCCCGAACGACGTCGGCGCGGACGGAGGCACGGACGGAGGCGAGGACGACGTCGCGCCGGTCTACCCGATCGAGGCCGACGCCCCGGCGATCCCCGCCGCCGAGCAGCTGTGCGCGGCGCTGTCCGAGCTGCCGGAGAAGAAGCGCGCCGCCTGCTGCCGCGCGGCGCCGGGCGTGGTCGTCACCGCCGAGTGCACGCGGATGCTCTCCGCCGCGCTCCGTCATCGCGCCGTCGCGCTCTCGGAGGCCGCCGTCGCCGCGTGCGTCGCGGCCTTCGAGCAGACGCTCGCCGGCTGCGACTGGGTCGGGCCGTTCCCGCCCGCGCCTCCGGCCGCGTGCCGCGGCATCCTCGAGGGACGCCTCGGCGCCGGCCAGAAGTGCCGCTCGTCGCTCGAGTGCACCGAGGGCCTTCGCTGCCTCGGGGCGGGTCCGACCACCGCGGGCGCCTGCGGTCCGCCGAAGGCGATCGGCGAGCTCTGCGGAGGCACGGTCGACACGCTCGCGGGCTACACGCGTCAGTCCGACGTCGACGCGCATCACCCGGAGTGCAACGGCCGCTGCATCGACCACCGGTGCGCGAGCCCCGCCGGCGACGGCGCCGCCTGCCGGACGACCGCCGACTGCAGCGACGGTCTCCAGTGCCTCGCCGCGAAGCCCGGCTCGTCGCAGAAGAAGTGCACCGCGCGGCCGCTGCCGAAGCCGGGCGAGGCGTGCCCGGGCGGCGTGTGCGAGGGCGGGCTCCCGTGCATCAAGGGCACGTGCGCCGCGCGCAAGCCCGCGGGCGAGGCGTGCACCTCGGACTTCGAGTGCCGGGGCGGGTGCCTGAAGGGCGACGGCGGCGAGCGCGGGACGTGCGGTCCGCGCTGCGATCTCCGCTGAGCGTCACGCGCCGCGCGGGCGCTTCGCCGGCGTCGCGATGAGCGGCCCGGTCTTCGAGTCGAAGGGGTTGCGCGACAGGATCGGGTCGGCGCTCTTCGCGTCCGCGCCCGTCGTGCACGCGGCCGCGTCGCGCGGCGTCACGGGCGCGCGCTCCGCCTTCGCCTCGACCGCCGGCGACGGCGCGATCGACGACGGCGCGAACGCCTGCACGATGAGGACGAGCGAGGCGCCGAGGCCGATCCAGAAGGCGCGCCACGTGACCCAGATCAAACGTTCCATCGCCGGCATGTCGTTCGACCCTCGCTTCCTGCCAGTCGCATGCCACGGCATCGCGACCCGCCAAGTGCTCGACAATCAACGGCGCCGGCGCATTCCCGCGACGCCGGCGGGACACGCGGGTGGCAGCGCTCACACGGTCCGGCGTCAGGATCTCGACGGGGAAGGCCCGGCCCGCCGGCCGCGTATGAAGCGGTCGTCATGCAGCCAGCAGCTCTTCCTTTCGGTCCCGCCCAGCCCGCGAGCGCGTCTCCGCACGGCGCCCCGTTCGGGACGAACGCTGCGCCGCTCGCCTCGCCCTTCGCGCTCGCTCCGGCGAAGGACGACACCGCGCTCTTCAAGGACGAGCGCGCCGGCTTCTCGCACCTGCTCCCCGGACGCCCGGTGCTCGGGACGGCGACGCGCCCGGGCGATCCGCCGGCGGACGCGGTGGTGCACCTGCAGGACGCGCCGGTGACCGTCCGCTACGCGCTCGCTCGTCCGGCCTTCGCCGCCCCGAGCGCGGCGGAGGCTGCGCGGCTCGCCGCGGAGAGCCACGCGGGACGGCGCGCGCAGGCGCACGTCCGCGTCGACTTCGCGAACCCCTCGTGGCTCGCGGCCTGGAGCGTCGAGGCCGCCGCGGTCGCGACCTACGACGTCGCCGGCGGCACGCACCGCGAAGACCTGTTCGTGCTCGCGCGCGAGGGGCTCATCCTGACGGTGACGTGGACGTACCCGCGGGGCTTCGTCGACGATCCCGCGTACGCCGCGTTCGCGTCCGTCGCGGAGGCGACGATGGTGTGGGATCGCGCGCGCTGGGAGCAGCGCGGGCGCGTGTGGCCCGACAGCGCGTTCTGGGGCGCCGGCCTCTTCGCCCGTCCGAAGCCGAAGCACGACGAGGGCGCGCGCCAGGTGGCGATCGCGGTCCTGCCGCCCGAGGAGCGGGCGCATCTCTTCGCGGTGCTCGCCTCGGTGGTCAGCGGCGCGGGCGCGCCGTGGGTGCCGCTCGCGCCCGAGGTCCTCGACGGCAACCGACGCGCGATCCTCGGCGCGACGCGCAGCGCGGTCGTGCGCGGCTTCGTCGAGCGTGCCTTCGGCGACGTGAGGACGGCGCACGACCTCCGAGGCTTCGCGGTCATGCTCGGACGCGCGCTCGACGGTCAGGTCGCGGGCACCACGTCGTCCGCGCCGCCGCCGCCGCCGGTCCCCGCCACGCGCATCGTGAGGGCGTGAGCGCGCGGCTCAGCGATAGGTGACGTGCGCCCAGCGCGGTCCGCCCGCCACCCACGTGCGCAGGCGGGGCGGCGGTCCGAGCTCGGGGCCGAGGCCGATCGCGGTCGCGTTCGCGGGCGTCGCGAGCATCCACGCCTGCTGCAGACCGCGATCCATCGCGGGCGGCGCCGGCACCTCGTCCGCGCGGAAGCCGAGGCGCTCGGGCGACGGCGCGACCGACGGCCCGGTCGCGTGCGCCACGGAGAGCGCGGCGCCCGCCGCGAGCAGCCGCACCGGGAGATCGCGCGCGAAGAGGTGCTTCGCCCTCGCGTAGGCATACGGCGTGGCGAACGCGACGTAGGGCACGGCGATCGGCGTCCGCTCGCGCGGCGAGATCTGCCAGACGTGCGCCGGCGGGGTCGGCCCCCAGCCGATCACCGCGTCGTTCGCCGCGGGATCCTCGGGCACCCGCCAGTCGACCCACGCCCCGGAGTAGCGCCGTCCGGGGATCCACGCCCAGCCGGCGTTCTCGGCCGACCCGCCGACGTACGCCCATCGTCCGTAGTGGAACGTCACCCAGCCCCAGGGCAGATCGCTCACCCAGACGTAGTCTTCGGCCGGGACGCCAGCGGCGGACTCGGCGACGCGATGCGTCCAGTGGCCGTGCGTGGCGTAGGGCACGAACCCCTCGCCCGTCTGATCCTTGCTCGGCACCCAGACGAAGCCGAGGCGCGCATCGTTCGTCCACGTGCCGTACGGCGCGAGCACGTCGTGGAACAAGCGGACGGCGCTCGGATCGGTGTCCTCGAACTCCGGCGGCGGACGGCGGATCGGCGGCGTCGTCGAGACGCCCACCAGGTCGTCCGGATCGACGTGCACCACCGTGGCTCCGCGTGGCGGGCGCACCACCTCCGAGCTCTCGGCGCACGCGAGGAGCGCGAGCGGCGACGCTGCGATCAGACACGGGAGCGAGGTGGAGCGGAGGTGGCGCATGGCTGTGAGGGGACGACTCGGACGGCGCGAAGTCAACGGACTCCGGGCGCCTCCGATGCCGGTATGCTCGCGCCATGCAAGGACCGCGCTCCGCGATCGTCGCCCTCGCGTTGCTGCTGATCGCCTGCGCTTCGCGGCCCTCCACGCCGCCGCCGTCAACGCCCGGCCACGATGACGTTGCAGGACGCGACGACGACGAGGACGACGGCGAAGCGCCGCCTCCTCTCGTCGCACCGGTGTCGCCGGGCGGCAATGCGCGGATTCGCTCGTTCGACGAGGCGAAGAAGGCGCTTCTTCAGATCTACGCGAGTGCGCCCGCACGGGTGGATCTGTACTGCGGATGCACGTTCCTCCCCGAGCCGGGCCGCGGCCTGCGCGTCGACCTCGCGAGCTGCGGCTACTCTCCCGCACGCGATGCTGCGCGGGCGCAGCGGATCGAGTGGGAGCACGCGGTCCCGGCCGCGGCATTCGGCCGGACCTTCGTCGAGTGGCGCGAGGGGAGCGACCGCTGCGTCGACCGCAAGAAGCGGCGGTATCGCGGCCGCAAGTGCGCGCGCACGTCCCCCGAGTTCGCGCGCATGGAAGGCGATCTCCACAACCTCTTCCCCGTCGTCGGGGAGGTGAACGGGCTGCGCGGCGATCTCCCGATGGGCGTCCTCGATCCGCCGGGCTCCTCGACGGCCCATGCCGGCGCGGCGGGCTCGCTCCACTTCGGCGCGTGCGGCAGCACGATCGAGGCGGGCGTCTTCCTGCCCCGGCGCGAGGTCCGGGGCGATCTCGCACGCGCGTACAAGTACATGAACGCGGCGTATCCCGATCGCGGCCTCGTCGACGACGCGCACCGCGCGCTCTTCGATCGATGGGACACCGAGGACCCGCCCGACGCCTGGGAGCGCGAGCGCAACCGTCGCATCGCCGAGCGTCAGGGCAACGCGAACCCGTTCATCCCTCCGCCGCCCTGACCGGCGCGGGCGCGTGCGACGCGGTGCCGAGCTCGCCTCGCCGCGCGTCCGATGTGCCCGAGGTCGGCCGCCGCGCCGAACGCGAGCATGGCTCGCCGCGCACACCGCTTGCTTCGCTGGCGCGAATGGCTGCCCGCGTCCATCACGACGACGACTTCGCCGCGGACCTGCTCGCGGACGAGCGGGTGCGCCGGATCGACTGGTCGCACCCGACGCTGGCCCCGCTCAGCGATCCCGCGCGCCTCATCTATGCGTCGCTCATCGACGGCTCCTCGGACGAGGCGCGCGAGACGCTCGCGGGCGTCGACGTCGTGTGGCGGAATCGTGAGGAGTACCGCAAGGCCGCCTCCACCACCCCGGGACGGCGCAGCGTGCTCGACTCGATCTGCAGCGCCGTGGACGAGCTCATCGACGCCGGGCTCTTGCTCTTGCTCGACGAGCGGACGATCTCCGGCGGCTGGGTCCGGCGGCCGTGGGAAGGCCCGCCGTCCTGAGCGCATGCCGCGTCACCCGCCGAACGCGCGGCTGACGAACCAGACGCCGCCGGCGACGGCGACGGCCCCGCTGACGAAGCGGACCGCGCGTGTCTCGAACCACTCCCGCTTCCGCAGCGCGACGAGCAGCGGCAGCACCGCGGCCATCACCGCGAGCTGGCCCGCCTCGACGCCGAGGTTGAAGGACACCAGCGCGACGGGGATCTCCGCGCGCGGGAGCGCGATCTCCTGCAGCGCGCCGGCGAAGCCGAACCCGTGGATCAGCCCGAAGGGGAACGTGATCCGCCACCGGTCCTTCACGTCCTTCACGAAGAAGTTCTCGACGCCGACGTAGACGATCGAGAGCGCGATCGCGGGCTCGACGATCCGCGCGCTCGGCGCCCACACCCCGAACGCGGCGAGCGCGAGGGTGATCGAGTGCGCGACGGTGAAGGCCGTCACCACGGCGAGCAGCGAACGAAGGCGGCCGCGCGCGAGGACGAGGCCGAGGAGGAAGACGAGATGGTCGTAGCCCGTCAGGATGTGCTCGACGCCCATCCTGAAGAACCCGACCGCGCCGCCGGCATGACGGCGCGTCCCGCTCGGCGGCGGCTCGGTCGCTCCGTCCGCCCGGGCCGCGGGCGCGGCGTTCGCCGCCGGTACGGTGAACGAGCGGTGG